>NZ_JBYSWB010000002.1:0-428522 GCF_058986725.1 Pseudomonas sp. GW821-FHT01A09
AATTCAACGAAGGGCTACCGCCTGCGGTCGCAGAGGAAAAACTCAATTCAGTGTCCGGGATCAGTTGACCACTACAGGTGGCGGTGCGAAGCCGCTGACAGCGACATGGGTCGCATGATGCTCTATCGAAGCAGCCCAGGCTTTTGCCTCAACCTTTGTTGAGAAGGTCGCCCCTTTATAGATCCCCGCCCTGCGTACCTGAACACGCCATTTTCCGCTCGGTAGCTTGCTGAACGTCGCCATTACAAATCCTTATCGGTTAAGCGCACGGTGCGCGAGCAGGGATTTTGCGGTTGGGGATAGAGCCAGTGCAGAGGGGAAATGTAGAAATAAGCTCAATAACCCCCCCCACAATGCCTAGATTCTGAGCTAGCGCCCCTGGTTGATCGGTGAAATGCACACTCGGTGTGCTGAGCGGAGCACCTGTATAATACCCGTCTAATGCCCCTCGTGTGCACCTCGTGTGCACTTGATGGCTGCACACGCGAAATTACTGGGTACACGAAATTGCAGAAAAACGATATAAATCAACAGCATGTGATGAGACGATTTAGTGTCGCGCCGATGATGGATGGGACCACCTTTTCCATAACTATTTGATTGAATTCTAGAAATCCAAATACCGAGCTTGCCTCTTACCAAATTTGTACCACTTTCATCCCCATATGCCCCTATGCGGCCTCACCTGTATCAACAGTCATCCCTGCCGTCCTTGAAGATACACGAGCCCCTTCGGCTATTGCTTTGCTGAGCAGTGAAAAGCTGAGTACGGCTCGGATACCGCGGAGTCTTGGCTATCCTGATCCGATGTATACGAAAGGGCCTATGGGCCCTTTTTGATTTCTGATGGTCACCAAGCCACTGCCAGCCAGGCGCAACCCGGCTGATTAGTTTAAATGTGCCTTCAGTTCACCTGCTGCCTGTCGCATTGCCGCCTTCACCTCAGGGATGGAGCTCAATGGATTGAGCAGGCCATAGTCATGAACCATGCCGTTGTACCGCCCTGAGGTGACGTCCACACCAGCGGCGTCCAACTTACGGGCGTAGGCCTCACCTTCGTCGCGAAGGACGTCTAGGCCTGCAGTCTGTATCAGCGCTGGCGGCGGTCCCTTCAACTGATCAGTAGTGGCACGTAATGGCGAGGCGTGAATTTCAGCTCGTTGGGCGGCATCAGTGGTGTAGTTGTTCCAGAACCACTTCATCATGTTCCTGGTCAGGAAATGTCCTTCGGCATATTGCTGGTATGAGCCCGTGTCGAAGCTCACATCAGTGACGGGCCACAACAGCAGTTGAAAGCGCAGCTTCGGAGTGCCTTTTCGGCTCACTGAATAAATGGTCGCTGAATGGAATGAGAGATGTGCTTATTGCCCGGTCGAAGTAGGGTCGGCAGGGGCAAACGCTTTGGCAGCGGCGATGGTGTCCATGGACTCACGAAGGAGTTGGATCTCGCCGTTCTGAGCTACAAGGCGACCGGCATACATCTGGCGATAGATTCGCCCAGTGGCCGGCACCAGGGCCTCAACGCTGTATTCCGCAAACGCTTGGTCTGGGGTATCGATCAGGAAGCGCACATTGCGAAACTTGAAATCCGGCACTTTGTTCAACAGTGAGCCAATGAAGGATTCGATGGCTTCCTTACCTTGGACGCGGCTAGTGATGCCCAGCGATTCGAGGTAAGGAAGCTCCAACACGCCGTCGTCTGCAAAGAGCGAGGCGGCGTTGGCAGGAGACTGGATGGATTCCAGGTACAACTGGAGAAGCTCGACGGCGTTTTTCATGACTGGTTGCTCCCGAAGCGGATGTTTGAGTGGGCACATTGCGCTGTGCCTGCCAAACAAAATTACGGGATCCGCCCGCCATCGAAAATAGCAATTATTGCTATCTATCGTTTCATTTTTGTAATAATCGTAAGCCTGATCGGGCCGGTTAACGAGACCACCGCCATGAGGGCTCCGATAAATGCTTGAAGAAAAAATCGGAAAGCGCCTTGATCTTTACCGGACGGGTACGCGCCGACGGCGTCACGAAATAAAGTCCCCCGCGCATCATGCTCCACTCTGGCAACAATACGATGAGTCGCCCATCAGCCAGATACTCACTCGCAATGAATTCGGGCAACTCGGCAATGGCCAGCCCCTCCAGCAAAGCTGGCAACAACGCGTCTGAGTTTGTCACTCGCAATTGACCGTTGGGCACAACATCCTCTTCGGTACCATCCGCATGAGTAAATCGCCAGACCTGACTGCGGGCGCGATACGCATAGCTCAAACACGGTCGTGCGGCCAATTCACGTGGATGGCTCGGATATCCGTGCGCTTCTAGATAAGCCGGCGAAGCCACGAGGTATTGGGTGACTGCACAGAGTCGGCGGGCTACCAGCGAAGAATCGGGCAGTACGGCTATGCGCAATGCCGCATCAAAGCCTTCGGCGATCAAGTCGACAGATGCATCGGAGAGATGCAGGTCTATCGACAGCTCCGGGTACTGGCGCATCAGTTGCGGCATCAATGGCGCAACCCAGCGCAAACCGAACGACATAGGTACGGCGAGCCTCACCTGGCCACGAGGCTGCACCGACAACTCCTGGGCTTCGCTCTCGACTTCTTCAGCCTGGCGGTAAATGTCGCCAGCCTTGGCGGCCATGCTCGCACCAAACTCTGTGAGCGCCAGTTGCCTGGATGTGCGGTTGAACAGGCGCCCACCTAGACGCTCCTCAAGCCGCGCGACGGCGCGAGACACTGTGGGGACAGAAACCCCCATTACTCGCGATGCTGCAGCGAACGAACCTTCTTCAGCCACTTTGGCAAACATGGCCAAGCCTTCGAAATCCGGAAGTTTGCTCATTTCATTTCTGCAATGATGGGTTTCAGGCAATTCTATTTTGTAAAACCGCCGCCGTCGATATGCTTCTCCCACACCACAGCAACTTACCCACGTAACAGGAGAAACATCATGGCTCGCAAACTTGAAGGCAAAATCGCACTGGTCACCGGCGGCACTACTGGCATCGGCCTGGCCACTGCCAAACGCTTCGCTGAAGAAGGCGCTCACGTCTACATCACTGGTCGCCGCCAAGCCGAACTGGACGCAGCAGTAGCCGCCGTTGGCAACGCCACCGGCGTACAGGTCGACTCGACCAAGTTGGATCAACTAGACGTGCTGTACAGCCAGATCGGCGCTGCCCATGGCCGCATCGATGTGCTCTTCGCCAACGCCGGCGGTGGTTCGATGCTGCCCCTGGGCGAGATCACCGAACAGCACTTCGATGACACTTTCGACCGCAACGTCAAAGGCGTGCTCTTCACCGTTCAGAAAGCGCTGCCGCTACTGGCCAAGAAAGCTTCGGTGATCCTGACCGGCTCCACTGCTGGCAGCTCGGGCACTGCTACGTTCAGCGTCTATGCCGCTTCGAAAGCCGCTGTACGCTCCTTCGCTCGCAACTGGATTCTGGACTTGAAAGACCGCCAGGTTCGAGTCAACACCATCAGCCCGGGCGCGACTCGCACCCCAGGCCTGGTCGACCTCGCTGGCCCAGATGCGGCCCAGCAACAAGGTCTGCTCGACTATCTGGCTTCGCTCATTCCAATGGGCCGTGTCGGGGAAGCGGAAGAAATCGCCAGCGCAGCGCTGTTCCTGGCATCGGATGACGCCAGCTTCGTCAACGGTATCGAACTGTTCGTCGACGGCGGCCAAGCCCAGATTTGATGGCTAAAGCGGGCGGCAGTGTGAGCCGTCCGCATACCCACTGAGGAGTACATCCAATGCATATCTTCAAACTGACGCTGCTGGCATTTTCGGTAGCTTTCGGCATCACCGCGCAGGCCGCGACCACGTCTGCCAAGAGCGAGTCCACCATGAGCATGAATTCTGCAGTCCTTCAGGTCTCTGCCATCGATCACGTGGGCATGAATGTGCCGGATATTGATGCCGCCACCAGATTCTTCTCCGAGCTGGTGGGCGCACAAGTGATATCGGACATCAGCCCAGGCAACATTCCGGATCAGTGGAAGACGCAATTTCGCTGGCACAGCTCCAGCAACCTTCAACGCTTTGTGATGCTGCAACTTAACGGCGGCGCCAAGCTTGAGCTTTTCCAGTACCGAGGCGCAGAAATCAATCATGCCCAGCCGCATGGCGACGACGCCGGCGCGAGCCATATTGCGCTGAGGACAGATGACATTGATCACAGTCTGGCCCTGCTCAAAGGCAAGAATGTGATGATTCTCAACGATCCTATTACCAACCCGGACGGGGTTCGCTGGTTTTACTTCCAAGCCCCTTGGGGTTCGCAGATCGAACTCGTCTCACTGCCATCTCGCTAGCAAACAGCTAATCCTGGACAAAGACCATGGTTGGACGGCGGTGGGAGAGGAAGAGAAAACGCGTCAGGCTGCACCTATTGCCCACCGATCTGACTCATGATGAAAACGATATAACCGAGGTGATGGGAATGCATCATGAGGCGCCTGCTTCAATTCAATGACCGTGTTGCACTCGGTTTGTGCAACCGCCATTTTTGTCTGCACACAGTAGAGGGCTGAAACCCGTGCCAAGCAACGCTGCCCGTGCATCCGCGCACCAATCCCAAGCACTGCGAGGCGCCCGCAGTGTCGGCAGAGAATTATGCTTTTTCAGTATTTCTGGTTCTAAGCGAAGCGCTTTATAACGAACGCCTTTGCCAGCTAGCGTCGACGGCGGTGCTGTATGCGGGGTTCATTGGGCTGGCGGTGTTTGGGTTGTGCGCCTGGCAGCGGTAACTGCAAGGCCGTGTGCAGCCTCACCCATGGGCAACGCTTGAGGTACCTGCTTGCAGCAATGCCAGTAGCCGCTCATTGACCTGCGCTGGCTTCTCCAGCATCAGCTGGTGCCCGCAAGCCAGCACCTCGAAGCGCGAGCCGGGTAGCTGGCGATGCAGCGCACGGCCAGCTTCGACGGGCGTCAGGCCGTCGGTCTCGCCGGCAAGAATTTCTATTGGCAGGCGCAGGCTTTCCAAGTCCTCCCGCGTAGGCCAGCGCGCGCCCCCCACCAGTGCCTTGAACACGTCGAGGCGGTTATGCCGCGTCAACGCCTCTTCATAGGCCACCAGGCGCGGATCGGTGTCGGCGTGCCAGGCGCGTTCGCGAAATCCCCTGGCCAAGCGCGGGCGCAGCAGCTCCAGGACCCATACCGGCAGTTTGAGTAGACCGCTCTTGCCGAGTGGGCGCTGCAGTTGCGTGCCGAGCAGCAGCAGGCCCTGCAGCGGCCGAGTGGGGGCCTGGGTTTGCCAGCGGGCAGCGGCGCTAAGGGTCAGCCCGCTGCCAAAGGAATGCCCGACCAACAGGTTGCGGGCGCTGGCATAGCGCTCAAGAATATCCAGGTAATCGCGCACCAACGCTTCCCACGCGTAGGCATGGGCAGTGCCGGGCTTGTCGCTCAGCCCGTGGCCCAGCAGGTCCCAGGCCACTAGGCTGTAGCCCTGCGCCTGCAAGGCGCGCCATTGCAGGCGCCACTGGTCCTGATTGCCGCCACCGCCATGGCAGAAGAACACCACGGTGGCGGCATTGGCGCCGCTGCCAGGCAGATGGTTGATGTTCAGCCAGCGGCCGCTGGAGATTTCCACTTGCCGCCCGTGCAGGCGCGGCAAGCCGTCCAAAGAGAGTGCTTCAGCCATGCGGCGTTGCCTTGTATGAGGGAGTGGAAACGACGGGCAAACCCAGATGCTCGCGCAAGGTGCCGCCCTGGTAATGCATGCGAAGCAAGCCGCGCGCCTGCAGAAGGGGTACTACCTGCTCGACGAAGTCATCCAGCCCGCCGGGCAAGGTGGCCGGCATGAGGTTGAAGCCGTCGGCAGCGCCGTGGCTGAACCAATGCTGCAACTGGTCGGCGACCTGCACCGCGTCGCCCACCACCACCCAGTGGCCGCGCGCCGCCGCCATGCGCAAGTACAGCTGGCGAATGCTCAAGCCTTGCTCACGCGCCACCTTGATCAGCAGCTCACGGCGGCTGACACCGGATTCGGTGGCGGGCAGCTCGGGCAGCGGACCGTCGATATCGAACGCCGAAAGGTCGGTACCACCGGCGATATCGGCCAGCAGCGACAGGCCGACCTCGGGCAGTACCAAATCCTGCAGCGCGTCGAATTTTGCCCAGGCCTGGGCCTCGGTCGCGGCAACAATGGGCATCACGCCCGGCAGCACTTTTACCTGTCGTGGATCGCGACCGGCGGCGGCCACCCGTGCCTTGAGGTCGGCGTAGAACGCCTGGGCGCCAGCCAATTCCGGCTGCGCGGTGAAGACCACATCGGCCCGGGCGGCGGCAAAGGCACAGCCAGCCGCCGAGGCACCGGCCAGCACCTGTACCGGGGCTACGCCTTGCAATGCCCAACGCTGACGCACGTCTGCGAGGAAAGCTTCAGCGCGCTGATAGCGGTCGGCATGCTCGTAATGGCTTTCGCGGCCGAAATTGGGCGCCTCTTGGGCGTTGCTCGAGGTCACCAGGTTCCACCCCGCGCGGCCATGGCTGAGGCGTTCCAACGAAGCGAAGGCCTCGGCCACGGTGTGCCGGCTGTTGTAGGAGGTGGTCATGGTAGCGATCAGGCCGATGTGCCGGGTGACGGCCGCCAGACCAGCGAGCAGGGTCAGCGGCTCGAAATGCTCGGTGCGTGCCATGTGGCTCAGCGCGCCCAGCTCGCCGGGCAGCATTGCCAGGGTGTCCGAGAGGAACAGTGCATCCAGACAGCCGCGCTCGGCGGTCTGTGCCAACTGGCGGTAGTGGTCAAAATTCAAGCCGCCGTCCGCCTGGCTGGCCGGCGAGCGCCAGGCCGCGATGTGGTGCCCGGTGGCCATGACGAAGGCATTGAGGCACATATGGGGAGAGCGGCTCATCGGGCCTCCTGGCGTTTGATGGGTGCGGCCGCCGGCGCGAGTAGCGCAGGCCCAGGCAGCGACGCCAGCAGCGTTCGCGTGTAGGCGTGACGTGGGGCCTGCAATACCTGCGCGGTGGTGCCCTGCTCCACGACCTGGCCGTGCTGCATCACCAGCAGGTGGTCGCACATCCGTGCCGCCGCGCGCAGGTCGTGGGTGATGAACACGATGCTCAGGCCCAGACGCCGTTGCAATCCCTCCAGCAGGTCGAGAATTTGCACCTGAATCAGCGCATCAAGCGCGCAAACGCATTCATCGGCGATCAGCACTTGCGGTTGCAGGGCCAATGCCCGGGCAATCCCGATGCGCTGCCGCTGTCCACCGGAAAAGGCTTGGGGGTAGCGTTCCAGGGCCTCTATCGGCAAACCCACCCACTCCAGCACTTGCTCGGCTCGGGCCCGGGCCTGCGCGAGGCTGGTGCCGTGCGCCAAAGGGCCGGCCATGAGAATTTCGGCGACCGTGTGGCGCGGATTGAGCGAGGCCACCGGGTCTTGAAAAATCATCTGCACCCGTTTGCGCAGCGGTCGCAAATGCCGCTGCGCTAGCCCTGCCACCTCTTCGGCATGCCACTGCAATTGGCCGCTGTCGGGGCGTAACAACCGCACCAGGGCGCGCCCGAGGGTCGTCTTGCCGGAACCTGACTCACCCACCACCCCCAGGCTCTGCCCGCGTGCCAATGCCAGGCTGACATCCGACAATGCTGCGGTGTGCAGCAGGCGCCAACCATGGCGTTGGCTGAAGGTCTTGTGCAGGTGCTGCGCGGCAAGCACCACGGGCGCATCCTCGGCCAGCGGCCGCGGCGTCGCGGTACCCTGCGCGGCCGCCAACAGTGCCCGGGTATAGGCTTGGGCAGGTGCACGCAACACACGGCTGGCCTGGCCCTGCTCGACGACCTGGCCTTTTTCGAGGACGAGCACGCGGTCGGCGATTTCCTGCACCAGACCCAGGTCGTGGGTGATGAACACCACGGCCATGCCTTGTTCGCAGCGAATGCGTTGCAACAGCTCGAGAATCTGCGCCTGGGTGGTCACGTCCAGCGCCGAGGTCGGCTCGTCGGCGATCAGCAACTTGGGCGAAAACGCCAGGGCCATGGCGATCGCCACCCGCTGACGCTGGCCTCCGGACAGTTGAAAAGGGAAACGCCGGTACAAGCGTTGCGGAGTCGGCAGGCCGACGTGGCCAAGCAGCTCGAGCACCCGCTGACGGCGTAGCGCCGCGCTGCGTACCCCGTGGGCGCGCAAGGTCTCGTCGATCTGCACGCCGATGCGCAGCAGCGGGTTCAGGGCGCTCATGGGCTCCTGGAACACCATGCTGATATCGACGCCGCGCAAGTCACGCATGGCCTTGGCATCCAAGGTGGCCAAATCGATACCCGCGAAGCGTATCGCACCACGCTCCAACGCCAGGCCCGGTGGCAACATCCGCATCAAGGCACTGGCCAGCATCGACTTGCCCGAGCCTGATTCGCCGACGACGCAGAGCATCTCCCCCGCCTCCACGCTCAAAGACAGATCGTACAGCGCATGGCTGCGGTCGCTGCCCACCGGCAACCGGATACGCAGGCCATCCACCTGCAACAAGGGCGTCGTCATGCTGCCACCTGCACGCGCCCGGGAATCTGCAGTGCCACCCGCAGGCCTTCGCCGACGCGATTGATCGCCAGCACCAGCAACAGAATCGCCACGCCAGGGAACAGGCTCATCCACCAGGCCTCGTGCAGCAGGTTGCGCGAGGCATTGATCATATAGCCCCAACTCATGGCTTCAGGGTCGCCCAAGCCGAGAAACGCCAGCGCCGCCTCGGTCAGGATGGCGCTGGCCAGCACGAAGGTCAGGCTCACCAGCAGCGGCGCCATGGCATTGGGCAGAATCTCGCGGGTAATGATCGCCCACGGGCTCAGGCCCAGCACCTGGGCTGCCTGCACGAATTCACGTTGGCGCAGGCTGAGGAACTCGCTGCGCACCAGGCGCGCAATACCGGGCCAGGCTACCACCGCGATGGCAATGATCACCGAGGTGGTCGAGGGCGCCAGCACGGCAACCAGCAAAACGGCCAGCACCAGTGCCGGCATGATCTGGAAGAACTCCGACACGCGCATCAGCAGCGCGTCCACCCAACCGCCGAAATAGCCGGCCACGGCGCCTACCAACAGGCCTAGGGCGAGGGTCGCCAGGCTGGCAGCGAGGCCGACGCCCAGTGACACCCGCGCGCCGTACAGCAGCTCGCGGGCCAGGTCACGGCCGAGCATGTCACTGCCCAGCCAATGCCCGAGGTCACTGAACGGCAACAGCAGCGGCCGTGCGTTCATTTCCCATGGCGAGTCGCTCAGCCAGGGCGCCAACAGCGCCAATGCGCCCAGGGCCACCACAAATAGAGCGCCGGCGAGTGCTGCCCGCTGCCGGCAGAATCGCTTGAACACGCTGGATGCCATTAGTGCAATCCTCCTGGTTGAATACGTGGATCGAGCACCCGCGACAGCAGGTCCACCAGTACATTCATCACCACCACTACGCTGGCGATCACCAGAAACACCCCCAACAGCAGCGCGTAATCACGCTGCGACAGGGCGTCGTAGAGCAAGCGACCGATGCCTGGCCAGGCATACACCACCTCGATCAACAGGGTGCTGCTGGCCAGCTGGCCGAACTGCAGCCCGACCATGGTCACCACCGGCAACATGGCATTGCGCAGCTGGTGGGCAAGGAGAATGCGCCAATAGCGCAGGCCCTTGGCCTCGGCAGTGCGCACGTGGTCCTGGGCCATGACTTCGAGCATCGCGGCGCGGGTCAGGTGCACGTAGATCGCCAGGTACACAAAGCTCAGCGACAGGCACGGCAGCGTCAGGTGCGCCAGGGTGTCGCGCCAGAGCGCCCAGCCGTGCAGGTCGGCGCCCACGTTCTGCATGCCATAGGCGGGCAGCCAGTCGAGCTGCACCGAAAACACCAGTACCAGCACCATGGCCAACCAGAAGGACGGTGCCGCATACAGCAGCAACGCTGTTTGCGCGATGAGGTTGTCCAGCCAGCGCTGGCGCTGCCGGCTGCGGGCGGCAACCACACCGAGGATCACGCCCAGCGCAGTCGAGACGACCACTGCCGAGCCCATCAGCAACACCGTCGCCAGCAGCCGGTCGCGGATCAGTGACCACACGCTCACATGGTTCTGATACGAGTACCCCAAATCCAGGTGCAGGATGCCGTTGACGTAGGTCAGCAATTGCGCGGCCAGCGGCCGGTCCAGGCCCATGCTCTGGCGCAGCGTGGCGATGTAGGCCGGGTCATCGATGCCGGCGTCACCCGCCAGCAACTGGGCGGGGTCGCCCGGCGCCAGGCGTACCAGCAGGAAGCACAACACCACAACGCCTAGCACCATCGCCAACGCGCGCAGCAAGCGCGACAGCACGTACAGCAGCGTGGTCATGGCTGCGGACCGTCGAGGTACACGCTTTCATAGTCTTCGTTGAGGCTGGTGCCCGTGCGCAGCAGGTTCCTGACCTGATCACGATACAGGGTGGTGTAGCTCATCTCGAAAATCGGCGCGATCGGAAGGTCGTCGTTCAGGCGTTTTTCCAGACGGTGGTAAAGCTCCAGGCGCCCCGGGCCTTGCGGAGTATTGGCGACCTGTTGCCACAAGGCGTCGGCCTCGGGGCTGTTGTAGCCGCCGACGTTGACGAACGGCGTGGACTTGAGGATGTAATCGGAACGGTACAGGTAGGCGTTGTTGAGGTAGGGGTCGCCAACCTGGAAGATGAAATTGTAGGTGAGGTCGAAATCCCAATCGCTGACCTTCTGGTACCAGGTGGCGGCGTCTGAGGTCTGCACCTGCACCTTGATGCCCAACGGCAGCAGCGCCTGTTTGGTGTACTCGGCCAGGCGCTCCCAGGCGCCGCCCTTCTCGCCGTTGAGCAGGCGCAGGCGGATCTTGCTGACATCCACGCCGGATTCGGCGATCAGCGCCTTGGCCTTGGCCGGGTCATAGGGATACTGGGGCAATTGCGGGTCATGGTAGGCGCCCAGGAACGGGCCGCTGGCGGGCTTGCCGGCGCCGAAGAAAATGTTGTCGACGATGAACTGGCGGTTCAGTGCGTAGAGGATCGCCTGGCGCACCTTGGGGTTATCCAGCGGTGGCTTGCGAGTGTTGATCTGCAGCAGCGCCAGGCCCGAATACAGCTCGTAACCTTTCTGCGTGCTCTGCACCCCCGGCAAGGCGCCCAGACGCTTGATATCGGCGTAGTCGGCGTCACCGGCACGCAGCACCTGCACATCGTTGCGCTCGAAGGCCGCCGCGCGGGAGCTGGCGTCGGGAATCACATGGAACACCACGGCGTCGAGGTAAGGCAGACCGGGCTTCCAGTAGTGCGGGTTCTTGCCGAGCTTGATATAGCTGCCACGCTTCCATTCCTCAAACACGAACGGGCCCGTGCCGACCGGCTTCAGGTTGTAGGGGTTGTTCCTGAAATCGGTGCCTTCATAGAGATGCTTGGACACGACCGGGCGCAGGCCGCTGCCCAGCAGCGAGAGCAAGGGCGCGAAGGGTTTCTTCAGATGGAACACCACGGTATCGGCGCTCGGCGCATCGATACTGGCCACGTATTGGTCGAAGATGTCGGCTATACGCTTGTCCAGCTGCGGGTAGAACGTGTTGTAGGTGAATAGCACATCGTCGGCGCCGAACGCATGGCCGTCGTGCCAGGTGACACCGGGCTGCAGGGTGAAGCGGTAGGTCAGGCCGTCGGGGCTGATGTCCCATTGCTTGGCCAGGACGGGAATAGGCTTGAGGTCGGTGCCGAAGGTCAGCAGGCCCTGGAGGATCTTGCCGCTGACGTATTGGGTGGCGACATGGCTGACCACTGCGTGCGAGAGCGACGGCGGCTCGGGCTGCGCCACCAGGTTGAGGGTGCCGCCGGCGTGTGGGTCGGCCTGTACGCCGCCACTCAGGAGCACGGCAGCAGCCCCCACTAGGGCGAGACGCTTGAAGCGGTATAGCAATGAACGCACGGGATTGGGCATGCACCCTCCTGAAAGGCAAATGGCCTGATGCAGGCCATTTTGCAAGCCCTGTGCCACGCGTCACCGCCCCGGCTTTGCAGGGTATCCCCCGCCGCGACTGATGGAATTCACACAGCGCGCCGGCGCAATTGTGGAAAAAGCAGCAGTGCCCGATGGCGCAGAGCGCAGCTTGGCCGGGCTGCAGCGGCTGGCACGCCACTTGCGTTGGCCCTTGGCAATTACCTTGAAGAGACTGATCGCCATGCCCGTGGACTTTCTCGGCAGCCCGCTCGACACCGAGCAGCCCGACAGCATCGCCGCCATCAACGATTTTTTCGGCGGCATGCTCGCCTACCAGCCCCGCGCCGGGAACATTCTGGCGGCCGCCGAACGCGGCACTGATTCGGCCTTGCTATACGCCCTCGCCGGCCTGCTGATGATGTTCGACGAGTCCCCCCGGGCGGCTTCGCTCGCCCTCCCTTACCTGGCCAAAGCGCGGTCCGCGGGCGCTGCGCAACTGCGGGCCGAACTTTACACGCAGGTGCTGCAGGCCTGGATCGCCGACGACCTGGAGAGCGTGCTGGCGCTCACCGAGCAATTGCTGCACCAGTACCCCCACGACCTGTTCGCCGCCAAGCTCAACCAGTACATCCAGTTCAACCGCGGCGACTGGCCGGCGCTGCTGCGCATTGGCCTCAAGGCCCGCGAACACAACCCTCACAATGCCCATGCCCTGGCGATGCTGGCGTTCGCTTTCGAGCAGTGCCACCTGCTGTCCGAGGCCGAGACCACCGCGCGCGAAGCCCTGAGCCTGCAGGCCGACGAGCCTTGGGCCCAGCACGCTCTGGCCCATGTGCTGCTGACCGAGGGCCGGATCGCCGAGGGCACCGACTTTCTCGAGCGCTGCAAGGAGGGCTGGGATGGCCTGAACTCCTTCATGTACACCCACAATTGGTGGCATCTGGCGCTGTTTCACCTGGCGCGCGGGCGGCAGGCACGGGTACTGGAAATCTACGACCGGCACCTATGGGGCATCGCTCCCGAATATTCCCAGGACCAGATTGGCGCGGTGTCGATGCTGGCCCGCCTGGAACTGGCCGGCATCGACGTCGGTGACCGCTGGCAGGCCTTGGCGCCCTACCTCAAGGTCCGCGCCGCCGACACCGTGCAGCCCTTTCTCAGCGTGCAGTACCTTTACGGACTGGCCCGCGCCGGCGCCCCCGAAGCCGACCAGCTGTTGCAGGCGCTTCAGGAGCGAGCCGACTCAACAGTGGCGTTTGTGCGCCAGACCTGGCAGCAGATCACCCTGCCCTTGGCTCGGGGCTTACTGGCCCATGCGCGCGGCCACTTTCAGCACAGCCGCGAGCAACTCGCGCTGGCCATGCCCCGGCTCAACGCCATTGGTGGCAGCCACGCGCAGCGCGATCTGTTCGCGTTGATCGAGCAGGATGCCAGCCTGCATGCCGGCGATTGGCTCGACAGCCAGCAGGGCCTTGAACTGCGCCGCCGCTACGATCCCTGGGACGTTCCCAGTAACCGCCAACTGGTGCGTGTGTACGCAGCCCTCGGACTACCCCTGCAAGCGGAAGAGGCGCAATCGCGCATCACCCTGATCGTCGGTCGCGAGGCCAGCCAGGCCTAGCCAGGCCCCCGTGACCTGCACGGCACTGTTGCCAGAACCACAGTGCCCACCCCTTATCCCCAGGCGCGCAATGCCCCTGTGGAAAAAACAGCAGCCTGACGCCGTGCTGTTAAAAAAACACCAACATTTTCCCGATAAACAACCCAACCAATTGATTACAAACGATTTTAAAGACTGGCACAGCCCTTGCTCCTGTCCCTGTACCAGAGCTTGAAGCCAACAAGCCGCTTGATCACACAAAGGCACTGTTCACCTACGAACAGGCCCTAACGCCCCGCGCCATGACCGCCAGAGGAATGGCCTGCGGACCCCAAAGGAGCCTTGTACCCATGAATGCGATTTCCCGCGCCCTGCCCCGGCGCCCCACCAAGACCTTCACCCACTCACTCCTGTTCATCGCCATCTGCGAGGCGCTGACCTACAGCAGCCTGACCCTCGCCGCCGACGCCAGCAGCGACAACCCACTGGATACCGTGGTGGTGGTGGGCAACCGTGGCCAAGCGCGCACCCTGGCCGAAAGCCCGTCGCCGGTGGATGTGATTTCCGCCAAGCAGTTGCAAGCCACAGGACAGTCGAACCTCACCGCCGCCCTGGCCCGCTCGCTGCCGTCGCTCAACCAGCCCGCGTCTTCGGGGTTCGGCTCGACCTCGATCGTGCGCCCGATCAACCTGCGCGGGCTCAACGGCGATCAGGTGCTGGTTCTGGTCAATGGCAAGCGTCGACATAACAGCGCGTTGCTCAACAACGGCACCGCGCTGAACTCCGGCTCGCAACCGGTGGACCTGGACATGATCCCCACCGCGCTGGTGGACCATATCGAGATCCTGCGCGACGGTGCCTCGGCGCAATACGGTTCGGATGCCATCGGCGGCGTGATCAACATCGTCCTCAAACAGAATGATCACGGGGGCAGCGTCTCCACCAGCTATGGCCAGAACTACGAAAACGGCGACGGCGAAACGTCGCGTCAGAGCGCCAACCTCGGCTTCGCCCTGCCAAACGATGGTTTTTTCAGCCTAGGGCTGGACGTCAAGCGACAAGAAATCAGCGACCGCTCCGACAACGCCGTCTACACCGATGCCGGCGGCAATTCGAGCCTGGAGCACACCTACTACGGCACCGGCCTGCCAGAGGCGCGTAACTTCAGCTTCGGCTACAACGCCGAGCTGCCGGTCAACGACGCGTTAAGCCTGTATTCATTCTCTACCTATACTCGGCGCAACTCGGAAAAGCCCCTGGCGTTCCACCAACCCGGCACCTTCGACGGCATCGCCACGCCCTACCCTGCGGGCATCGAAGACAACCTGCGCTTTATCGAAAACGACTTCCAGGTGGCCTTCGGCGGCAAAGGCGAACTGGCGGGTTGGGACTATGACCTGTCCTCCACCTACGGCCAGGATCACGCCGAAGCCACCCTGCGCAAGACCTACAACCTGAGCTACGGGCCAGACTCGCCGACCTCGGTGGACACCGGGGTGAAAACCTTCAGCCAATGGACTAACAACCTTGACCTGACCCGCGCTTTCGACCTCGGCCTGGCCAAGCCCACGCAAGTGTCCTGGGGCCTGGAACAACGCTACGAGAACTACAAGATCGGCAAGGGCGACTACGAGTCCTACGCCCTGGGCCCTTACGATACCGGCGCCAGTGGCAACCCGATCGCGCCGGGGACCATCTCCGGGGCCGGCACCACACCGGCCGACGCCGCCGAAAAAGGCCGCACCAGCCTGGGGGGCTATGGCGAAATCGGCCAGGACCTCACCGATAAATGGCACGTCGACCTGGCCGGGCGTTACGAGCACTACAACGACGGTTCGGGCAGCACCAAAAACGGCAAGATTTCCACCCGCTACCAGCTCACGCCGATTCTGGCCGTGCGCGGCACCTACAGCAGTGGCTTCCGCGCGCCATCACTGGCGCAGCAAATCTATAGCTCGACCTCGCAAAGCAGCATCAACGGCAACCTGATCGACTACCGTAACGTCGCGGTGGACTCTGACGTCGCCAAAGCTTTGGGCGCCACCACGTTGAAGCCGGAGCGCTCGCATAACGTCAGCGTTGGCTTGACCTTGACCCCGAACGACGCCACCAGCATCACCCTTGACGCCTACCAGATCAAAATCAAGGACCGCATCGCCCAGACCGGCTACCTCGGCGGCGCGGCACTGGCGCCGATACTCGCCAGCGCCGGCCTGGCCACCAACCAGTACGTCACCTACTTCACTAACGCCCTCGACACCACCACCCGCGGCGTCGACCTGGTGGGTGATTATCGCCAGAGCCTGGGCGCCTACGGCAACCTGCGCTACACGCTGGGCTTCAACTGGAATACTACCGAGATCGACAAGATCCACGCCTCTGATGCCGCCATCGCCGCGCTTGGCCCCACCGGCGGCTACGACCGTGCCCGCCAGGGCAACCTCAAACACGGCCTGCCGGAATCCAAGCTGCTGCTGGGCACCACCTGGAGCATCGCCCAGTTCGACATCGGCCTGAACCTCACCCGCTACGGCGAATACACCCAATATGGCACCACCGAGGCACTGGACCGCACCTTTGGCGCTGCGTGGATCACCGACCTCAACATTGACTACCACGTGACCAAGAGCCTGACCCTCAACGCCGGCGCCAACAACCTGTTCAACAAGTACCCGGAGCGTACCGGCATCGCCAGCAGCTCGGGAGCTTTCCCGTACGGCACTTTCTCGCCCTACGGCACTACAGGCGGCTACTGGTACACCGGCCTGACCTACAACTTCTGACCTGAACGGCGAAGTGGCCGCGCCAGCGGCCCTTCCACGGAGACTGCCCATGACCCGCCGCACCGACCAACTCAAGCTGGGGGCCTTCCTGGCCAACAGCGGCCATCACGTCGCCGCCTGGCGCCACCCACTGGCCCAGGCTGACGCCAGTCACGACTTCGAGCATTTCAAGCGCATCGCCCAGATCGCCGAGCGCGGCAAATTCGACGCGCTGTTCATCGCCGATGTGGTCGGCCTGTGGGGGCACCACTACGATGCGCTGAGCCTGACCGCCCGCGCCGAGCACTTCGAACCTCTGACCCTGCTCTCGGCCCTGGCGGCGGTGACTCAGCACATCGGCCTCATCGCCACCGCCACGACTACTTACAACGAGCCGTACCACATAGCCCGCAAGTTCGCCTCCCTGGACCACCTCTCCAAAGGCCGCGCCGCGTGGAACGTAGTGACCTCGGTGGTCAGCGACGAAGCCTGGAATTTCGGCCGTGAACACCACGTCGACCACGGGGACCGCTATCAACGTGCCGAAGAGTTCGTGCAGGTGGTCAGGGGCCTGTGGGACAGCTGGGACGACGATGCTTTCCTGCGCGACAAGCGCAGCGGCCAGTATTTCGACCCGACCAAGCTGCACACCCTCAACCACCAAGGCGAGCACTTTTCGGTGCGCGGCCCGCTCAACGTCGCCCGCGCGCCCCAGGGCCATCCGGTGTTGGTGCAGGCCGGGGCGTCCGATGCCGGTCGCGCACTGGCCGCCCGTATCGCCGAACTGATCTTCGCCAGCAGCAGCGAGATACCTGCCGCACAGGCCTTCTACCAGGACATCAAAGGCCGCGCCGAAGCCTTCGGCCGTGATCCTGATTCGGTCAAGATCCTGCCGGGCATCACCCCCTTCATCGCGGATACCCGCGAGCAGGCCCAGGCCCTGTTCGAGGAATTCCAGGCGTTGATCGATCCGGTGCTGGGCCTGCGTCTGCTAGCCGACACCTTGGGTGACGATATCGATCTGAGCGGCCACGATCTGGACGGGCCACTACCGCCCACTGAACCGGGCCAACGGGGTAGCCGCCGCGACAAGGTGCTGGAACTGGCCCGCCGCGAGAACCTCAGCATTCGCCAGCTGTACCTGCGCCTGGCTGGCGGCAACCCGGTCATCGGCACCGCCGAGGATGTTGCCGACACCTTCGAGACCTGGTTCCAGGCCCGTGCCTGCGATGGCTTCAACGTGTTCTTCCCGTACTTTCCGGGGGCCATAGAATTGTTCGTCGAGCGGGTCATTCCGTTGCTGCAGGCCCGCGGGCTATTCCGCCATGATTACGAAGGTACCACCCTGCGCGAGAACCTGGGCTTGGAGCGCCCTGCCAACGTCTTCACTCGACACACCGGCTCATGAAGCGTCTGGCCTGGGGCGTATTGCTCGGGGGCCTGCTGCTCAGCGGCCAGGCTTGCGCGCTCGATATTCTTCTGAGCAACGACGACGGCTACACCCACCCCAACATCCGCGCCTTATACAGCGCTCTCAAAGCCGCCGGGCACAGGGTCAAGATCGCCGCGCCCGAAGCCGACCAGAGCGCCCGCGGCGGGGCCTTCTACTTCGGCCGGGAGGTCAGCGTTGGCCACGATGCGGACCCGGCCTACCCTGACAGCTACTACGTCAGTACCCAGGAGGAGGGCCAGTGCGCCAGCCCGGAATGCGCGGGCAAATTGGTAACGATCGCCATCAGCGGCACGCCGGTGATGGCCGTGCTCATGGGCTTGAAAAAAGTCATGCCCAAGCCCGACCTGATCATCGTCGGCCCCAATCCTGGTAATAACCTGGGTGCGCTCAACACCGCCTCCGGCACCTTCAACGCCGCCGGCGTCGGCGTGCTCGCCGGTATCCCTACCCTTGCCGTCAGCACCGATCTCAAGGAAAAGGACGTCACAGGCGTCGCCCGCGTGGTCACCCGCCTGGTCGATGCTCTGGACCACCATCGCCAGCACGACGGCGCCCTGCTGCCACCGGGGCTCGGCCTGAACATCAACCTGCCGGCGCTGGACAAGATCAAGGGCATTAAGCAAACCCAGGTCGGCCGTTATGTGGGTTTCGAAGCCGTGTGGACCGACGACCTCGCCAAGCTTTTTCCCCAGCAGGCCGGCAAGGCGGGCATCAGCTTCCAATACAGCGCGCCGGCTACTGCGGCGGAGCAGGATAACGAAGCGGTCTGGGTTGCCAAGGGCTACGTCACGATCAGCCCCTTCGATCCAACGCCCGGACGGGTTGATACAGGCCCCGCGCTGCAGCCCCTGATCGATGCCGAGCAGGACAACCTCGCACGTGGCGCGCGACCATGAGCCGATCCTTCTCCCTCGGATTTCTCACCCGGGTCTACAGCCCGACTTTTAGCCCTCAGGCGTATACCGACACCGTAGCACTGTTCGCCGCTGCTGAACGCCTGGGTCTGGACAGTGGCTGGGTAGCTCAGCACCACTTCGCCAACGAAGAGGGGCGCTTGCCCTCACCGCTACTGCTGCTGGCTGCGGTCAGTGCCCGCACCCAGCGCATCCAGCTGGGGACCGGGGTCATCGTGCTATCGCAGGAACCTGCGCTGCGCCTGGCCGAAGACGCCGCGGTGCTAGAGATCCTCAGTGGCCAGCGCCTTCAGTTGGGCTTGGGCGCGGGCTTTGATATCGCATCGTTTCTGGGTTTCGACCAGGACACGGCACAGCGCCATGAGGATTACGAGCGCCACCTTCATCACCTCACTCAGTACCTGCGCAGCGACGACTCTCCCCTGCGGCCGAGGCCCGCGCCCCTTTCCCGCAAACTCTGGGAGGCCACCTCGCGCATCGAGCAGGCAGCGGGCCGCGGCAACGGCTTGATCATGGCCGCCGACCCTCGCCAAGGCGCGAGCTGGAAGCAGCGCGTCGACGCCTACCGCCAACATTTCGTGTCGAACCGAGGCAGCGTGCCGCGCATCGCTCGGGTGCAGGCGGTGTTCCCCGGGCAGGATCTGCTTGACCCTGCCTCGCCCACCCGCCAGGACATTCTCCAGTACGTGGCCCGCCAGCAGGCGAGCGGCGTGCAACCAGCGCACGAGGGCGACGCGGCGGCCCTGTTCGAACGCCTAGGCGTGCTCCATGGTCCCGTCGACGGAATTATCAAGCAGCTGCACGCACAACCTGCACCTGGCCCTGACGACCAGTTGATCTTCCAGGTACAGACCCTCTCGACCCCTCTCGACCAAGCTGTCGAGGCACTGCAGATCGTTGCGCGGCGGATTGCCCCGGCGCTCGGCTGGCATACTCAGGAGCCTTAATCATCATGACCGCCAAGACTTTCAAGCTGGGATTTCTCAGCCACGTGTTTGGTACCGATCCGGCCCAGGCCTATCGCGACCTCATCGAGCAGTTCGAGGTGGCCCAGACACTGGGCTTCGACGGCGGCTGGATCGCGCAACACCACTTGAACAAGGGCTTCGGACAACTGCCATCGCCCCTGGTGCTATTGGCGGCAGTAGCCGAGCGCACCGAGCACATCGAGCTAGGCACGGCGGTCATCGTCGCGCCGTTGGAACACCCCCTGCGCCTGGCCGAGGACGCGGCCGTGCTCGACGCCATGAGCGGCGGGCGGGTGCAACTGGGTTTGGGCAGCGGCGGCGCGAATCTGGAAAACTTCGCAGCCTTCGAGAGCGTTGCTGAGGATCGCCAGGCGTTGTTCAAGGACGCTCAGCAGCGATTACAGCACTACATCGCCGGCCGGCCGCTCAATGAGCACACCGCTCTAACCCTGCAGCCGCCCGCTCCCAGGCTGGGGGAGCGAATCTGGCATTCCCATGGCAGCACATACGGCGCCGAATACGCTGCGCAGCAAGGCAACGGACTGCTGCTGGGCACCGCGACCCATGATCCGCTGACCGTGCAAAAACCCCTCGCCGATGCCTACCTCAAGGCCTGGAACCATCCGCAGCGAGCACCGCGCATTGGCGTAGTACGGGCGATCTTTCCCGCGCCAGACAAGGCTGTGGCCGCCGCAGAACTTGCACCTGACATCGAACGGCACATCCCGCGGCTGCAGCGCGAAGGGCTGATAGACGAGGCCGTGGACCTAAAGCGCCATTTGCAACTGCTAAACGTGCACTATGGCAGCCCCGAGGACATCGTCGCCGGCTTGCAGGCCGATCCAGCCGCCCTGCCGTACGCCGACTATCTGATCGCAGTGGTGCAATCCGAGAGCTCGACCCAAGTGCAGGTGCTCGAACGTTTACGCCTGCTGGCCACTGAGATCGCTCCTGCCCTTGGCTGGCGCCCTATTCAGAGGTCCCCCCGTTCTGCGTTGCGCCCCAACCAGTGATACCCTCGGATGACCAGGATGTCCGGTTGAAATAATCGTGTGGAACCGCCCATGGCCGTTGAATTTGAGTGGCGCGTCGCGCTGGAACAGTTGGGCGAGCAGGGCCAGTGGATCCAGCTGGCGTTGGCCGCCGAATACGTCGGCCTTGACGGTTTATGGCTGGCGGCCAGCGCCGGGGCAGTCGACAGCCTGGGCGTCGCCGGTGCGCTGTGTGCCCATACCCGCAGGCTTGGGCTGAGCGTGAGCGTGGCACCGGAAGTGATGCTGCCAGCGGCGCTGGCCAATACCTTGACCAGCCTGCAGTCGATCAGTGGCGAGCGGATCACGCTATACCTGCCCCATCCTCGCGAGGGTCAGCTGGGCCGAGCCTTCGGCGAGCAGCTCAATCTGGACCAGCATCACCAGCGCACTACAGAGTACCTGGAGATCCTCGCCAACCTGTTCGCCCCGCAGGGCCGACCCTTCGATTTCCATGGCAACTATTTTCAGCTGGAGAACGCCGGGCATACACGGCGCCTGGCGCGCCCACGGATCATTCTCGACCAGCACCAAGCCCTGCCATTGCTGGCCGCCCATGCCGATCTGTGCCTGTTGCAGTGCGCCGCGCCCCCACAACTCGAACAGCAGATCCAGCGTCTGCGCCTGGCTGCCGCACCACGGGTGCCGGGCTTTGCCCTGCACGTGGGCATCATCGTGCGCGAGACCGCCGAGCAGGCCTGGGACGCAGCCTTGCACAGTTGGCGGCGCAGCGGCATCGATATCGACCCTGCCGCGCCGTCACCCGGTGTCGCGCTGCACGCTCGCAGCCATCAACCGCTGCGGGCGCTGGAGGTCTATCCGCAGCTGTACGCACCCGATGCCCGGCGCCCGCTGCAACTGGTGGGCAGTGTGGCCCAGATCGTCGCCCGTCTCGAAGAGCTCCACGCCATGGGTGTCACCCGTATCATCATCGACAGCGAACCGGCAGTGGCCGAGGTGCTGCGCATCGGCGAGCTGCTGCTGCCCGCCCTCGACCATTTGCGCCCTCGGCGCCAGGAGTTGACGTCATGAGCACGGCCTCCCGACCACCACTGGAGCTGGACTGGTTTCTGCCTACCAATGGCGACGGCCGCCACCTGACCAGCAGCGGCCTGCCCAAGACCCGCTACCTGCAACAAGGGGAACGGGCGCCGACCTTGGACTACCTGCGTCAGATCGTGCGCGCTGCTGAACTGGGCGGGTTCGACGCAATCATGGTGCCTACCGCCAGCGGCTTCGAAGACCCTTGGCTGATCACCTCGGTGCTGGCCCAGGAAGTACGTCGGCTGAAATTTTTGCTGACCCTGCGCCCGGGGCTGGAGCTGCCGGCCTTCACCGCGCAGCGCGCGGCCACCCTGCAGCAGTTGAGCGACAACCGCCTGCAGTTGCACGTGGTCAGTGGATCGAGCCGTTTCGAGCAGCGCTCGCTGGGGGACTTCCTCGAGCACGACCAGCGCTACGAGCGTACCGCGGAGTTTCTTCAGCTGTTCCAGGCCGTGTGGGCCGGACGCGGGAGTCAGCATTACGGACAGTACTATCGGGGCGTCGAACTCGCGCCCTTCTCGCCCAGGCTGCAGGCGCCGCCGATCTACTTCGGGGGGGCCTCGGCCCCGGCGGAAACAGTCGCGGCGCGCCATGCCGAGACCTGCCTGATGTGGTGCGAACCGCCGCCGATGATCGCCGAGCGCGTCGAGCGCATGCGCGGGCTCGCCGCCGCCCAAGGGCGCAGCTTGCGCTTCGGCTTGCGGGTGCACGTGTTCGCGGCGGCCACCAGCGATGAGGCTTGGCAGCATGTGGAGCAGCTGCTGGACGAAATCCCATCAGGTGCCATCGAGCAAGCTCAACAACAGATGGCCGCCTACGATTCGGTAGGGCAAAGCCGACAGAACCGCCTGGTGCAAGGACGCGGGCGAGCTGCCCGGGAACTGGAAGTATCGGCCAACCTGTGGGCCGGTGTCGGGCTGGTACGTGGGGGGGCGGGAACGGCGCTGGTGGGAAGTTACGAGCAAGTGCTCGAACGCATCGAAGAGTATCGGGCGTTAGGGGTCGACACTTTTATCCTCTCCGGTTTTCCACACTTGGAGGAGGCCATTCACCTGGGCAGTGAGCTGCTGCCAAGGCTGCGCGCCCTGGCCTAGTTACGCCCTTTGAGCAGGCCGTGGTTAACCAGCAACGTGCGCATGGCGTTACGGGTGATGCCCAACAGCTCGGCGCTGCGGACCTGGTTGAAACTGCTGAAAGCGAAGGCCTCGCGAACGATGAGATCTTCAAGGTCGTGCAGCAGCGACTCGCCCGGCACCTCGAACAACCTGAGCAGTTGTTGGCGAATCGCCTGCTGGGGCGTGCTCGCCATGGGCGGACCGACCATCTGCTGGCTCAGCCCCGGGGAAAATTTCAGATGCTCCGGACGAATCGGCTTGTCACCCGCCACCAGCAAGGCCAGGTGCACGACGTTCTCCAGTTCACGAATATTGCCCGGCCAGGAATATTGCAAAAGTGCCTGGATTGCGGCCTCCGACAGCATCGGCTCGGCGATCTTCAAGCGCTGGCTGTAGTGCTTGCGGAAGTGCTCGACCAGCGGCAGGATGTCCAGCGGCCGCTCGCGCAGGGGCAGCACCTGTACTTGGGCAACGTTGATGCGATAGAACAGATCAAGCCGAAAGGTGCCCGCTTCCACCGCCTGTTCGAGGTCGACGTTAGTGGCGGTCACCAAGCGAAAATCCACCTTGATCGGCTTGCGCGAACCCACCCGCACGACTTCCTGTTCCTGCACGGCGCGCAGCAGCTTGACCTGTAACGGCGGCGGCAGGTCGCCGATTTCATCAAGGAACAAGGTGCCGCCGTCAGCCTCTTCGAACCAGCCGGCACGGCGTCCAACGGCACCGGAAAACGCCCCGGCCTCGTGGCCGAACAGCTCGCTTTCGGCGAGGTTTTCATTGATGGCGCCACAGTTGACCGCCACGAACGCGCCCTTGCGGCCACTGGCGGTGTGCAGGTAGCGCGCCACCAGTTCCTTGCCGGTGCCAGTTTCGCCATTGATCAGCACCGGAACATCCGCAGGCCCCAGGCGCTGCAAGTAGTCCAGCAATTCCCGCGAACGCGGGTCCGCGAACACCAGCGCCTTGGCGCGGATGGATAACGTGTGGTCCTTGCCACTCTGGGGCAAGGTCAATACCGGGCCGCTAGCGCCATAAACACTGTTCACCTGCGTCTCCTTTCTGCACGCCGGCTGCGGCGGCCGGCGTTGTCGCATCGGGTACCGGCGCTCGCCGCCGACTGCTCTGGGCCGGGATGATCCGGCCTTTTGGTTAGCGCCGAAAGGAATATTTAATTCTTTGCTTATTACCCGACCCCCACGCTCGAAACCGCGATCGGGTCCATGGGAACGTTCTAATGACAGACCTAAAAGTTATTTATTTTGCTGCTGTTACATCGCCTACTCTGCGCTAGCTGTCAATTAGCCATCCCCTGACCCTGACTTCGCTGCGTGCCCGGCCACCCAAGGAATTCACAATGATCCAACCCACGTTGCTTCATACACTGTACCGATGGACCCGCCCGCTACTTGCGGCTGCCGCGTTATCGGTAGGATGGACCGGCGCAGCGCAGGCATTGGACACTCCCCCTGCCGAAGTGCATCTGGACTATGCTTACTACTCGCCCACCAGCCTGGTACTCAAGCACTTCGGCTGGCTGGAGCAGGCGCTGCCGAACACTAAGGTCAGCTGGGTGCTGAGCCAAGGCAGCAACCGCTCGCTGGAGTACATCAACAGCGGCGCCATCGATTTTGCCTCTACAGCAGGCCTGGCAGCAGTGCTCAGCCGCGCCAATGGCAGCCCGCTGAAAACCGTTTATATCGCCAGCCGCCCGGAATGGACCGCGCTGGCGGTGCCCAAGGATTCGCCCATCAAGACAGTGGCTGATTTAAAGGGCAAGAAGATTGCTGCCACCAAAGGCACCGACCCTTACCTGTTTACCCTGCGCGCCCTGCAGCAGGCCGGTTTGAACAAGGACGACGTAGAACTGGTGCACCTGCAGCACCCCGACGGCCGTATCGCCTTGGAGAAAGGCGAAGTGGATGCCTGGGCCGGCCTTGATCCATTGCTGGCCGCCAGCCAGATTCAGGCGGGATCACGCTTGCTGTACCGCAACGTCAACTTCAATAGCTACGACGTGATCAGCGTCACCGAGAACTACGCCAAAACCCAGCCACAGACCATCGAACTAGTGCTGCACGCCTACGAAAAAGCCCGCGAATGGGCGCGCCAGCACCCTGACGAACTGGCCGCGCTGTTGGCCAAGGAATCCGGTTTGCCGCTGGAAGTCGCCAAGTTGCAGCTGTCGCGCACTGACTTCAGCACTGCCCAGCCGGGGCCCGAGCACATCGCAGCACTCAAGGCGGCGGCGCCGATCCTGGTGGCCGAGGGCCTGGTACGCAAAGGCACTGACGTAAACCAAGTGGTCGAGCAGCTGTTCGATCCGCAGTTCAGTGCTGCCGTGATCGGGAAAAACTAAGGCCATGGCGGTACCGAGCAAACGTGTGGCCAGCGCCGATGAAGCGCCCCGGCGTGAACGGCGCAAACCCTGGGTAACACCTTTGAAAGCCTGCGTGCTGCCTGTGGCAATCATAGTGGTACTCGAAGCGGTGGTCAGGCTGGGCTGGGTGCCGGCCTACCAGATGCCCGCACCCAGCGATATCGCTCTGACCTTGATCGATCTGGCGCACGGCGCGCTGGGCAAGCATATCGGTGCCAGCTTGTTACGCGTACTGGTCGGCTTCGTGATCGGCGCTGGGCTGGCGCTGATATTCGCGGCCTGGGTAGGCCTGAGCCGTGAAGCCGAGGCCTACCTGGAACCGACCTTCGCCGGCTTGCGAGCGATCCCGAGCCTGGCCTGGGTGCCGTTGCTGCTGCTCTGGCTGGGTATCGACGAAAGCTCCAAGATCGTGTTGATCGCCATTGGCGCCTTTTTTCCGGTGTACGTGAACGGCGTGGCCGCCATCCGCAATGTTGATCGGCGGCTGGTGGAAGTCGGCCAGATGTACGGCTTCAGCCGGCGTCGTTTGATCTGGCGAATTCTCTTGCCCGCGGCGATGCCGGGACTGTTCACCGGCCTGCGCAGCGGCCTGAGCATGGCCTGGATGTTCGTGGTCGCAGCCGAGTTGATCGCCGCCACCAAAGGCCTGGGCTACCTGCTCAGCGACGGCCGTGAAACTTCACGTCCAGACATCGTTCTGGCGGCGATCATCATCCTCGCGTTGCTGGGCAAAATCACCGATGGCCTGTTCGCCATCGTCGAACGCCGCTGGCTGCAATGGCGCGATACCTTCACTGGCCAGGGAGGCACGCCATGAGCGAGCCCTTGCTGAAAATACATGTACGGCACAAGAACTTCGGCCAGACCCTGGTGTTGCGTGACGCCCAGGTCGCTTTGCACCAGGGCGAAATAGTCAGTCTGCTGGGCCCAAGCGGCTGCGGCAAGAGCACTTTGCTGCGCATCATCGCCGGCCTGGAACAGGACTATGCCGGCGAGCTTGAGCAAACCACCGATCAGGTCGCCTTTGTATTTCAAGAGCCACGGCTGATGCCTTGGCTTACCGTTGAACGCAACATCGGTTTCCACGATGACCAGCACTATGACCAGGCGTGGGTCCGACAATTGCTCGTCGAGGTCGGCCTGAGTGGTTTTGGCGAGGCCCTGCCCAAGGCCCTTTCCGGGGGCATGGCGCAACGCGTGGCGATCGCCCGCGGGCTCTATTCGCGCCCCAACGTGCTGTTGCTCGACGAGCCCTTCAGTGCCGTCGATGCATTCACCCGAATGAAGCTGCAAGAGCTGCTGCTACAACTCGCCCGCCGCCATGACATTGCCTTGCTGATGGTCACCCACGACATCGACGAAGCGTTGTACCTGAGTGACCGCGTCCTGCTGATGGGTAACCGCCCCAGCAACGTACGCGAAGCCCTGACGGTCGACCTGCCTCACCCGCGCGACCGCAGCGACCCGCTGCTGAGCGCGCTCAAGGCGCAGTCGCTGCGCCAGTTGCAGTTGGCCCATGTGATCTGATCGCGCGCCAGTCGCGATCAGGTTCGGGCTCGGGGCAATAGCCGGGATCTGGGCTTGTCTCATCCAATGACCGCCATCCACGTTAAACGTCGGCGCCACCACGTAAGCGCTAAGCCGCGCGAGGCCTTATTGACCGGCGCGGTGCACGCACGCTCCCAGGCATGGCTACTTCGCGGTAATCACCGCCAACTTGGTGATCCCCGCCTTTTCGATCGACGCCATGGCCTTCGCCACCTGCCCATAGTTCACGCCATCGTCGGCTTGCAGCTGTACCCGCACTTCCGGGTCCTTGGCCTTGGCGCCCTGCAGGCGGAAGCCGAGTTGGTCGAGATCGATGGGATCCTTGTCGAAGAACACCTGGCCCTTGCCATCGATGCTCACCACCACGGGGTCCTTTTGCTCCACAGGCGCTACGGCGTCGGTCTTGGGCAGGTTGATGGGGATGGCGTTGGTCAACAAGGGCGCGGTGACGATGAAGACCACCAGCAGTACCAGCATCACGTCCACCAGCGGCGTAACGTTGATTTCGCTCAGCACTTCATCGCTGTCCTGGGTGGAAAAGGCCATTTCAAGAAGCCTCCTTCACGGGACGGCTGGCGCCGGCTTTGTGGGCGGCGACGGGATGGCTGATCACGCGGAAATGGCTCTTCTGCGCCAGGCTGTAGAAGTCGTGGGCGAAGTCGTCGAGGTCGGCCACGGTGAGCTTCAGGCGGCGCAGGAAGTAGTTGTAGACCAGCACCGCCGGCACGGCGACGGCGATGCCCACACCGGTGGCGACCAAAGCGGCGCCGATCGGGCCGGCGACGGTTTCAAGGCTCGCCGAGCCGGCCGCGCTGATGCCCTTGAGCGCCGACATGATGCCCCACACGGTGCCGAACAGGCCGATGAAGGGTGAGGTGCTGCCGATACTGGCGAGGATCGCCAGGCCGCTTTCCAGCGAGCGGCGCTCACGCACGATCTGCTGGCGCAGGGCGCGTTCGAGGCGGTCCTGGTGGTTGATGGCGTGGGCCAGGTCGGTGGCAGGAGCCTCGGCGACCTGGATGGCGGTGTACCCGGCCAGCGCGACGCGGGCGGCGGCGCCGGGTTCCTGCTGGGCCAGGGTCGCGGCCGAATCCAGGCTGGAAGCGGCCCAGAATTGCTTGTGGAACTTGCGGTCCTGGGACTTGAGACGGGTGAACTGCGAGCCCTTGAACAGGAACAGGCCCCAGGTAGCGACGGAGAACAGGATCAGCAGCCAGATGACGGCGGATTCGATCGAAGCGAAAGGCGAAGCGATAAGGTTCATGAGGGTATCTCTTGGTTCGGATTCGTTGGGTTGGCGGCGCTCCTTTGGTGGTGGTGGCCCGCGGGTGGTGCTGAACGGCGTTATCTGAGCTTGAAGTCGATCGGCACGCTCACCCAGCCGGCCTGCGGTACGTCACCCTGCTTGGCGGGCACGAAGCTCCAGCGCTTGACGGCAGCGAGTGCGGCGTCGTCAAGCTGGGTGCGACCACTGCTCTTCTGGATCTGGATCTCGCCCGGCTGGCCGCTCGGCAGGACCTGTACGCGCAGCAACACGGTGCCTTCCCAGCCGCGGCGCATGGCCAGGTCGGGGTATTGCGGCGCCGGATTCTTCAGGTAGCCGGCACTGGCCGAAGGTGGCGTGACCGGGGCCGGCGCGGGTGGCGCTGGCGGGGTCGGCGCAGCCACGGGGGCAGGCGCGGGTGCCAGGGTCGGCTCCGGCTTGGGCAGCGGTTTTTCCACCGGCTCGGCCACAGGTTTGGGCACGGGCTTGTTGACGGGTTTCGGCTTAGGCTTAGGCTTGGGCTTGGGGGCCATCTCATCGACCACGGGCGGTGGCGGCTCGGCGACTGGAGGCGCCGGTGCTGGCGGTGGCGGTTCGACCACAGGCGGCGCGGGCGGCGCCGGCTGGGAAAACTCGATGGTCATGGGTGGCACTTGCGGGGGTACCACCGGCAGCTGCGGGGTCGGCGTGTTGTTGAGCCAGTTGATCACCGCACCATGCAGCACCAGCGCGAACACGCCGAGCAGGATGCCCTCGCGTTTGCTGAGAATCGGCCCGGGGGTACGTTGCAATTGCGACGCCCACAAAGGCGCACGTGCCAGCGGGTTCAATGCCAACAGGTCGGCATTGGAGGGCTCGCGCCATAGCGTGCGGGACGCGCTGGCAGCGCTCTGGACATTGCCCATCATTCAGCTCCTGGTCACACGAATCAAAAGGAGCGGTGCCGCTGCTCGCCGCCTCTCGGCAACCGCTCAAGGCCGCGATGATCAGGGGTTTTGATTATCTCCGGAAGGAATATTTAATTCTTTGCTTATGCTCTTGTCATGTACGGCGAAATATTAAAAAGCGGACACTTAAACAATAAAAAAAGGAAATGCATTAGGCGCAAATTGTATTTGCGCCTAATGCATGGCGAAGCTTCCTGAAACCTTGGAAACCCCTCAGATCAAGGCTTCCATTGCCCACCCTCGACAATCACCGAACTTGGATCGGTGCCGTCGGCCAAGTCCTTGCGCACATACTGGTCATACAGTTTGAGCAAGTACTTTTCTTCGCCCAGTCTGGCGAGTTCGCCATTCACCCAATCGCGCAGTTCGATATTGCCCTTCTTCACAGCCGGGGCGATCGGCGCTTCGTCACCCAACTTCTGCGGCAACACGCGGTAGCCAGGGTTTTTCTTGGCCCAGTTGAACAGCACCAGGTTGTCCTGGGCATAGGCATCGCCACGGCCGTTGGCCAACGCCTGGAGCGATTCGGAGTTCTTCTCGAACTTCAGCACCTTCCAGTCTGGGTGGTTCTTGGTCAGCCACAGGTCGGCGGTGGTACCGGTGGTGACGATGGTGGTCTTGGCCGCCAGGTCATCGACGGCTTTCACCGCACTGGCTTGCGGCACCAATGCCTGTACCGCGACGCGCAGGTTGGGATTGGTGAAGTCCACGGCTTCGCGGCGCTCTGGGGTGACGGTCATGTTGGCGAGGATCAGGTCGACCTTGTCGCTCTGCAGGAACGGAATGCGGCTGGCCGGCTGGACGCTGACGAACTCGATGCGTTTTTCATCGCCCAGCAGATCCTTGGCGAAGCGCTTGGCGAGGTCGGTGTCGAAGCCCACGTATTCGCCCTTGTCGTCGACGAAACCGAACGGCGGCTTGTCGCTGAACACGCCGACGATCAGCTTGCCGCGGGCTTTGATGGTCTCCAGGTAGCTGGCGGCGGGTTTCGGCATGGCGGCGGCCACTTTGCTGAAGCCCGACAACCGCAGGCCGATGGTCGGCAGCGCGAAGTAGATGAAGAACAGCTGGATCAACAGCGGTGTGTTGCGGGCCAGTTCCACATACACCGGCACCAGCCGCCACAGCACCGGCACGCGAAAGGTGACCAGGCAGGCGTTGACGATGGCCACCAACAAGGAGGTGGCAATAGCGATACAGCCCAATTGCAGGGTAACGCCGACGGCCTTGAGAAAAGCAGGCAGCGTGGACAGCGCGAAGGAGTAATCGAAGGTCATGGCAGGCGGAGCGAAGGGAGGAAGTCAGGGTGACTGATCGCGTTGTTTTTATAGCTTATATTCCGCAGCCATCCACCTGAAAATAACCATTGGTTCTATCGATAAGCGTGCAGCACAACGCTTAAGCAAATAACCATCAGTTATTTATTGTCCTTTTCCATTTCCTCTAATCTCCCTCCCGTTTATGTCGTTGCGTCTCGGCGCACGGCGAACTCCTTGGGTTACTCCTGCACTGAAGGCCCCACATGCCTGTCTATCTTGATCGTCGCGAATTCATTACTGCCTTGCTCGCCGGCACCGCCGCACTGGGCTTGACCGGCGTCGCCAGAGCAGCGGCCGAGCCGTTGCGAATCGGCATGCTCGCCCCTCTTACCGGCGGTGGCGGGCCTTATGGCCAGAGCATGGTCAATGCTGCTCTGAAGGCTGCCGAGTACATCAATCAAGCCGGCGGTGTGCTGGGTGGCCGACAGCTGGAGATCGTTGTCGCCGATGACGAAAGCAACCCGACCGCAGGTGTCGCGGCAGCGCGCAAGCTGCTCGATGTCTCCAAGGTGGTTGCACTGATCGGCCTCTGGAGCAGCGCCGTGGCGATGGCCATCAAACCCTTGGCGATCGAGCGCAGCGTGCCGATGCTCGTGGGCGGTTCGGCTGATGAAGTCACCCAAGGCGACAACCATGGTCTGGTCTGGCGCTTCCAATCCAACGGTCGCGATTGGGGCGCCGCGTTCGGCAAGGCCGCGCTGCAGGATGGCAACAAGACCGCCTCGGTGCTGGCCTTGCAGACCCCGTTCACCCTGAGCCTGGTCGAACCTTTCATCAAGACTTTCAAGGCCGGCGGCGGGCAGATTCTAGACGTGGTTTATTACAGCCCCGGCCAGGCCTCCTACCGCGCTGAAGTCGAGAAGGTCTTTTCGGCCACGCCGGATGCAGTGTTCATCCCCAGTTACCTGCCGGACCTCTCGGCCGTAGCGCGGGAGATTTACCGCAGCGGCTACACCTCAAGGATCTACGCCAACTCCTCGGCCGCCGATGCCGAAGGCGCATTCATCAACAACGTCGGCCCGCAAGTCGCAGAAGGCATCCATCATCTGCAGTCGATTCCGCCACTGGACTCCACTGCCTATAAGACCTTCGCACGGGTGACCGGCGCGCCGGCAGACGGCATCGCCATCTTTCCGTCCAACGTTTGGGATGAGGTGGCGGTCCTGGCACTGGCGATCGAACGCGCTGCCAGCCCCGATCCGAAACTGTTCGCTGCATCCATTCCAGTGGTGGTCAACGGGCCCGGCGAACGTGTGGAGGATCCCCTCGCCGGCTTGCAGGCGCTGCGCGCCAAGCATCCGGTGGCCTACAGCGGGGCCGGATCCAACTTCACCTTTGCCCCAGATGGCGAACAGATCAACCGCATCTACGGGCACTTCGTGATCAAGGATGGCAAGAACCAACTGCTCGAAGTCATCGACAAGTGAGCGGGCCGACCCTGACCAGTTTGGCACTGCGGGCCGAGCACCTGGGCTTGGCATTCGGTGGCGTACAGGCGCTGCGCGATGCGTCATTGACCATCATCCCCGGGCAGATCACCGGTATCGTCGGGCCCAATGGCGCGGGCAAGTCGACGCTGCTCAACATTCTCGGCGGTGCCGCGCGGCCCTCGGCGGGAACAGTGCGCCTGGGCGAGCGCGACATCACCCGCCTGGCGACCCATCGACGCGCCCGCCACGGCATCGTCCGCACCTTTCAACTGGCACGCGAACTCGACAGCCTGACGGTGCTGGAAAACCTCCTGCTCGCCCACCCGAACCACCCCGGCGAAAACCTCTGGCGGGCCTTCATCGGCCGCGCTGCGGTGCGGCGTGCCGAAGACCAGGCGCTGGCGCGGGCCCATGAACTGCTGGCGCGGGTACGTATGGGCAAACTCTCCAACCAACCGGCGGGTGCGTTGTCGGGCGGACAGAAAAAACTGCTGGAGCTTGCTCGCGCACTGATGCTCTCGCCACAGATCCTGCTCCTCGACGAGCCGGCAGCCGGAGTCAGTCCGGCGCTGATCGAGGAGCTCTGCACCTTTATCCTCGGCCTCAAGGCCCAAGGCATGACGTTCGCCATCGTCGAGCACAACATGGCTGTCATCAGCTCGCTCTGCGATTCGCTGTACGTGCTGGCCGAAGGCAGCGTCCTTACCCATGGCAACGTCGCTGCCGTGACCCGCGATCCTCGGGTAGTGCAAGCCTATCTAGGGAGTCGGGCATGACCAGCCGCCTGACGCTACAGGGTGTTCACGCGGGTTACGGGCGCACGGCCATCCTTCACGGCGTCGACCTGCTGGTCCCGGCGGGCGGCGCGCTGACGATCATCGGCCCGAACGGCTCAGGCAAGTCGACCCTGCTCAAGACTATCGCCGGGTTGGTCGCCCCCAGCGCCGGGCGCGTCCTGTTTGGCGATGATGACGTGACCCGGCGCAACGCTCCCGCACGGGCGCGCGCTGGCATGGGTTACGTGCCTCAGGAGGCGAATGTGTTTCGCAATCTCTCGGTAGCCGAAAACCTGCGCCTGGGTTGGGAGTTCCTGCAGCCGCGCGGCAGTGGCTTGGCGTTCAGCAAGCGGCGGGAGGAAATCCTTGCACTGTTCCCCGAATTGCAGCCTTTTCTGCAAAGCTACGCCGGGCTGCTCAGCGGCGGACAACGGCAAATGGTGGCGATGGCTAGCGCCATGATGCCGCGGCCCAAGCTGCTGGTACTGGATGAACCCTCGGCCGGGCTGTCGCCGAAAAACGCCCAGGCTTTGTACGACATTGTGGCGCGTATCCGCAGTACCGGCATCACCTTGCTGTTGATCGAACAGAATATCGCCCTTGGCCTGGCCGCAGCACAGACCGGCCTGCTGCTGGTCGCCGGGCAGGTGCGCCTGCAGGCTCCGGCGGTCGAGCTGCTGGCCCACGACGATTTGCCCCGCCTTTACCTGGGAACTGCCTGATGCTTCAGCTTTTGTTCAACGGCCTGGTCACCGGGTTTCTGGTGGCGCTGCCCGCTGTGGCGTTGTCGCTGACGTTCAGTGTGCTGCGCTTCGCCAACTTCGCCATCGGCGCGATGCTCACTACAGGTGCCTATCTGATCTATGCCTGCAACCAGCTGTTGGGCCTTGGCCTGGTGTGGGCCGCACTGCTGGGGGCACTGGCTGCCGGGCTACTGGCAGTAGCCTTCGACGCGCTGGTGTTCCGACCCTTGCGTGGACGTTCGCCGGTGACCTTGCTGGTGGCGTCGATGGGCGGTTCACTGATTCTTGAAAACGCGGTGCGCCTGCTCGCCGGCAGTGCACCCTTGAGCTACGCAGTGGCGACGGCGCGGCCGATGCGGGTGCTGGGTCTGCGCTTCAACCATGAGCAACTGCTGGGCATCGGCGTCAGTCTCGCGGTACTGCTGGCCCTGGGCTGGTTGCTGCGCAGTACCCGCCAGGGCCGAGCCATGCGCGCGGTCGCCGACAACGCGGCATTGGCGGCAGTGCGCGGGATAAACTCGGAGCGCGTCATCACTCTGACCTGGGCCATGGCTGGTGCGCTGGCAGCAGCGGCCGGGATGCTGATCGGCCTGGACACGACCCTCGAACCAAGCATGGGCTGGAACTACATACTGCCGGTGTTCGCTGCCGCCATCCTGGGTGGTCTCGGCAACCCGCTCGGTGCAGTCGCCGGCGCCTTGTGCATGGGGGTAATCGGCGAATTGTCGACATTGTTCATGGCGCCACACTACCGCAGTGTTGCAGCGTTCATCGTGCTCGCCGGCCTTTTGCTGGTGCGTCCGAGCGGGCTGTTTGGCACGCAATGGGTGAGCAAATGATCACTTATCTGCTGTCGATCGTGGTACTGGTGTCCATCGCCGCCATCGTTGCCCTGGCCCTTAACCTGCAATGGGGGCTGGGCGGCCTGGTCAACTTCGGCCTGTTCGGCTTTTACATGCTGGGCGCCTATCTCTGCGCCGTACTTACCCAGCTCGGCTATTCCCCGTGGCTGGGTGCGCTAGCGGCGGTACTGGGGTGCGCGCTGGCCAGCGCCGTGGTCAGTCTGATTTCCACCCGGCTGGCAGATGATTATCTGGCAATCGTGACTCTGGGCTTCGCCGAATGCCTGCGCCTGGTGATTACCCATGAAGAATGGGCGACCCGCGGCAGCCTGGGGATTGCCAATATTCCCCGCCCGGTGACGGGCGATCTGCCTTTTGTGCTGTTGACCCTGGGGGCGCTGGCACTGGTCTACTGGGTCATGCAGCGCGTTGCGCGCTCGCCACTCGGACGCGTCGCCCGGGCCTTGCGCGACGATCCGCTGGTGGCGGCGACCCTGGGTAAACCGGTGCTCAGCCTACGGGTACGCTTGTTCGCCCTGGGCGGTGTCGCGCTGGGAATCGCCGGCGCCCTGCATGCGTTCTATTACCAGTACATCGACCCGACCCAGTTTGGCCCGATCATCACCGCCTACGCTTTTATGGCGGTGATCATTGGCGGCCGAGGCAGCAACCCTGGGGTGCTGATCAGCTCGTTCAGCGTGGTCTTGCTGCTGGAAAGCTCGCGCTTTCTCAATGATTACATCGGTTGGCTGAGCGCCGCCGAGCTGGCCTCGATCCGCTTGATGCTGGTAGGCGTCGCCCTGATTCTGATGTTGATTTTCCGTCCGCAGGGCCTGGTGCGCGAGTACCGCCTGCAACACCCTGTGCCTTAGGCGCAGTGACCCGGAGGCTGCATGAGCAAAGAAATCCGCTTCAACGCATTCATGATGAATTGCATCGGCCACTTGGCGCCCGGCCAGTGGACGGCTGCCGATGACCAATCGGTACGCTACGTAGACCCCGAATACTGGATCGACCTGGCGAAACTGCTCGAGCGCGGATTGTTCGACAGTCTGTTTCTGGGCGACGTATTGGGCATCTACGACGTCGACTCGCAGAGTGCCGAGCCGGCATTGCGTAGCGCCGCGCAGTTGCCCATGAACGACCCGTTTCCGTTGATCCCGCTGATGTCCCAGGCCACCACCCACCTTGGTTTCGGCATAACCGCATCGGCCACTTACGAGCCGCCTTACCTGCTGGCCCGGCGTTTCACCACGCTGGACCACCTCACTCGCGGCCGCGTGGCATGGAACATCGTCACGTCGTATCTGGACAGCGGCGCCCGGAGCCTGGGCCTGGAAGGTCAGGTCGGCCACGATGATCGCTATGATCGCGCCGATGATTACCTGACGCTCTGCTACAAGCTCTGGGAAGGTAGTTGGGAGGACGAAGCCGTCATCAGTGACCGTGCGAACGATATGTACGCCGACCCCGCCAAGGTCCATGTGGTCGAGCACGATGGGCCGTTCTATCGCAGCCACGGCGTCTATCAGTGCGAACCGTCACCACAGCGCACCCCGCTGCTGTTTCAGGCAGGAGGCTCGCCGCGCGGCCAGCGTTTTGCGGCGCAGCATGCCGAGTGCATCTTTGTCGGCGCACCGACGCGCAACGGCCTCAAGCGCAGCCTCGAAGGGCTGCGCGCGGCGGTTCAGGCAGCGGGCCGCCCGGCTGACAGTGTCCGGGTATTTGCCATGTTGACGGTGATCGTCGAGGCCACCGCCGCGCTGGCCGAGGCCAAGCTGCAAGCGCTCACGAATCGCGCCAGTTATGAGGGAGCGCGGACGCTATTGTCGGGCTGGACCGGGATCGACCTGTCGCGCTATCAACCAGAGGACAGCCTCGAATACGCCGACACCGATGCCGGTCAATCAGCGCTGGCGGCGTTCAGCAAACTGGATCCGGAAAAGATCTGGACCGTTCGCGATGCGGTCGAGTTCGTCGCCATCGGCGGCCGCGGTCCGGTGATCGCCGGGGACCCGCAGCAAGTTGCCGATGCGCTGCAAGGCTGGGTCGAAGACACCGGCATCGATGGCTTCAACCTGGCCTACGCCGAATCGCCGCGCACGTTCGTCAATATCGTTGAGCTGTTGATCCCCGAATTGCAGCGCCGGGGTGCCTACAAGACTGCGTACCGCCCTGGCACCCTGCGCGAAAAATTCCTCGAGCAGGGTGCCGGGCTGGCGCCGGGCCACGCTGGCCATGGCCAGCGCGCGACCGACGCCGATACCGATCAGTAACGCTTGGCCGCTTGCTCATCTGCCCCATGCAGATCCAGCCAGCGCTGATCCTGCGGCGCCTCCTTGAGATTGCCGAGATCGACTTGGGTCTGCAGGGCGTTGTGCAGGGCTTCAGGGGCGATGGCCACTGACTGGGCGAACACGCCATCATTGATCAGCCGCAGTACCGAGGCGCGCACCACTGCCGGGTCGAGGTTGGGAAACAGCTTCACGCCGCTGGCGACAGCAGCTTCAGGGTCACTGTGCATGGTTTTAAGCGCCCGATCGATACCAGCGACAAATTTGTGCGAGATTGCCGGATCGATGTCCTGGCGCGTAGAGATCGCCGAGAAGGTGTAAGGGCCCATCTGCTTGGAAAACGCTGCCACCACCTTGTAGCCCTGCGCTTCAGCCTGGGAGGCACCCGGTTCGTATAGCACCGCGCAATCGGCCTGCCTGGCGGCCAGCGGCCCGATCTCGTTACCCAGTGGAACTTCGAGAATGTTGATGTCGTTCTTCTCGTCGAGCCCGGCCTGGTGCACCAGGCGCAGGAACGCCGAAGTACTCGTGGTCGGCATGGTCCCCGACGCGATGGTCTTGCCCTTGAGGCTGGCGAAGCCGTTGAACGGCAGATCGGCTCGGCAGGTCAGCCACACACCGAGTTTGTCGAGTGTGCCGCCGACTACCTTGACCGGCGCGCCGCGTGCAAAGGAAATCGCCGTCCACTCCGGACCGTGCAGCGAGAAGTCCGCGCTTTTCGAGATCACTGCGGCCAAGGCGTTGGTCGACGAAGAGGCGACGTCGATGCGTACATCCAGGTCTTGATCCTTGAAGTAGCCGTGCTCTTGAGCGAAGTATACCGGCAAGTAGAACACCGACTTGAACGCCGCCGAAACCACGGCTTGATCCTGGGCCAGCGCCGTGAAAGAAAGCGCGGAAGCCATGGCCACCCCAGTCAATTGCGCCAGCAGAGAGAGTTTCATGACAGTCCTTAGAGTTTGAAGTGAGTGGCGTAGCTTTGGTCTTTCCAGCGCAGCAGCTTGCGTTCAGCCAGGTCGACCCCCGCGTACAGCACAAAGCCCAGCCCCATCAGCGTGAAAATCCCGACCCAGACGGTGTTCAGGTCATACAGCGAGGAAGCAACGAAAATCACATGGCCGATGCCGTACTTCGACGAAATGAACTCGCCGACCACTGTGCCCACTAGCGCAAAGCCGATGTTGATGCGGAAGGTACTGATCACGTAGGGCAGCGCCGAAGGCACCACTGCCTTGGAAAAGATCTGCCACTTGCCAGCGCCCAGGGAAATGAGCATTTTCTGCAGATCGGCGTCGGTGTCCTTGGCGGCCTGGAACGCGGCAAGCAGGGCGACGATGGAGGTCAACGAAATCGACAGGGCCACCTTCGATACCAGGCCGGTGCCGAACCAGAGGATCACCAACGGCGCGAAAGCAATCTTCGGCACGCTGTTGATCGCCACCAGAAAAGGTTCGATGACTCGCGCCACGTAAGGCGAATACCACAGCATCAAGCCCGGTACGGTACCCAGCACAGTGCCGACCACAAAGCCGATGATCGAGGCCCAGAGGGTATAGCCAGCATGCTCCCACAGCTCGCCGGATTGCATCTGCCCCCAGGCTGAATGGACGATGCCGCTGGGTGAGCCAAACAGAAAAGCGGAAATGGCGCCGGCGCGCACGCCGTACTCCCAGCCACCAATGATCACCAGCAGGATCAGTAACTGCACCACCAGCACCGGCAGACGGCGGCGCTTTTTGGCCACAATACGGACCGGCAACATCTCGGTTGATCGAGTCGAGTCGAGCATGTTCAAGCTTCCTGGGGGGCGGTCTGGATGTCCAGTTCACGACACAACGCATCGAAGTAACCGGCGAAGCGGCTGTCGTGGCGCGCCTCCAACGGCGAGCGGGTATCGAGCTCGATGCGCTGCTCGGATTTGACTCGGCCTGGGCGCGCGCTGAGCACATAGATGCGCTGCGACAGGGCAATGGCTTCATCGATGTCGTGGGTGACCAGGATGACTGTCTTGCCCTGACGGCTGGCCGCTTCGACCAGCATACCTTCGAGGTAAAGGCGGGTCTGGTAGTCGAGGGCCGAGAACGGTTCATCCAGTAGCAGGATGTCCGGATCGGGTAGCAGCGTGCGGGCCAACGCCACACGCTGACGCATGCCCCCGGACAACTCCTTGGGATAGCGATCCTGGAACTCCAGCAAGCCGAACCGTGCCAGGTACTCACGAGCACCTTCCACCGCGCGCGCCCGCGACCAGCCCTGTACCTCGACACCGACCACAACGTTGTCGAGGACGGTGCGCCAAGGCATCAGCAGGTCACGCTGCAGCATGTAGCCAACGCGCCCGCGCAAATGCTCGACCTCGCGACCATCGAGTGCAATGCGCCCCCGGTCGTGTTCGAGCAGGCCGGCCAGTATGTTGAACAAAGTCGACTTGCCGCAGCCGGAAGGCCCGATGATGCTGACGAATTCACCCGGCTGAACGTGCAGGTTGATGTTCTCGAGCACCGGTATCGCCTGCCCCTCACGGTCGAACGTCTTGTATAGACCATTGATGTGCAACTTCGCGGTCATGCCGCCGATACCGATACCGGTGCGACGACGTCTTCGGCGACTTCAAGCGCCTCGTTGAAGCGCTTGAAGAAGCTGCACAGGGCGATGCGGATGGTCAGTTCGACGATTTGTTCCTGGCTGAAATGCGCCCGCAAGCGTGCGTGAAACCCATCGCTGATGCGTTCAGGCGTCAAGGTCACAAGCCGCGCATAGTCACGCACCAGCAGATCGAGCTCATCAAAGCCCGGGACCTGGTCTTCAAGCAACTGCTCCACCGCCGCCTCAGGCAGCCCTTGGGCTACCAGCTTGGGGGCGTGCAGGACGATGCAATAATGGCAGGCGTGGGCCTTGGAAGCCGTGAGCAAGGCAATTTCAAGATGCCGCGCAGAAATCAGCGCCTCCTTTTTCGAGGCCACCAGGTAGCCGAACAGATGCTCGAGCGCGGGAGGCCGATTAGCGAAAGCACCGAGCAGATTGGTATAGGGACCGTAGCTGTCGAGCAACAGGTCGTAAGTGGCGCGGGTGTCGGGGGACAGCGATTGCGGATCAAGGGAAGTAAGACGTGGCATGGGCTTATCCAGAATAAAACTAGCCCATTCTAGGCAGCCCTGCGTAGATCACTAAATACCGTGTTGGAATGACCTTAGATTAAGGAACATCCGCGTTTTCAAGCACCGGGATCACGGTGCACGGATGTGCCGCCACTCAGATCGTCCACTGCTTAATGTCGAAGTCACGCCGGATCAAGCGTTGCTCGAGCAGAAATTCCTTGGTGCCCTGCAACAACTGCAACCCCGACGCCGGAAACGCCTCGGGCTGAAATTGCTGGGCGGTATACGACGCCTCGATCGACGCCTGCGGGAAACCCGAGACCTGCGCATGAAAGCGATAGTAGGCCGGCCAGTCCGCGCTGATCTGCGCCACTGCCGCTTGGCGCGCGGCGTTCCAGGCAGCGGGCAGTTGCGGCGCGCGTTGCAGCAATGGTTCGCTGGCGACGGTCACAGAGCAACCGCGCAACGCCGGGTGATCGGCCGCCTGGTCGATCACCGGGTAGCCCTTGCCGACCAGGGTCGGGCCGAGCTCGGTCTGTGCGGCGAACGCAGCAATGTCGCCCCTGGCCAGTGCCGGCTCGGCGTCGCGGCCGAGCATGTAGACGATCCGCGTGTCGTTGAGAATGCCCGCAGCCTGCAAGGCGCCAATCAGATAGCGGTGCATGTACGAGCCCAGCGCGGTAGCGACCACCTTGCCCTTGAGGTCGGCGATCGAGCGCACGCCATTTTTCGGCGTCACCAGCCAGACGTTGGTGCCGACCACGTCGAGACTGATCAGCCGGCTGGCATGGCCGCTGGCATAACCCACCAATGCCGGGGTATCACCATAGGTGCCGATATCCAGCGCGCCGGCCAGCAGCGCCTCGTTGAGGTCCGGGCCGTTGGGAAAAGCATGGGTACTGAAATCATCGAATCCCAGCGGGGCCAGGTGTCGTTGCAGCAGGCCGCTGTGCAAGGCCCAACCGGAGGGTGCAGTTGGCACCTTGCTGGCGCCGATGAAACCCAGACGCAAGGTGCGCTGCGGCTCGGCGGCTTGAATGCGGCCGCCAAGCCCTAGCCAGGCGGCACCGAGCGCGCCGGCAGCCAATACCCGGCGGCGACTGAATTCACTCATGGGCGCATTTTTCCGATCAGATCGAAACTCTGGTCGGCACTGGCCGTAGATTGCCGGCCCTTGCCCCAGCCAATCGCCGCTCGGTAGCTGCCGAGCCAGCGTCCGGCTTGTTCGGCGGTCTCCTCGGCAGTGGCCGCACGGTCCGCGTAGGGGGCAACGAACATGGCGTCTTCGGGGCAGTAGACCTCGCACATGAAGCAGGTCTGGCAATCGCTCTGCCGGCCGATCAACGGCGCCGCTCCGGGCACCGGTTCAAATACGTTGGTCGGACAGGCCAGCACGCAAATATTGCAGCCGGTGCAGCGCTGCGTATCGATAAGTTCGATCATGCCGCTTGCCCCGCCTGCGCCCGCTCATCCACGGGCTCCAGGGCCTGGTAGCCGATCCAGACTTCGTCCAGGCCGCCGCTGATGACTCGATGGCGCTGGGCCGGATCGAGGCTCGAAAATTCGGTACGCCGATGCATGCCCCGGGTTTCAGTACGGGCCAGGGCGCTGCGGTACATCCAGCGCGACACCGCGAGCATCGCGCTGGCTTCACGCAAGCGCAGGGTCTCCTCGCTGCCGCTGGCGGGCGCGGCACGGCGCACTTGTTGCCAGAGGCTGTCGAGGCGGCCCAAGGAGGCGTGCAAATCGTCACCGTGGCGGAACCAGTTGCGCTCGTACGGGAAGACTTCGTCCTGCACAGCCTTGATCAAGGCAGCCGGATCGAGACGCTGGCCGTGTGCGTCGACCAGCCCGGCGCCCTGCGGGGCAAGGCTAAAGACGCTGTCGCTAAGGCGATTACCCTGGGCAAAACCCGCCGCCCCGGCACCGGCCCAGAAGCCCGAGGACAACGCCCAGGCGGCGTTATGGCTGCCGCCGCCAGTAAAGCCGCCACAGATCAATTCACGGGTGGCCGCATCGCCTGCTGCGAACAATCCGGGCACGCTGGTGGCGCAGTCTTCAGCGACGATGCGCAGCCCCCCGGTGCCACGCACCGTGCCCTCCAGGCGCAGGGTCACGGGGAACGATTGCGTGAAGGGGTCGATGCCGAGGCGGTCGAATGGCAGGAAGAAATTCGGCTGTGCCAGGCGCATCTGCGCTTTGGCATGGGCGTCGGCCTTGTCGAGCCGCGCGTACACCGCCTCGCTCTGCAGGGTCTTGGCGATGATACTGCGCCCTTGCGCCGAGCCCGCGCCTTCCAGCACTCGGCCGTCGGCGTGATAGAAAGTCGCCCACATGTAGAACGCCGACTTGGTCACCGAAGCGAACGCCGGGCACAGGCCATAAGCGTTGGAGAACTCCATCCCGGAAAACTGCGCCCCCGTCTCGGCGGCCATCAGGTGACCATCGCCGGTCAGCACATTGCAACCCAACGCGCGGCTGAGAAAGGCACAGCCGCCCGTGGCGATCACCACGGCGCCGGCTTCAACGCGCCAGTCCTGCTGTTTTTGCCGGGAGAGGCCCGAAGCGCCACAGACCCGACCTTCGTGGTCGGTGAGCAGCCGCAACGCCGGGCTGTGATCGAGAATGCGCACCCCGGCCTGCTTCACCCTCTTGCGCATCAAGCGCATGTATTCGGGGCCTTGCACCGAGGTGCGACGCTGCTGGCCTTCGCTGTCCAGCGGGAAGGGATAGCCCCACTCGGCAAGCGTCTGCATGTTGGCATACGTCTGCGCCAAGACGCGGTCCATCCACGCCGTTTCGGCCAGATGACCGCCCTTGGCGTAACGGCTGGCCTTGGCTTCTTCACGCTTGTTACCGTCGGGCTCGACATACCAGACTCCAGTCCCCGAGGGTGCGGTGGCGCCCGATGCGCCGCAATAGCCCTTGTCGGCCAGCACCACGCGGGCTCCGCGCGCTGCCGCGCTGATGGCTGCCCAAGTGCCCGCCGGGCCGCCGCCGATTACTAACACATCGGCGCGCCAGACGCGGCCGCTGACGCTTTCTTCAATACCCGACATGTCGGTTCCCTCAATGAATGACGTGCAAATCTTTCAAGGCGAGCCCGACGGCAGTCAGGTAGTTGATGGTGCGGCGCCGCTATTAATACAACAGCCCGCACGGCGTTTCACCGGCGAAAGTGCTATGACCTTATACCGAAACGGCTTGCACTCGCCTTACAGGCCAGCTTGACGAATCGCTGTGCTGGCGGGCGTAAAGCCGAGGCAAAACATATCTAAGCATAGTCCTATCCCGTATTTGGTATAGACCAAATACCTCGTTTATAAAGAGCGACCTTATTTATCCGTGCAGGCGGTCTGATTCATGGTGTCGCTCAAAATCATGCTGGAATACTTCCATCCCTGGCCCAATTCCGCTGGCTTCTATCTGGCCCGCGAGCGTGGCTGGTATGGCGAACTGGGCCTGGACGTGGAATTGCGAGTCGCCGATCCGGAGCGCGGCGACAGCCTGCAGCATCTGTTCGATCAGCAAGTGGAACTGGCGGTATGCCCGAGCAATCGGCTGCTGGTACGACGTGATCAGGGCCAGTCGCTAACGGGCGTCGCCGCCATCAACCATGCCGGCCTGGAAGCGTTTCAAACCCTGACGGAATTCGCCATCGAACGGCCCCGCGATCTGATGGGCAAGCGCCTGGCCCTGAACCCTACGCCCCGCGGCCTGGCCATGGTTCGTGATCTGGTGCGCCGCGATGGCGGCGACCCCGACGCACTGATCATCGTCGACAGCGGCTCCCGTGAGCTGCGCCCGGAAGAACTCGCCGCCGGGGTCGCGGACGTCAGCTTTGGCGGCTACTGGGCCTGGGAGGCGCTGATGGAGAGCGCCGTCCCAGCCGAACGTCGGGTGGTGCACCGGGTCAGTGACTGGGGCGCGCCGGCCTACCACAGCTACCTGCTGGCGGCAGGCGATGTCTGGCTGGCGGCCAACGAGACGATCCTGCGGGCGTTTTTGCAGGCCAGTCGGCGCGGCTTCGAGGCGGTGGCCGCGGACCCGAGCCTGGCATTTGCGGCCTATGAGCGAGTCATTCCGTATTTCCCGACCAGGCTGATCGAACGTTCGCTGCAGCTCATCGCCCCGACCTGGCTGCATCAAGGGCAGTGGGGTCTGCAACGCCAGGCGCTGGTCGAACCTTATGCTCACTGGCTGCACGAACAGGGTATCGTTGCCAACCCGCTCGCCTGGCGCCAGGCTATCAGCAACGACTACCTGACGGAGCTCACGGCATGAGCCAAACTCTACAGACCCATGGCCTGGCCGGCGAACCAGTAGCTGCCGACTGGCCTGTGCTGACCTACGATGACGTCAACGGCCTGCTGGTTTTTTTCTCGCAGTTGGGGAAGTTGCAGCACATCGACTGGCATAGCCCTCGGCCCTTCTCCTCGGCGGCGTTGATCAGTACCGATCGCGGCGAATGGTTCGTCAAGCGTCACCACCGCGAAGTGCGCGTACCGGCGTGGCTGGAAGAGGAGCATGCCTTCATCGCGCACCTGCGCCAGGCCGGGCTTGGTGTCCCCGAGGTACAGACCAGTGACGATGGGCGGACGGCGTTGGCTTTAGGCGACTGGACCTACGAGATTCATGCCCGGGCACCCGGCCAGGACCTGTACCGCGACGCCCAATCCTGGTCGCCGTTCCAGTCTCGGGCCCACGCTCATGCGGCCGGTCGCAGCCTGGCGCACCTGCACGACGCCGCCGAAGGCTTCCAGGCGCCGCTGCGCCAGGCGCGGACACTGACCAGCCGTTGGCAACTGTTCGCCAGCGGAGATCCTGTCGAGGCCTTAAAGCGCTACCTGCACGAGCATCCGGCCGTCGCCGCCTACCTCGGCGAACGCGACTGGCAGGCCGAACTGCAGCGGCACTTGTTGCCCGCAGTGGATGCGTTGCGCCCCATGCTGGCCAGCCAGATGCCGCTGTGGACGCACAACGACTGGCACGCCTCCAACCTGCTATGGGACGCCAATGGCGAAGTCGAAAGCGTGCTGGATTTCGGCCTTTGCGACCGTACATTCGCGCTCTACGACCTTGCCACTGCGCTGGAACGCAATGCTGTTCCCTGGTTGCAACTAGAAAGCGACGGCCACGCCCGAGCCGATCTTGATATCGTCGATGTGCTGCTGGAGGGTTACCACCAGGTGCGGCCGCTGTCAGCGCAAGCGATCCGCGCGTTGACGGCATGGCTACCCGTGGTACACGCCGAGTTCGCGCTATCGGAAATGGCCTATTTCGCGCAGGTGCTGGGCAATCGGGAGAGCACCGATATCGCCTGGCAGCGCTATTTGCTCGGGCACGCGCAGTGGTTCGCCGGGGCCGAAGGCAAACGGCTGCTGGCGCATATTCACCAGTATGGATCGACTTCGCAGCCAGAGCCCGCCCCCACCCCTTCAGAACGCCCCCAACCTGTAGGAGTCGGGCTTGCCCGCGAAGGCGTCGGTTCAGCCACGACAAAATCCACGACCGCAATCGATCTGCTGGTCTCAACGAACTGGCTCGCCAAGCATTTGCATGACCGCAACCTCGTGATTCTCGACGCCACGGTGCTGCTGCCCTCCCCGCGTTTCGATGGCGACTATCGCGCCGAAAGCGGCTACCCAGGCTGGCTCGACGAGCACATACCGGGCTCCCGACATGCCGACTTGACCCACGATCTGCACGACGCCAATGCCACCTACAGTTTCGCCATGCCAGCGCTCGAGCCGTTCGCCGCGCAGCTGCAATGCCTGGGCATCGACGACCACAGCCGCATCGTCATCCACGACCGCAACGACGGTTTCTGGGCCGCGCGCCTGTGGTGGATGCTGCGCAGCGTCGGCCTTGCCGCCAGCATCCTTGACGGCGGCCTGAATGCCTGGCGCGCTGCCGGCCAGCCGATCCACAGTGGCCCAGGCCCTGAGCCGCAGCCCAGCCTGTCCAAGCCAACCCTGCAGCATCAACCGGGCCACTGGGTCGATCAGCACCAGGTGCTGGCGGCCAGCCAGGGGCAGGCCGCCGGCCAACTGGTGTGCGCCTTGGGGCAAGGGGTGTTCGACGGCAGCGCCGCCACCCGCTATCACCGCCGCGGGCATATCCCGCGCAGCCTCAACCGCCCTGCCCGGCAATTGTTCGATGAACAGGGCCGCTATCTGCCCGCCGCGCAGCTGCAGCAGGCGCTGGGCGCGGCACTCCTGGAAGAGCATCAACCGCTGCTGCTGTATTGCGGCGGTGGTATCAGCGCGGCCGCCACCGCTTTCGCCCTGACCCTGCTGGGCCGTGCCAACGTGATGATCTACGACGGCTCGTTGCAGCAGTGGAGCGCCAACCCTGCCTTGCCAATGACCACCGGACCAACGCCGGCCTGATTTGCCGATTCAACCCTTACGCCTCATCCTGCGCCCCGGTCGAACCGTGCGCAGCGGATGAGTGCGCCCGGCCATCCCTTTGTCATGCAAGGAGCTGTAATGATTCATCGTCTTCCCTTTCCGATCCAGGCACTGGTCGCAAGCATGAGCCTGCTCTCGCCCTGGGCCTTCGCTGACGACACCACCACCCTCAGCGCCATCACAGTGACCGGCGAGCCTGCGGACAGTTACCACGCTACCCAGGCTGCCGTCGGTGGCGGCAAGCCAACGGCACTGATCGATACCCCGGCGGCGATCTCGGTGTTCAACAGCCAGCTGTTACAGGATCAACAGGCCCGTCTGCTGAGCGAGGTGCTGCGCAACGACGCCTCGGTCGGTGACAGCTACGCACCGGTGGGCTACTACGAGAACTTCATTATCCGCGGCTTTTCGCTCAACGCGGCGACCAGCTACAAGATCAACGGCCGTACCGTTACCGGTGAGCAGAACATCGCCCTCGAAAACAAGGAACAGGTCGAAGTGCTCAAGGGCCTGGCCGGCCTGCAAAGCGGCGTCAGCGAACCCGGTGGCGTGGTCAACTACGTGACCAAGCGGCCCAAGGAGGTGCGCTCGGTCACGGCCGGCACCGACGAGCAAGGCGGCCGCTACCTGGCCACCGACCTGGGCACCTGGTTCGGCAGCGAGCAGCAGTTCGGCGTGCGCGCCAACTTCGCCCACGAAGACCTACGCTCCTATGTCGACCACGCCGACGGCAAACGCGACTTTGCCTCGCTGGCAGTGGACTGGAACATCGATCCACGCTCTACCCTGCAGCTGGACATCGAGTACCAGAGCCGCGAACAGCGCTCGGTGCCCGGCTATCAATTGCTCGGTGGCACCTCACTGCCCCACCACGCCAACCCCCACGACCTGCTGGGCTACCAGAGCTGGTCGAACCCGGTGGGAATCGATTCGCTGAACATGAGCGGTCGCTATGAGTACCTCCTCACCGACGACTGGAGCGCACGCCTGAGCCTGTCCCGCAGCCGCGTGGTGATAGATGACTACAGCGCCTTCCCCTGGGCCTGCTACGGCGCCGCCAGCTGCGCCAGTTCGGCCGTGCCCAACTACTTCAGTGGCGAGGGCGACTACGACATCTACGATTTTCGCAGCCCTGACGACACGCGCCGTACCGACGAAGCCGAAGCGGCGGTGTCCGGTGAGTTTTTCACCGGCGGCCTGCGCCACGAGCTCGACCTGGGCGTGAGCGCGTTCCGCCGCATCGTCGACAAACGCGAAGCCATCAACGAATACGTCGGCGAAGGCAATATCGACGCTACCCCGGACACCTTCGCCCCCTATGACGGCACGCTCAACCACACCTACCGTAACCTCGACAGCCGCCAGTACGGGCTGTTCATCAACGACCGCGTGCACCTGAACGAGCAGTGGCAATTGCTGCTGGGCGGGCGCGAAGTGCGCCTGGACGAGAAGTCCTATGGCACCGATGGCGATATCGCCCGCCATACCCAATTGTGGGAATTCCTGCCCAACCTGGCGGTGCTCTACAAGCCGCGCGAAGACCTGTCGCTGTACGCTCGCTACAGCAAGGGTCTGTCCCTGGGCAGCGCCGCGGCCTGGTATACCACCAACGCCGACCAGACCCTGCCGCCGACTGTTTCCCGGCAGGTGGAAGTCGGCATCAAGCAAGACTGGCAGCGCCTGAGCCTGGGCGCCGCATTGTTCAAGATTACCCAGGGCTACCAGTATTCGCGGCCCAACGACGACGGCAGCAGCACCTTCGTGCAACAGGGCAAGCAGAACAACATCGGCCTGGAACTGACCGCCAACGGCCGCGCCAGCGAGCGGCTGCAGTTGTCTGCCAGCGTCGCCGCCATTCGCGCGCGGGTCACCGGCAGCGGCACCGAATCCTATGAGGGCCACCAATCGATCAACGTACCCAAGCTGCGCGCCAGCCTCTCGGCCGATTACAGCGTGCCTGGCATCGACGGCCTGTCACTGCTGGGCGGCATGCAGTACAGCGGCGCCAAATATGCCGACCGTACCGGCAGCGTGAAGGTCGGCGACTATGCGGTATTCAACAGTGGTGCGCGCTATACCACGCGCATCGATGGCTACGACACGGTGTTCCGCCTGACGGTCGACAACCTGTTCGACAAGCGCTACTGGCGCGACGTTGGCGAGTTCGTCGGCGATGGTTACCTTTTCCTCGGCGCCCCGCGTACCGCGCGGCTGTCGGCCACAGTCAATTTCTGAAGGAGTTCGCCCGATGTCCCCTCTTGAAATCATCGCCGTGCTGGTCAACGTCCTGGGTGTGTGGCTGACCGCGCGGCGCACGCCGTGGTGCTGGCCGGTCAGCGTAGTGGCGGTGCTGCTGTACGTGTGGATCTTCTATGACGTGAAGCTGTATTCCGACATGCTCCTGCAGGTGGTCTTCGCGTTCCTGCAGGGCTACGGCTGGTGGCGCTGGCAGACCGGGCGCATGGACCACGGCAAGGTCTGCATTGAACGCCTGTCGCCTCGCCTGGCGCTGGTCAGCCTGACGTGGGGCGCGCTGATATCGGTGCTGCTGGGCGCCGCCATGGCGCATTTCACCGACGCCTCGCTGCCCTGGCTGGACGCCAGCCTGACCGGCTTCAGCCTGGTGGCCAGCTACTGGGCGGCACGCAAGTTCATCGCCAGCTGGTGGCTGTGGATAGTCCTCGATGCCGTCTATAGCGGACTGTACTACTACAAGGCGCTACCGCTGACTGCGGTGCTCTACGCCGGGTTCATCCTCCTCGCCGCCTATGGCTTGCGCGCCTGGCAGCGGGACCTTCAGGGTGACGACCGCGCCACAGCGGTGGCGTCATGAGCGAGCTGCGGCGCATGCGCCTCAATGGCCTGCGGCAAAATACCGTGGGCCATACCGCCATGGGCCTGTGGCGCCACCCACTGAGCCAGGCCCACCTCTATCGCACCTTGCAGCACTGGACCGACACCGCGCGCACCCTGGAGCGCGGCTGCTTCGATGCACTGTTCATCGCCGATGCGCTGGGTCCGCTGGACGTCTACCAGGGCAGCGTCGATGCGGCGCTGCGCGACGGTATCCAGAGCCCATGCGCCGATCCTTTGCTGCTGGTCAGCGCCATGGCAGCGGCCACCCGGCACCTGGGCTTCGCCATCACGGTATCGACCACCTACGAGCAGCCCTATGCCCTGGCACGCAAGTTCAGCACCCTGGACCATTTGAGCGAGGGGCGCGTGGGCTGGAACATCGTCACCTCGGCATTGGATAGCGCGGCGCGCAACCTCGGGCTGGACGAACAGCTGTCCCATGACCAGCGCTATGAACGTGCCGAAGAATTCATGCAGGTGGTCTACGGGCTCTGGGAAGGCAGCTGGGAGGACGACGCAGTGGTGATGGACCGCGCCAACGGAGTGTTCGTCGACCCCACCCGAGTGCACCCCGTGGCGCACTGCGGGCACTACTTCCAGGTCGAGGACATCGCCTTGTGCGAGCCCTCACCGCAGCGCACGCCGGTGTTGTTCCAGGCCGGCAGCTCGGGCGCCGGGCGCGCGTTCGCCGCGCGCCATGCCGAAGGCGTTTTCCTCTCCACCTATGACCCGCTCATCACCCGGGGCCTGGTGGACGACCTGCGCGCCCAGGCGCAAGCGAGCGGGCGCCCAGGCGACGCCCTGAAAATCTTCAATATCGTCACGGTGATCTGTGCGGCCACCGATGCCGAGGCTCAAGCTCGCCACAGCGATCTGCTGAGCTATGCCAGCACCGAAGGCAGCCTGGCCCGCTACAGCGCGCTCTTGGGCATCGATTTTGCCGCACTCGACCTCGACCAGCCCTTGGCGTACGCCGAAACCCCAGGCATTCGCGGACTCCTCGAAGTGTTCACGCGTCTTGATCCGACACGCACCTGGACCCCTCGAACGATTGCCGAATTCGTCGCCATCGGTGGCGGCGGCCCGGTGATCGTCGGTTCACCGACCACCGTAGCTGATGAACTGGAACGCTGGATGAGCGTTGGCGACCTGGACGGTTTCAACATCGCCGACCCATTGCCGGGGGTGACACTGGTGGACTTCGTCGCGCACGTCGTACCCGAATTGCAGCGGCGCGGCCGGGTATGGCGCGCCTACGAGGGCACGACACTGCGCGAGTATTTCGCCGGCCCAGGCAACGCGCGGGTTGCACAAACCCATCCAGGCGCCGATCATCGACGCCGTTTGCACGCACACACAGGCCGAGAATGACCAGCAAAGCGCCGCTGCCCCACTACCTGCGCATCAGTGAGCAACTGCGCGCCGACCTCGACGAAGGCCGCCTGCAACGCGGCGAGCGGCTCGCCCCGGAACGCGAGATGGCCGAGCACTTCGGTTGCACCCGCGTGACCCTGCGCCAGGCCCTGCAGCGGCTCGAAGCCCAGGGCAGCCTGTATCGAGGGCCGCGCCGCGGCTGGTTCGTATCGCCGCTAGCCGTGCATTACGATCCCACCCGCACCACCAGTTTCATGGATTACGTCACTGCCCAGGGCCGCGTGCCGCGCACTGAATGCATGTTCGCTGAATACCGCGCGGCCGGGCCGTGGTTCGCCGCGAAGATGCAACTGGCTGCGGATGAACCGGTGTATTGGCTGCAACGCCGGCGCTGGGTGGATGGGGTGCCCGTGCTGTTGGAAACCAACGTGCTGCGCGCCAGCGGCTGCCCCGGTCTGCTCGACCAGGCCCTCGATGGTTCGCTGACCACCCTGCTGCGTGAGCACTACGAGCGCCGCCTGACGCGCAGCGAAATCAGCCTCAAGCCCCTGCTGCTGGACGCGCAGCAGAGCGAATGGCTGGACATCGCCGAAGGCTCCAACGGCCTCTACCTGCAACGGCTCTGCTTCGACCAGCGTGGCGTGGCGGTCGAGTACGATCAAGAGCACTGGCGCGCGGACGCGGTGGAAGTGGTGATGGCGATCAGTGGCTGATGGGCGAGACGGACTTGCCTGAGAACGGGCGGCGGCAAGTGCGGTGCACAACCTTGGTGTAGTAAAACGCATTGCTGTAACCGATAAGCCGAACACGTGATGCACGCCAGGTTGCCGCCCAGTAGCACAAGGGTGAGAAGCAGCGCATGCCTTCAGGAACCATGGCTACCCTAGATCGCACCCCTTCCCGCGCAACGTATCGATGACCCATTGCCGGCTGTTGGCACCCCTGAGGATATCCTCCAACTGCCGGGCTTCGGCGGCCTGTTTGGCCGCAGCCTTGGCGTGCACCTCATCGACCTGAGCGAAGGGCACGGCAATCAGCCCATCGTCATCACCGACGATCAAGTCGCCGGGCTCTATCACCATGCCGCCCAGGGCAATGGGCACGTTGATCTCGCCCGGCCCGTCCTTGTATGGCCCCCGATGGGTAACGCCCAGGGCAAATATCGGAAAACTGCCCCGTCGAATGCTCGCGCTGTCGCGAATGGCAGCGTTGATCACCATACCGCCCAGCTCGCGGCGACTCGCATAGGCGACCATCATTTCGCCGATCAAGGCGTTGGTCAGGTCACCACCGGCATCGACCACGATCACATCCCCAGGCGCGGCAATGTCCAGCGCATAGTGCAGCATCAGGTTGTCGCCAGGCCGGCACTTGACCGTCAGCGCCGGCCCCGCCATGCCGCTGCCGTCGTGCATGGGGCGCAAGGCCGCGCCGGCGGCGAACATCCGATTGAGCGAGTCGCTGATGTTGGCCACCGGAATCTGCCGAAACGCCCTGACCTGCTCGACGCTGACCGCACGGGCGCGCTGTACTACCTTGAAACCGATCGACATGGAATGTTCCTTCAGCGGTTGCGACGCATATGACGAACCAGGCGGTCACCGCCCCTTTGAATGGTGATGACCAACACGAACAGCAGCACCACGACATAGGCCATCAGTGCCAGGTCGTAGCGCTGGTAGCCGTACCGAATCGCCAGATCACCCAGGCCGCCAGCCCCCAGTGCCCCGGCCATCGCCGAGGTATTGAACAAGGCGATGATGACGATGATCATCCCCGAGACGATACCCGGCGCGGCTTCACTGAGCAGCACGTGGCGGATGATGTGGCGGCGGGTAAAGCCCATGGCCTGGGCCGCTTCGATCAAACCCTGATCGACCCCGCGCAGGCTGATCTCGGTGATCCGCGCAAAATATGGCGTGATGCCCAGGGTCAAGGGCACGATCGCCGCCTGAATCCCGATCGCGGACCCCAGCACCAGGCGCGTGACGGGAATCAACAGCACCAGCAGGATGATGAAGGGCGTCGAACGCACGCCATCGATCATCAACGCTGTGAACCCGTACAGGCGCGGCTTGGGGCTGATGCCGTTGGGCGCAGTGACCACCATCAGCACGGCCAGCGGCAGGCCGAGGCTGAAGGCGATGATGGCCGAGACGCTGACCATGGCCATAGTCTGCAAGAACGCCTCGAGAAACTTTTCAAACATCAGTGCGGACATAGCCAAGCACCTGCGCAAATGGGCTGATCTGCCGTAGCCGCTGCAACATCGCCGCGGGCTCCGGGCCAGACTGGACACTGATCAGCAGCGTGCCGATCGAACGTCCCTGGATATCCTGCACACCGCCCTGTACCAGTTGTGCGTCAGGGGCAATGGCCAGCAAAGCAGCAAGATCGACACCAGACCATTGCTGGCCATCGAAATGCACCGACAGCAACAGCCGATGCGGCCCCGCCGGCTTGAGCGCACCGAACCGCTGCTGCAGCGCCGGTGGCAGCAACGCAGACCCACTGTCGCCGACCGTCGAACGGGGTCGACCGAGGATTTCCCAGGTGTCGCCCAGGCCGGTCAAGCGTCCGTGCTCCATGACTGCCACGCGATCACAGATGGCCTGCACCACTTCCAGCTGGTGAGTGATCAGCACGATGGTCAAACCCAGTTGCTCGCGGATCCGCCGCAACAAGGCCAGGATCGCCGCGGTGGATTCGCCATCGAGCGCCGAGGTCGCTTCATCGCACAACAGCAGATCCGGGTTGTGCACCAGCGCCCGGGCGATGCCCACACGCTGCTTCTGGCCGCCGGACAGTTGTGACGGATAAGCGCCCTCCTTGCCCTGCAGGCCTACCAGTTGCAGCAGCTCCTGGGCTCTGGCGCGGGCCTGGAGTTTGGTCACACCTGCCACCTGCAACGGCAAGGCGACGTTTTCCAGCGCGGTTTTTGCCGCCAGCAGATTGAAGTGCTGGAAGATCATCCCGGTACGCCGACGCAAGTTGAGCAATTGGCCATCGTCCAGCGCCGCAACCTCCTGGCCGCCCACCCGGACCTGACCGCTGGTGGGTTTCTCCAGGCCGTTGATCAGGCGTAACAGGGTCGATTTGCCGGCGCCGCTACGGCCGATCACGCCGAGTATTTCGCCGCGGCGCACGGTCAGGCTGACGTCGCTCAAGGCGTCGTGGGTACGGCCATCGACTTCGAAGCGTTTGCCGATGCCGCAGAACTCGATGGCCACGGCAAGCACCGGCAACGGCGCCTGGGGCTGGGGCTGGGGCTGGGGCTGGGCATCAGGCGTCGCAGCAACGCGCGAAGCAATCAGAGGATTGGACATGGCTCCCCCTAGAACGCCGGCTGCATGACATCTTTGAACTTGGTCTCGATCACCGCGCGCACTTCTGCCGAGTGATAGGAAGCGATCAGCGGCTGCACCCAAGGTTTATCCTGATCCGCGGCGCGGATCACCAGGATCTGCGTGTAGCGCTTGGTACGTTCGGGGTTCTCGACGCCCAGTGCCTGGGTCAGGCGCAGATGCGCGAGGCTGAAGGCGAAGTTGGCGTTGACCGCTCCGGCGTCCACATCCGGCAAGGAGTTGGCGAGAATCGGCGTGGAGATTTCTACCAGCTTGAGGTGCCTGGGGTTTTGCGCAACGTCGAGCACCGTGGCGTTTTCGGTCTCGGGGTTGAAGTCGGCACGCAGCTTGATCAAGCCGTTGTCCTGCATGGCCAGCAACGCGCGACTCTGATTGGTCTCGTCGTTGGGCACGGCGAAGCTGCCGCCATCGGGAATCTCGGCCAGGGTCTTGTGCTTGCTCGAGAAGATCGCCAAGGGCACGGTGTAGATATCGGCGAGCTTGATCAGCGGGTAACCGCGCTTCTTGATTTCGGTGTTGAGGTACACCACATGCTGCGAGGCGGTGCCGTCGAGGTCGCCACCGGTGACCAGTTCGTTGGCGCTGACGATGCCGTCGAGCACCACCGGCTCGATGACGATGCCGTTATGCCTGGCGGCTTGCGCGGCGGCATCGGTGATGTCTTCGTAGGGGCCGCCGTGGGTACCGATCTTCAGCGTGGTTTCGGCATCGGCGGTCGGCATGAACGTCGCGCTCATGGCCGCGAACAGGGCCAGGCGCGGCAGCCAGGCAAGGGTGTGCAGAGGTTGCATGTGAATTCCTTGGGGAAGTGTCAGCGCAAGGCATCCAGCGCCTGGGCGCCAGCGGTCTCGAGGATGAGGTCGTTCTGCGGGTGATGAACCCGCGCGCACAGCACGTCACGCAGATAGCGCTGCAGCGGATTGGCCCGTGCCAGTGCAGGGTTGGCGCCAAGTTCGACTGCCCGGGACACCACTGCAATGGCGTTCTGGGTCACGGTGTATTTCACCAATGGCGCCTGCAGGGCAACGGCTGCAGACGCTACGGTGTTATCGCGGCTGAACTGAGCTGCCGCCAGATGCAGCAACGCCGCGTTGGCCTGCAATTGCCCGCTGATTTCACCCACGGCACTGCGCAGGCGCGGCACGCTGGAGAGCGGCGTACCGAGGTTGCTCGGCTGCCGGTTGTTGAGCCAGTGGCCCAGCCAGTTGAACGCCGCCTGTGCGACGCCGTCGTACAGCGCCGCCAGCAACAGCGGCAGCCAGGCATTGAGGGTGCCGGTGCGGCGGATCGCCCAATCCTCGGGCTGGCGCAGGTCGACGGCGTAATGGTCAGGCAGCCACACGTTGTCGAAGGTCACGTCGTTGCTCTCGCTGCCACGCAGGCCCAGGTGATCCCAGGTAGGGTGGACTTGCACGCCGGGGGCATCGAGGGGCACCAGGAATTCGCCCAGCCGGCCATCGTGCTCGTCGGTGGTGGCCCAGACGATGCCCCAGCTCAACTCGGTGCTGCCGGTGGAGTACAACTTGCGGCCGCTCAGGCGCCAGCCGCCCGCTTCCTTGATGGCCAGGGTCTGCGGACGGCCACCACGCACCGGGCTGCCTTGTTCGGGCTCGACCCGCAGGGCATTGATCAAGGCGCCGCGGCTGGCGGCGCTGGCGATCACGTCCTGACGTGCCTGTTTGGGCCAGGTGGTCGACTGGCGCACCGCCTCGAGGTGAAACAGGTGCATGGTCAGTATCAACGCCGTGGCCGGGTCCGCCTGGCCGAGCCGCCCGATGACCTCGAGCAGTTGCGGCAGATCAAAGCCCTGCCCGCCTTCGTCGATGGCCAGGTTCAGCGCTGGCAAGCCCAGCTCGCGCGCCTCTTGAAGGTTGGCGGGATCCAGACGCCCCTCGCGGTCCTGTTGCTCGGCGCGCTCGGCAACGCGCTGAGCGAAGGCTTCGAAACCCGCCCCGAGGTCAGGGGTATTTACCTTGAGTGGCTGGTTCATAGCGCGGGCTCCAGTGCCGGGGTCGATTGCAGGTGCAGGTGCTTGATCAGGGTTTTCGTCGCGGCCACGGCCTGGATCACCTGCTCACCGATGGAGTTGGACTCCCAACTGGCACCGCGCAACGGGTGGCCGACTGCGACCAGGCCCGGCACGGACTGGCCGTCGACCTGCACTTGAGCGGTCAGACCGTCGGCCTCGATGCCGAAACCGGTGATGTGGCGGCGCACCAGCCCGTTGGCAAGCAGGTCACGCACCAATGGATCAGCGCTACGCTGCCAGTCGAATTCATAACCGTGAGCATCGACCACGCGGTCGACCACGAACGTCTGCTGCTCACTGATGCCGCGGGGGCGCCAGGTCACCTCGACCTGCCCTGATGGCTGCAGCGTCAGCTTGACCAACTGACCGACCTTGCGCTGCAGGCGACCGGCAGCGATCACCGCGTCCAGGCGCTTGCCTGATTCAGGCGCGGCGCGGTGCAGGATGTTTTCCCAGTAAGGGCGCAGGTAGCGGATGAAGCGCAGTTGGTCCTGGACCGATGCGCGCTGCCACATCGCCGGCACATGCGGACGGATCGCCATGGTGATCTGCTGGCGATGTCCGCCGTCCGCACGAATCTGCCGACGGGCCTTTTGCGCGCGATTGATCAGGGTCGCCAGGCGCGTCGGTAATGCCGCAGGGTCGAGCACATCGGTCAGCGGCGGTACTTCGGCGCGGGTCTGCACCAGCACGCCACGGCGCGACAACACGTGATATTCACCGGTAAAGCCGGCATCGTCGGCACTGATGACGCTATCCAGCGCGGTCAGGCTGCTGCCCAGTATCAACAGGCGTTGGTCCTTGGCCACCGGGGCCCACGCCTGTTGATCCCAGAGCTGGCTGATGACCTTGTCGGCAGCTACTGCGCCAGGCCCCTCGACGTGCAGGCCCTCGCGACTTTGCAGGCCGGTGGCGAGTACCACGGCATCGGCTTCGAGATGGCCGTTATCGGTGGTTACCTGATAACGACCGCCCTTGCGGTTGAGGCCGATGGCGCGAGCCTGTACATGCTCGAACGCCACCCGCGAACGGTGTTCGGCCAGCGCTTGCTCGAGGGTCGCCTGCACATAGTCGCCATAGACCCAACGCGGCGGGCAGGCATCATCGAAGGCCACACCTTCAGGCAATTGCCAGCCGTGGGCAGCGGCATGGTCGCGCAGCCAATCGACCAGGTGCAGCGGCTCTTCGGGGATGATCCCGAAAGTCTTGGCCAGGCCGTTCACCAGATGATTGCGATTGGTGGTGCCATAGGCGATGCCACGACCCAGTTCGGCCTCGTCGCCGATGATCACCAGGTGCACAGGCACCGTCGTGGTGCGGATCAGACGGATTGCCGTGACCACTGCGGCGAAGCCGCCGCCGATGATCGCAATGGTAGGTGTCGCGCTGGTCATGATGCCCCCGATAGACATGAATGGTATGGGGCCGCATCATAGAGACAGACCTGTCTGTTGTGTTAGTTTAGTTTGTTCTATATATATGTGCGTCCGGCCAGACACCACCGCTTGTGAACTCTGGCTGCAGGGCCCTTGAACCGGGCCTGTCCTGCTGCGTTGATCCTGTTTCTGGAGACTGAAATGACTCACCCCACCGACATGCGCGAGCATATTCTGGAGGTCGCCAACCGGCTGTTTTACCAGCACGGACTGCGAGCGGTAGGCGTAGACCGGGTCATTGCCGAATCCGGCATCGCCAAAGCGACACTGTATCGGCACTTCCCGACCAAAGAGCTGCTGATGGCGACCTACCTCAAGCGCCGCAGCGAGGCCGCATTGCGGGCCATTCGTAGCGAGCTTGGCACCTTGGCGCCGAATCCGACGGTGCAGATCGGCGCGCTGTTCGAGCGGCTGGCGCGGGTGCTGGAAAACGGTTTTCGCGGCTGTGCGTTCATTCGGGCGCTGAGCGAGCATCTGGAATCCGAGACCATTCGCAGTGAAGTGAAAGCCCACAAGGACGCCACCAAGGCACTCATCGGCGAGCTGCTGGCGCCTTTGCCCATCGGCGCAGCGCAGCAGCTCGAACTGCGAGACACCCTGAGCCTGCTGTACGAGGGCGCCCTCTCCAGCGGCCTGGTCTATCAGGACATCCGCAACGTGCTGACCGCCAAGCGGGCGGCCCTGGCGTTGCTGGCGTTGGCTGACCCGCCGGCCCGATCCGAGCGACCAAGCCGAGCGACCAAGCCGTGACAACAACCGGTACCCATCGCGGGCGAGGCCTGGCTGGCAGTAATCAGCCGGCCCGCTCGTAGTGCAGAACGCTGGACAGGAATGCCCGGGTTCGCTCGTGCTGCGGATTGTCCAATACCTGCGCAGCCGAGCCCTGCTCCACTATCATGCCCTCGACCATGAACACCACCTGGTCGGCGACCTCGCGGGCAAAGCCGATCTCGTGGGTCACCACCAACATGGTGATACCCGAGCTGGCTAGCGCTCGGATGGCCTCCAGCACTTCACCGACCCGCTCGGGGTCGAGTGCTGAAGTCGGCTCGTCGAACATGATCACATGCGGACGCATGGCCATGGCCCGGGCAATCGCCACCCGTTGCTGCTGCCCGCCGGACAGCCGATCAGGCCAGTCATGGGCCTTGTCCGCCAGGCCTACCTGTTCGAGTAGTTGCAAACCAAGGACAGTGGCTTCAGCGCGGCTTTGCTTGTTGACGCGCATGGGCGCCTCGATGATGTTCTCGATCACCCGCAAGTGCGGGAACAGATTGAACTGCTGAAAGACCATGCCTATCTTGCTGCGCTGGCGAGCCGCCTCGCGCTCGCTGAGCGCCTGCAAGCGGTCGTACTTGCGACGATAACCGATCAGCTGCGAACCAATCTCCACCGTACCGCCATCGACGCTCTCCAGATGATTGATACAGCGCAGCAAGGTGGACTTGCCACAGCCCGACGGGCCGATGATCACGGTCACTGTCCCGGGCTCGGCAGTGAGGTCGACATGATCCAGTACCTGGGCAGGCCCGAACCACTTGGACAGGTTTTTCACTTGAACCCGTGCGCTCATTGCTGCTCCTCGGCGCGACGCGCCTTGCTGAACACCAGCAGACTCGCCAGGCGCAGACGAACACTGCCCGCCTCCCGACGACCGCGCCCGTAGTAACGCTCGATGTAATGCTGCAGCACCGTCAACACCGATGTCATGACGATGTACCAGAGGGTAGCGACCAGCAGCAGTGGGATGACCTCATAGGTGCGCTGATAGATGATCTGCGCTGAGTACAGCAGGTCCTGCAGCGCAATCACCGAGACCACCGACGTGGTCTTCAACTGGCCGATGACCAGGTTGCCGGCCGGTGGCAGGATGGTCCGCATGGCCTGAGGCAGGATGATCCGCCGCAGGATGGTAAAGCGCCCCATGCCCAGGGCTCTGGCAGCCTCGGCTTGCCCGCGGTTGACGCCGATGATGCCGGAACGAATGACTTCCGACGCATAGGCGCCTTCGTGCAGGACAAGCGCAAGCAAAGCGGCGGTAAAGGGGCTGATCAGGGTGTTGGTCGGCGCCGAAAACACTTCGCCCAGCCAGGGTAACGCGATCGAGACATGCGGATAGATCGCCGCGATGTTGTACCAAATGAACAACTGGACCAAAGTCGGGACGGCGCGGAACAACCAAGTATAGGTCCAACTGAGCGCCACGAATACCGGGTTGGATGACAGGCGCATCAATGCCGCGACGCCGCCCACCATAAAGCCCAGGATGATCGATAGCGCCGTGAGCTTGAGCGTCATCAATACCCCGGCGAGCACCGAGGGGCTGGTGAAATACGTACCGACCACCGACCATTGCAAACGAGGGTTGAACGCCAGCGACTGGATCAACAGCGCCACCAGCGATAGCCCTATCGCGCCCGCCACCCAGCGCCCCAGACGCCGTGCCGGGACGATGGGCAACTCATGGCCAGGCACGCCACTCGCAGGTGTCGGCCGCGTATTGGCACTACGCCCCTGTGCCGTGGTGAACATTGCACCGGCTCCGGTCTTGTCGGTCATCGTCATTCCTCGCGAGGGATTTCGGCGTTGGCCAGGGATTCAGGGATGGCCCCATAAGCCAACCCCCACTTGTCGAGTATCTTCTGGTAGGTGCCATCCTGAATGAGCGAATTCACTGCCGCCTTGACCGGCTGAGTCAGGGCCGAGTCCTTCTGCAAGGCGATGCTGATCTGGTGTGTCGATGAAGTGAAAACACCTGCGAGTCGCAAGGTGTCTTTCGACGCCGTGACCGTGTAGGTGATGCCTTCATACGGGCCGAGGAAACTTGGCGTACGGCCACTGGCAACTGACTGCACACCGGCAGGCCTGCTGGGAAATACCGGAATTTCGATACCAGCCTTGCCCTGCGCCGTGCACTTGCCGCTTTGCGCCTGCAGCGTGGTCAGGTTACCAGTGCCGGAACCCGCGCCGATGGTCTGCCCGCACAACTGGTCGAGATCCGACAGCGGCGCGGGGGCCTGCTCGCCTGGCACGTTCCTGGCGATCAGACCGTAGCGGTTGCTGTTGAAGTAGGAGACGAAATCGACGTGCTTGTTACGCTCGGCGTTGCCGTTGATATTGGCCAGCGCGGCCTGATAACGGCCGCTCGACAAGCCCGGAATGATGTTGTCGAAGCCGCCCACGTTACGCCAGCGCGGCGTCAACCCCAGGCGCTGGGCGACGGCCGACATGATATCGATCTCGCGTCCCTCCAGCGTGCGGTTGTCGTCGGCCAGATAGGTAGTAGGCGGAGTGTTGGGGTTGGTGCCGATGATGATATAGCCGGCCTTGCGCACCTCAGGGGGCAGGGTTTGCGCCAGGCTGGGCGAGACCTTGACATCGAAGGTGGTGTGAAACGGCAAGTCGGCATCCGAGCCGGGCTCGTTGGCGGCCTGGGCGGACAGCGAAACACTGAGTGCGGCACTGGCCAGCGCATGCATTACCGTGGCCTTGACGCTTGCAGGGAAGTTCGAGCGGGTACGCTGGCCTGGGTTGATACCCGGGTTCATATCAGTCATGGAGATCGCCGTTGTGCTTATCGAAAGAAGAGAGGATCGCGCGAGGTGCCGGCAGCCCGAGATTTTCACGCAAGGTCTCGAACGCATAGCGCTCCCGGAACAGGCCGCGTTTGCGCAGCTCCGGAATCACCCGTTCGACGAACAGGTCGAGCTGGCTGGGCATGATCGCCGGCATGATGTTGAAGCCATCCGCGGCGCCCTGTTCGAACCACTGTTGCAGGTCATCGGCAATCGTCTGGGCAGTGCCGACGATCACCCGATGGCCGCGCGAACCTGCGGCAATGGCTGCCAGTTGGCGCAAGGTCAGGTGCTCACGCTCGCTCTGGTCGAGCAGCAGCTTGACCCGACTCTGGCCGCCCTCGACATGCCCGGGCCGGGGCACCGGGCCGTCGAGCGGATAGACGCTCAGGTCCATGCCGAAACGCGCCGACAACTGCTTGATGCCGTTGTCGATGTCCACCCATTCGTTGAGTTGCTCCCAGGTGGCCTGGGCCTCTTCCAGGGTGCGGCCGATGATCGGCATGACGCCAGGCAGAATCAACAGGTGCTCGGCCTCACGCCCCGACTCGACGGCCAGGCGCTTCTGCCCGGCGTAAAAAGCCTGGCCCTCCTCCAGCGTCGCCGATGCGGTAAACACCACCTCGGCGTATTGCGCCGCCAGCTGTTGACCGTCTGCGGACGATCCCGCCTGGATGATCACCGGATGACCCTGCGGCGAGCGCTCGATGTTCAGTGGCCCTTCGACCGAGAAATACTTGCCCCGGTGACCGGCGGCCTGGATCAGATCGTCATCCAGATAGCGGCCGCTGGCCTTGTCTTTGACTACTGCGCCAGCCTGCCAGCCGTTCCACAATTTATGGGTAACGGCCAGGAACTCGCGGGCGATCTCGTATCGTTCGGTGTGGCTGGGTAAATCCTCGCGACTGAAGTTACGCGCCGCACCAGCGGAGAACGACGTCACTACGTTCCAGGCGGCGCGGCCATGACTGATGTGGTCCACTGAACTCAGGGCACGGGCCAGATGAAAGGGCTGTTCGAAGGTGGTCGAAGCTGTCGCGGCCAGGCCCAGGTATCGGGTCTTGCCGGCGAGGGCCGCGAGCAAGGTCAACGGTTCAAGGCGCGAGACAGTGGAAGGCAGGCGGTGCTGGCTCGCCGCCAGAGAGTCGCCGACGAACAGCATGTCGAAACAGCCCTCTTCGGCCTTTTGCGCGATGCGCGTCAGCCACTCGATAGAGGTTGGCGAGCCTTCGGCTTCGGGGTGGCGCCAGCCGCCGATGTGCTGCCCCAATGGGTGCAGGAACAGCCCCAGGCGCAGTTGGCGGGGAGTTCGTGCAACGTCGCTGGCACAAGTAGCCTGAGTGGACATCGTCGATTTATTTCCGTAACGGTAGTGTGGGTTTCAGCTGAGCCGCCAACCGTGCGCCGATCAGAGCACGGTGCGCACTGGCGAAGGGTTTTGAGTCGATGGCGTGGGCTCACGTAAGGCGTCGAGCAACTGATCGACATCGGCAATAGTTTCCAAGCCAGCATGTTTCAGCACGTACTCGACGTGCGCCTCGCTCGCCGGACTCAGCGACCCGCGCAACTTGCTTTGCAGATCGATGGGAATCGCGAGCACCTCATCGCGGGTGATGCGTTTTTGCACAGTCCTGCCGTCGGCCAGCAGCAACCTGACGTCGTGGAAACGACCATTTGGATTGAGGCTGTCGTGGGGCGCACTGGTGTCCTCGCGACGGGTCACTCGCCCGGCCAATGCTGCGATCGCCGAAGCCACCGGGCCTTCGGCAAACAATTCCAAGGGCAATCGCCCGTAGATCAATGCTGCCGCGATCACGTACTCGAGGGAAAAACGCGCCTCGATGCCATTACGCGGGATGCGAATGAAGGGCGCGATGTCGGCACCCGGTGGGAAGCTGACTTCAATGTGCGTAATGGCAGATGCAATCTCGTGCTCATCGATGCCGAACGGGCCGATCAATCGGCCACGCAGCGCCAAGGCAGCATCAGCGGCACCATGAGTACCGCCACAGGTCGGATAGCGCTTGAAGCTCAAGCCCGGCGTCACTACCCCCCAACTGGCACCCCAGCTTTGAGCCAAGCGTTGCGGCTGGGCGGCGCCGCCCCCCATGGTCACGACAAAAGCGTCGAGCACTCCTGCTGCGCCCTGAAAACCGGCGCGCGCCAGCAGTGCAGACTCCACGCCTGTACGCGCCGCCATCGCAGCATGCAACGGCTTGGCGAGAGAACCAAACTGCGCCCGCAGTCCAGCGGCACGCGTTGCCGATAAGCCGAGAGCGTTATCGATTGCAGCAACCTCCAGCTTCAGAAGCCGGGCCGCAGCACCCGCTGCGGCGATACAACCGATGGTAGCTGTAGAGTGAAAACCGTTAGGGTAATGGCGCTCGCCGGTGGCGGCAGCGATTCTTGCGCACAATTCGACACCGACGACGTAAGCTTCCAGGAATTCGTCCACGCATACCGGCCGGTCCCGATACTTGACCAACGCCAGCAGCGCCGGTAGCACTACAGCGGAGGGGTGACCGCGCATACCGGGGTAGATGTCATCGAAGTCCAGGGCATGAGCCTGGTAGGCCAGTCTCAGGGCGGTACTGGCAGCATCGTCGGCACCGAAGAGCGCGATGATCGCGTCCAGGCCCGAATCATCCACCAAACGCCAGGTAACAGGTAACGTTACCGCCAGAAAATCCAGCACACCCTGCTTTGCTGCGGCGCGAGCGAGCGGACAGGGCCGCGCGTGATAGATATGGGCCGCTATGACGCTGCAGCCGTGATCGATTTCGCGACGCTGAGGACCTAGCTGATGGCTGGGCGAAACAGTGGAATGAGACATGAATAGCCTGCTCCGAAGAAAACATGGACGCTAGTCGAGCTACCCGGCCTCGGATCTACCGCCCGGCGCGTTGCGTGCCGGGCAGATACTAAAATAAAGACAGACCTGTCTGTTAGATTTCTAATCCCTATGCTTATGCTTTTCCAGACCTCAAGTGCCTGACCCTCTGACACATTTCATGAGTGACTCCATCGCCGCGAGGCCCAGCGCGCCGCCGCATCCAGCCCATAGCCCAATACACCGATCAGTACCACCATCGCCATCAGCTCCGAGTACGCAAGGCGATCACGGGTGTCCAGAATGTAGTAGCCTAGGCCTGCGCTGACCCCGAGCATCTCGCACGGCACCAGCACCACCCAGAGGATCCCGATCGCCAGGCGCACCCCGGTCAGGATATGCCCGGCGATGCCCGGCAGCACGATGCGCGTGAGCATCTCCCAGCGTGTTGCGCTGAGGCTGCGCCCCAGTTGCAGCCAGCGCGGATCCAGCTGCTTCACCCCCGCAGCGGTGTTGAGCATGATCGGCCACACGGCCGCGAACGCCAGCAAAAAATAGATCGGTTGATCGCCCACGCCCATCAACATGACCGCGATGGGCATCCATGAAAGCGGCGAGATCATGCGCAGCAACTGGAAGGCTGGCGTGGTGGCCTGTTCGACTCGGCGCCAGCTGCCCACCAGCAACCCCAGGGGCACGCCGATCAATAACGCCAGCGTCAGCCCCACCAGAATACGCCGCAGGCTGACCAGCACATTCTGGTAAAGCTCGGCACGCCCCAGCAGCTCCGCCAGACTCACCAACGCGGCCTGCGGCGCAAAACGGCTAGCCAACGAACCGGGCGCAGCGCTGAAGTGAATCGCGGCCCACCACAGCACCAACAACAGCACCAGGCCGCCAACGCCCAACAGGCTTTGCTGTGCCCTCAAACCGCGAACTCCTCTTGACGCTGGAAGCTGTCCGCCAGGGCGAATGTCTGCATACCGCCCACCTGGGCAATGGCCTTGCGCACAAAGCGGTCATCCACCAAATCAGTGGCGACCTGACGCGGGTCGAGGTCGGCGAGGAAGCGTTTGTCGCCTTCGATAGCTGTATCTTTCAGGCGCCGGACCAGTTCCTCGGTGTAGCTGGGGAACGGATAAGGCTGAAAATCAATGCGATGCTCGTCCCAGTGGCTGTGCTGGATCGCCCCCGAAGCCAGGTAACCGGCGCGTTCGCTGGCGACCGGCGCGAGTACCCGTGACAACACCTGCGCCGAGTGCGGGGTGTAGCGGTTGGTACCGTCCTTGGACAGCAACTGCGCGGCCTCCTGGCGGTGATCGCGGGTCCAGACCTGCGCCTTGACGATGGCATTGACGACCTTTTGCGACCACTCGGGGCGGTTGTTCAGATCATGTTCGTGCATGAACACCACACAGCACGCATGGTTGCGCCAGATATCACCGGTAAAACGCTGCACCCGCCCGACCTTGAGATCTTCGGCCAGCGCATTGAACGGTTCGGCAACGATATACCCGGCTATTCGCTGGCTGGCCAACGCTGGAGGCATGTCTGCCGGCGCCATGACCAGCAGATTGACCTCGTTGGCAGCGATGGTGCTTGATGCCGGACGAGTGACCGGGTTCAGGCCGTTGTCGCGCAACAACTGCTGCACCACCACGTTATGGATCGAGTACCAGAACGGCACCGCGATGGATTTGCCGCCTAGCGCTTTCACATCGGTGATGTCCGGCGCCACTGTCAGTCCCGAGCCACCGACATGGTTCCAGGCCACGACTTTGGCGGGCACCTGGCTGCCATATCGCGCCCATACGGTCATGGGCGACAGGAGGTGGATGACGTTGACCTGCCCCGAAAGGAACGCCTCGATCACCTGCGCCCAGCTACGCAATAATACCGGCCGTTCGGATTGGATACCCTCGGCCTCGAACAGCCCGTTGTTGTGGGCAACCAGCAAGGGTGTAGCGTCGGTGATGGGCAGGTAGCCGATGCGCACGGGCGCGTCCGGTTCGCTGGCCGCGCGGGCCTTCAGGCTGGTCAGCAACGGCATCGCCCCGGCGGCAGTCAACAGCGCGGTGAGTCTCAGAAAATCGCGGCGCGAGTGGGTAAAGTCATCCAGGCACATGTTCAGCTTCCGGCAAAGAGGTTGAGTGAGGGCGGCTCGCCTGCCGTAGGGTTTTGAGGATATCAATGCGCAGTGCGCCCAAGGCCTCGATCTGGTCACTGCGCGGCGCCGGCAGCTCGATGCGCCATTGCCCCAGGGTGCGCGCTGGGTGGTCGCCCAGTAGCAGAATACGGTCGGAGAGCAGCAACGCTTCGTCGATGTCATGGGTGATCAGCACCGCAGCAGCGCCCTGCTGGGCGATCACTTCGCGCAGCAGCGCCTGCATATCGGCGCGGGTCACTTCATCCAGGGCGCCGAACGGCTCATCGAGCAGCAGCACTTGCGGCTGGCGTGCCAGGCAGCGCGCCAACGCCACGCGCTGGGCCATACCTCCGGACAGTTGCGCCGGGTATTGATCCCGCGCATGGGCAAGGCCCACGGCGGCGATCGCCTGATCGACACGGATCTTGAGTGCAGCGGCTTCAAGAAGCGGCTGATGGCGAAAATCGAGGCCGAAGGCGACGTTGCGGGCCAGGTTCAACCATGGCAGCAGGCTGGGGTCTTGAAAGGCCACGGCGACCCGCGGGTGCGCGCCCCGCAACGGCGAACCCAGCAGACTGACGGTGCCTGCCTGGGGCGCCTGCAAGCCGGCCAGCACCCGCAACAGGCTGGATTTGCCAACGCCACTGGGGCCCAGAATGGTCACCACTTCACCAGCCGCCAAAACCAGGTCGAAGCCGTCAAGCACGGTCCGCCAGCCCTGCGGACCGGCATAGCCCAAGCGGATGCCTGAAGCATGCAATACCGACGTTGTCATTGCTGGCGCGCCAGTTCGGCACGCAACTGCACCAGGCTTGGCGTCACGATCGGGATAAACGCCGACTCGCGCCAGCGCCGCGCGAACGCCTGGCCGTGGGCGCTCAAGTAGGCCTTGCCACCGCCAGCCTGCAGCTCAAGCTGCACGGCTGCCGCCACGGCTTCGGCCAGAGCAATACGCAGACGAAACAACTCGGCAGGCTGCTTCACGAATTGCCCGGCCAACAGCCCGGCCTTGAGCCGCCGTACCAACTCGTCGAGCAGCCCGATCTGCTCCAGGCGCAGCGCTTCGAGGGTCGAATGGGGGCCGGGCAGATGCTGGCCAGCCTCGGTCAGTGCGCGACGTGCCAGGCCGATCGACATGCCACATTGCAGTCCCAGAAATGCCGGGCGCACGGCCGGCAAGAATACCCGCGCATCATCGTGCAGCAACCAGTCGCGGCCCAGTTGCACAGCTGTCATCTGAATCGCGGCGGTGTTGCTCGATTGCAAACCCATCAACTGCAAATCATCAGAACGTTGCAGGCCAGCCAGATCGCCGGGCAACGCCGCCACGAACGGCGCGCCACCCGCCGCACTGTCGATGGCCGCGGCCACCACGTAACCGCTTTTGCGAAGATTGGTCACCCAGTGCATGCAGCCGTCGAGGTGCCAGCCGTGAACGGTCTCGCGGGCCTGGATCTGCAGCGGCTCAATGCCGGACAGAAACTTCATCGCATTGGACAACCCGGTCGCGCCCGCCAGCTTGCCGCTCAGCAGGTGTTCCAGCAGCCGTTCACGCAACGCCACATTCGGGCTCTGCAGCAGGTATTCGATAAAGGCGCGCTGGCCCCAGAACACGAACGCTACCGCCAGTGAGTACTCGGCAACGCTGGCGATGGCTTCGACCGCATCGGTGATATCTCCGTGGTCAAGCCCGGTGCCCGCGCGCAACAGACTTGCCTTGGCCAAGTGGCGAACCACCGACTCCGGGTCGCACGTACCTTCATCCAGCCCCTGTGCCTGGCTGTCGAGCCAAGCCTGGAAGGCCGGGTCCAGCATGCCCAGTCCTTTGTGCAAGTGCGCCATATTCATTGCTCCGCGTGCCCCCAACGGTATTTGGTCAATTCTGGATTGAGCGGCGTGCGGGCAAACACATTGGTGAAGTTGCACAGGGTTGCCAGGCTTATCCCCAGAATGACTTCCAACGCCTGCTGCTGCCCATATCCCGCCGCTTCAAAGGCGCCCAGCTGTTGATCGCTGACATTGCCACGGGTCGCGATCACCGCCTTGGCAAAGGCTGCCAGCGCCTGAAGTTTTTGTTCGGGCAAGGTACTGCGCTCACGCAACGCACTGACCGTGTCAGCCGACAGCTTGGCCTTGTTCAAGGCCACGGCGGTGTGCCCGGCCACGCAGAAATCGCAGCCATGCTCGGTGGCTGCCACCAACTGCACCACCTCGCGCTCGGCCAGGGAGAGCGACGTCTTGGCATTCAGGCCCGATACGGTCACATAGGTTTCCAATGCTGCGGGTGCTTGAGCCAGGACCGCGAGCAGATTAGGGATGAACCCGGAATTGTTCAGTGCGGTTTGCAGGAACGGTCGGGCCGCTTCCGGCGCGGTGCTGAGGGTATGCAACTCGACGCGAGACATGGGGTAAGCTCCTGTGATCAATAAAGCCACAGTCTGTTAGTTATAAGAATTTCAATCCATATACTAGAGTCGCTTCCACTTGTTCCAGAGTCTTTTACTTAGATGAATTCCTCACTGCCGCTGATCGAATGGTTATTAGAGCGTCTGACGTTCGACGCCAGCTTGTTCCATGTCGGCCGTTATTGCGGCGGCTGGCATGCGACCACCCAAGGCCTGGCCCGCGCCAGCTTTCACCTGGTCATGCACGGCGGTTGCTGGCTGCACATAGAAGGCGAAGCCGAGCCAGCGCGTCTCGAGCGCGGCGATGCCGCGTTCATCCTGCGCGACCTCGACTATCGGCTGTCCAGCGCCGCCACCGCAGAGCAGGCACGAGCCCTGCCCCGGCAAGTCATGCAGCCCATGAACGAGCAGGCAGTAGAGGACACAGGCCTGGTCTGTGGCTTCTTCCATTTTCACTCCGGGCTTTCGGGGCTGATCGTCGAAGCGCTACCGCGCTGGATCATTCTGCGCGCGGGCGACCCGGCGTCCACGGCGGCGCATCGCTTGTTCGAGCTGATCCTGGAAGAGTGCAAGCGTGCACCTGAGCCTTCGGCGGCGCTGCTCGAACGCCTGAGCCACTTGCTGTTCATCTACGTACTGCGCCAGCAGGTCAGCGACAACGGTGATCTGGGTGGCCTGATCAACCTGACGCGCCAGCCGGCGTTTGCCAACCTGCTCGAAAAACTTATCGCCCGTCCGCAAGAGGCATGGTCGCTGGAAGAAATGGCCGCTCGAGTCGGGCTATCACGTTCAGCGTTTTTCAAGCGTTTCAACGAACTGGCCGGGCAATCCCCTGGCCAAGTGCTGCTGGCCCTGCGCATGCACCAGGCCTGCGCCTTGCTCAAAAGTGGCCAGACCGTCGAGCAAAGCGCCAGTGCGGTGGGTTACCAATCCGTCGCTGCCTTCACCCGCAGTTTCGCCAAGACCACCGGAGTGCAGCCGGGGGCCTATCGCAAGCTGCACGAGGTCCGGGCCTCAAGCTGACAGCGCCTTCGACACAATTGCCTGCAACAGCACATTGGCGCCGGCCTCAGCCCAGTGAGGGTGAATGTGCTCGGCTTCGTTGTGGCTCAGGCCGTCGACACAGGGCACGAAGATCATCGCCGTCGGTACCACGCGGTTGAGATAGCAGGCGTCGTGCCCGGCACCGGAGATGATCGGACGATAGCTGTAACCCAGGCGTTCAGACGCGTCGCGCACCGTGGCGACGCAATCGGCGTCGAATTCAATAGGCGCGTACTGGAAGATCTGCTGCACCTGCCACTGCAGCCCGATGCTTTGAGCGATGGCGGCAACGGCATCTCGTAGCTGCTGATCGAGCACGGTGAGCACGGCTTCGTCGGGGTGTCGAAACTCGACGCTGAAATGCACGCGCCCTGGCACCACATTGCGTGAGTTGGGATGAATCTGCGCCATCCCCACCGTGGCACGCCCTTCGGCGCCTTGGGCGAGCCCCAGACCATTAACGGCCTCAACCACACGAGCAAAGCCCAGCAATGCATCCAGGCGATGGTCCATGGGCGTGGTCCCGGCGTGGGCGCTGCGCCCGGTCAGATCCACCTCGTACCAGCGCTGGCCCTGGGCGCCGGTGACCACGCCGATGGTGATGCCCTGAGCTTCGAGAATCGGCCCCTGCTCGATGTGCAGCTCAAAGGCGGCATACACAGGGCCGACCTGGCAAGGAGACTCGCCCGCATAGCCGATCTGTTCCAGCGCCTGGCCGAGCGTGACGCCTTTGGCATCGGTACGGGACAAGCCATAGGCCAGATCGAAGACCCCGGCATACACGCCCGAGGCGATCATCGCCGGCGCAAAACGCGAGCCCTCTTCGTTGGTCCAGTTGACCACCTCAATGGCACGCTCGGTCACGATCTGCAAATCGTTGAGAGTACGCAGCACTTCAAGGCCCGCCAGCACGCCGTAGATACCGTCAAACTTGCCGCCGGCCGGCTGCGAATCACCGTGAGAGCCAGTGAGCACCGGTGCCAGATCAGGATCGCGGCCCTCGCGACGAGCGAAGATATTGCCCATGGTGTCGACGCGAATGCTACACCCGGCTGCAGTCGCCCAGCGCACGAACAGGTCGCGGCCCAGGCGATCTTCCTCGCTGAGCGCCAGGCGCGACACGCCACCGTTGGCCGTCGCACCGTATTCGGCCATGGTCATCAGCGATGCCCACAGGCGCTGGCCGTCGATGCGTGCGTCAAGACTCACTTGGACGCCTCCTGCGGCTTGGCGCGATAGCGGAAGTCGCAGTGCGAGGCGCCGCCCATGATGGTCTGCGTGCGGGTCAGCTCGATGTCCGGGTTGTAGCCGACGATGAACAGCTCATCGCGGTTGCACGACAGCAAGTGGCCGATCTCGCCCAGGCCCATGTCGTGATACATCTCGGCGTAGCGGCAGCGCTTGACGTCGTAGTCATAGTGCTGGCGGTCACTGGCGATCACCTCGACCTTGAGCGCGTCATCCTTCTCCCATAACACCTGCAAGGCCACGAAGCTCTCCAGGTCGGCGTCATTGGTTTCCCGCGCGGCGAATTGCCGCCCGGCCTCGATGGCGGCATTGCCGACCGCTTCGCCGATCACTGCGGCCGCGTGCGCCTGACCGTGCTCGCGGACGAGAATCTGGTAGATCGGCTTGATGATTTCGGCTTCGATGCGCCGCCGGGCGAGGATGCCCAGTTCACCGTCATGACTGCTCATGCTGTGTCTCCTGCAAAGGCGCGGGCCGGGTTGCCGGCGCCGTCCTGGTTACTGTTGTCCGCCGTGCGCGACGCTGACCGGCTGCCACTGATTGGCCTTGACCTGATACACGGTGAACGAGGGGTTCTTGAGGTTGCCCTGGGCGTCGAAGGCAATGGTGCCGGTCACGCCCGAATAGCTGCTGGCACGCAGTACCGGGAGGTACTTTTGCGGATCCACGGAGTCGGCCTTTTCGATGGCCGCGATCAACACGCCGACACCGTCATAGGCAAAGGGCGCGTGCAATTCGATCGGTGCCTTGAAGCGCTCGCGGTAAGCCTGTTCGAAGGCCTTGCCGCCGGGCATCTGGGCGATGGCCAGGCCCGGCTCCAGGGCCGTGACCCCTTCGCCATCGTTTTGCGCCAATTGCAGGAACGTTTGACTGACAAAGCCGCCCGCCCCCATCAGCGTCGCTTTGATGCCCAGCTGCTTGATGCGCCGGGCCAGCGGTGCCGCCTGGGAGTCGACGCCGCCGAAGAAGATCAGGTCCGGGTTCTGCGCGCGGATATTGGTCAGCACGGCGCTGAAATCGACCGTCTTGTCGTCGACGTATTCACGGGCGACGATCTTGCCGCCCTGCCCTTCGATGGACTTGACGAATTGATCGGCCAGGCCCTGACCGAACGCGGTGCGGTCGTCGATCACGGCAATCCGCTGCGCCTTCAGATCTTGAAGCGCATATCTGCCGGCGACCTGACCGCCATCATCGTCATGGCCCATGATCCGGAAGCTGGTGTCGAACCCTTGCTGCGTATAGGCGTGCCCGGTGGCCACTGGTGCGACCTGGGCGATACCGGCGTCATGGTAAACGCGCGCCGCCGGGATGCTGGTGCCGGTGTTCCAATGGCCGACCACGCCGACCACACCGGCATCGACCAGCCGCTGAGCGACAGTCACCGCGGTGCGTGGGTCGGATTGATCGTCCTCGCTCACCAACTTGAACGTTACTGGCTTGCCGCCAATGGTCGGGTGTTTGGCGTTGGCAGCGCTGATCGCCAGTTGCGCGCCGTTTTCCAGATCCTTGCCGATCCGCGCCGAAGGCCCGGTCAGGGGGCCCGCCAGACCGATCAGCACTGGCTGGTCGGCCTGGGCGATGGCGCAGGCCAGGCCGCTGAGTGCCAGGCCGAGCATGGCGGCGCGTTTGAAGAAGGTAGTGCTGCTCATAACGTTTTCCTTGGGGGTATCAGGGCTGTCGCCAGCCACGTCGCTTGTCGGAACACGCCGGCGGTCCGGTGGCGTCGGGAGTAATGGTTGATTCGGTTCATTCGCCCAGGTAGGCCGCACGAATCTGCGGTTCGTCCAGCAAGGCCGCCGAGGGGCCGCTCAAGGTGATGCGGCCGCTGTCCATGACGTAGGCGCGATCGGTGACCTGCAGCGCCAGGCGCGCGTTCTGTTCGACCAGCAACAAGGTCATCCCGGCCTGGCAGACGTCATCGATCACCTCGAAAATCTTCTCGACCATGATCGGCGCCAGGCCCATGGACGGTTCGTCAAGAATCAGCAACCGGGGGCGTGACAGCAGCGCGCGGGCCAGGGCGAGCATCTGCTGCTCGCCACCGGACAGCAGGCCGGCCGATTGCCCCAATCGGTCGCGCAGCCGTGGAAAGTGCACGAACAACCCCTGCATCTCCTCGGCTACCTGTTGTTGATCGGCTCGCAAATAGGCGCCAGCCTGGAGATTCTCGAGCACGCTCATGCGCGCAAAAATTCCCCGTCCCTCCGGCACCAACGCCATCCCCTGGCCTGGCAGCAAGTGCGCGGCCTGGCCGGTGATCGGCCGCCCGGCAAAGTGGATCTGCCCCGCCGCAGTCGGCAGCAGCCCGGCCAGGGCCTTGAGCGTGGAGGTCTTGCCCGCGCCATTGGCGCCGATCAAGGTCACGCGCTCGCCGGCGTGTACCTGCAGGTCGATCCCCTTGACGGCTTCGATCGCGCCGTAGCGCACCTGCAGGCCTTGGATATCCAGCAACGGTTCAGACATGGGCACCTCCACCCAGATAGGCCCGGATGACCGCCGGATGGCGGCGAACCTCTTCAGGCAGGCCTTCGGCGATCACGCTGCCGTAGTCCAGCACGCTGATGCGGTCGCATATGCCCATCACCAGCTTGACGTCATGCTCGATCAGCAACACGGTGTGGCCGTCGTCGCGGATCTTTTCCAGCAAGCCGCGCAGCTGCAGTTTTTCCGTGGCATTCATACCAGCCGCCGGCTCGTCCAGCGCCAGCAGCTTCGGCTCGGTGGCCAGTGCCCGGGCGATTTCCAGACGGCGCTGATGACCGTACGACAATGCGTCGGCGCGGCTGTCCGCCCATTGGCCAATGCCCACGTAATCGAGCAGGTGCCGCGCCCTGGCTTCGGTTTCACGTTCTTCGGCACGCGCACGACGATGGCGTACCAACGCAGCCCAAAGGCCGTTGCGGGTGCGCACATGGCGCCCGACCATGACGTTTTCCAGCACCGTCATGGCGTTGAACAGGCGGATGTTCTGAAACGTGCGGGCAATCCCGGCCTCAGCGACCTTGTGGACTGCCGTGGGCTGGTAGCGCTGCCCATCAAGCAGAAAACGCCCGCCATCGGCGCGGTACAGTCCGGTCATCACGTTGAAGAAGGTAGTCTTGCCAGCACCGTTGGGGCCGATCAACCCATGGACATGACCAGGGGCGATGCTCAGGCTGACATCGTTGAGCGCCAGCACGCCACCGAAGTGCTTGCGCACCTGTTCGATCTGTAACAAGGGCGAGTTCATTGTCCACCTCGCGACACCGGCCACAGTCCCGCCGGGCGATAGAGCATCGCCAGAATCAGCGCCAGGCCATAAATCAGCTGCCGGATGATTTCCGGATCGATCAGCACCTGACCGAACAACGCCTGCTGCACCGGCCCCAGGCTGGCGCGCAACAGCTCCGGCAGCGCCGCCAGCAGCAGGCAGCCGAGGATCACCCCAGGGATGTGCCCCATGCCGCCGAGCACCACCATGGCCAATACCACGATCGACTCGTTGAGGCTGAAGGACTCGGGCGAGACGAAGCCCTGGAACGAGGCGAACATCGCCCCGCTCACGCCACCAAAGGCGGCGCCCATGGCAAAGGCCAGCAATTTGAGGCGCAAGGTATTGATACCCATGGCCTTGGCGGCGTCTTCGTCCTCGCGGATGGCCACCCAGGCGCGGCCGATTCGCGAATCCTCGAGGCGTACACACACGAACACAATCGCCAGCGCCAATGCCGCGAACAAGTAGTAATAAAGGTACACCGAGGGTATGCGCAGGCCGAACAGTGCCTGGGTGCGCGCCAGGTTGATGCCGAACAGGCTGACCGGGTCCACCGATGAGATGCCCTTGGGGCCGTTGGTGATGTTCAACGGGCGGTCAAGGTTACGCATGAGGATGCGGATGATTTCGCCGAAACCCAGGGTCACGATCGCCAGATAGTCACCGCGCAGCCGCAGCGTCGGCGCCCCGAGCAACACGCCAACCCCAGCGGCCAATAGCGCCGCCAGAGGCACCACGAGCCACACGCTCACATGCAGCCCCTGGGGAAACCAGGCGGCCAGCAGCGCGAACTGACTGGTCAGATGGGGCGACGCCAACAGGGCCATCAAATAGGCACCGACCGCATAGAAAGCGATAAAGCCCATATCGAGCAAACCGGCATAGCCGACGACGATGTTCAGCCCAAGCGCCAACATCAGATACAACAAAGCGAAATCCAGGGTTCGCACCCAGGCATTGCCGCCAGCCTGGCCCAGCACCCAGGGGGCGAGCACGATGGCCAGCGTCAGCAAGAGCAACCCGGTGCGCGCCTTGGCATGATTAGCGAGTACGAAAATATTCATGCGCGACTCGCCAGACGTTCACCCAGAATCCCGGAAGGCCGCAGCACCAACACGCCGATCAGCACCACGAAGGCGAACACGTCTTGATAGTTGCTGCCCAACACGCCCCCTGTGGCTTGCCCCAGGTAACCGGTGCCCAGCGCTTCGATCAGGCCCAGCAGGATGCCGCCGAGCATCGCGCCCTTGAGGTTGCCAATGCCGCCCAGCACGGCGGCAGTAAAGGCCTTGATGCCGGGCAAGAAGCCCATGTAGAAATTGGCGCTGCCATAGTTGCTGGCCATCATGATCCCTGCCAGTGCCGCCAGCGCCCCACCAAGGGCGAAGGTGAGGACGATGATGCGGTCAGGGTTGATGCCCATCAGGCTGGCCACCTGTGGATTCTCCGCCACCGCGCGCATGGCTCGGCCCAGGCGGGTACGCTCGACCAACAGCCACAGCCCGGCCATCACCCCTAGCGCAACGCCGATGGTCACCAGCGCCGTCACGTTGGTGATCGCACCGGTCGGGCCAGGCGTCACCTGGATCGGATCCATCGGCAACAGTTGCGGGAACATCAGCGGATTGCGCGACCACACCAGCATCGCCAGGGTTTGCAGCAACAACGACACGCCGATGCCGCTGATCAGTGGCGCCAGGCGCGGCGCATTGCGCAAACGGCGATAGGCCACGCGTTCGATAAGAGTGGCCAGCAAGGCACACACGAGCATGGCAACCAGCGCGGCCAGCAACAGCACGCACACCCCTGGCAGATGCGGGAACGCCGCCTGCAGACCACGAATCGCCGACAGACCCACCAGCGCACCGACCATCAGGACGTCGCCATGGGCAAAGTTGATGATGCGCAGGATGCCGTAGACCATGGTGTAGCCCAGAGCAATCAGGGCATACAGACTGCCGCTCAGCAGGCCGTTGAGCACCTGCTGGATAAAAGTATCCATAGCGATTGAATATTCCAGAGATCACGAGGGCGGCACAGTAATAATCTATTCTGTTTTTATCAACTATTAGAATCTACTATGCTTATTCCAAGTTAAAAACCTGATCAGCTGCTTCATCACATGAATAAAAACAGGGGTTTCCGCCGATTTGAAAGGCATGCTAAATTCAATACATGAATATTTTAGAACAGTTGCCCAATGATCCTCCCTTACGTGCCGTGCGCACCTTCGAAGCCTTCGCACGTCACGGCGGCGTCAATGCCGCTGCCCGCGAGCTGGACATCTCGCCCTCGGCGGTCAGCCATCAACTGCGCCTGCTCGAGACCTTCCTCAAACAGCCTCTGACCCTGCGTCAGGGCCGTAACCTGGCGCTCACCGAAGAAGGTCGCGAGTATTACCGCGCCATCCGCTCAGCCTTTGCCGTGCTGCGCAGCGCCACGGAACACGTTCGGGAAAAATCCATCCTGCGGCAGATCACCATCAGCCTGATCCCGATGGTCGGCTTCAATCTGTTCATCCCCAAGCTACCCGCGTTTCTGCAGCAACATCCCGGCCTGGACATCAACGTCATCTATGCCAACCACCGCAGCTACCCCAGCGATGCCGCTGATCTCTCGATTCGTTTCGGTACCGGGCACTGGCCGGGCTATCACAGCGAATTGCTGCTCAGCGGAGCGGTGAGCCCTTATTGCAGTCGCGCGTTTCTGGCTGCGCGCGGGCCGTTCGACGAGCCCGAAGCACTGACGGATATTGCGCTGCTGCACGACGAAGAGCGCGGTACCTGGGCGCAATGGTTCACCGCAGCGGGCGCGAGGCATCCGGCGGCCTTGAACGGCATGCTCTTCGAAGACGGGCAACTGGCGCTGACCGCCGCGCTCACGGGACTGGGCTGCGCGCTGCTGCGACCGCCACTAGTGACACTGCTGGAAGACAGCGGCGAACTGGTGCGGTTGTCAGCGCTGGCCATCGACGATGGCCGCGCTTATTACCTGTGCCGGCGTGCAGGCGGCGAGTTGTCGCCCGAGGGGATGAAGCTTTATGAGTGGATCAAAGGCAATCTGGGAGACGGCCAGTGAAAATGTTGTGCGAATGATGGGCTACTAAAACCGAAGGTACTGCGGGCGGCGCCCCGAATCAGCCCCTTGATCGCCGAACTGCAGCGCCGGGGTACCTACAGGGCCGCTCACGCATTACCCCCCTAGTCAGCGAAAAACACCAAGGCCCGCAACTCGATGCTGCGCCTTGGCGGCGCATCCGCTGGCGTGGTCGGGTCATCGAAGGCGGTATGCGCGCCAGCTCTGGAGACGTCAGTGCGCGAATCGTAGATCTTCAACAACAAGGCCTCTTCAGGGCGTAGTTGCGGGTAGTAATACCAGCGGTGCTGCGGGTTGGCGCGCACCGAAAAGGTTTCGCCGATCTTGTCCCGGTACACCAGATCGCTGGGCAGAAAGTCCGCTGCTTCGATGCTGCGGGCATCACACAGCGCCAAAGGCGTGGTCCATACCGGCCCACCGATCGGCCGCCAGACATTGATGATCGCAAAACGCTTGAGCAAACGCTGCTCGGCCTCCTGCGCCGGCAAGTGATCGCGCACACGGCGGATCGCCGAACCCTCGGTCTGGTCGTTGTGCACGTAGCGCACCGGCTCGCGCAGGCCATTGGCTTCGCGGCCGGGTTCGTCGATGCGAATGGTGTGATCGAAGATCACCGTCTTCACTGCGCCTGTGTGCAAGCGCAGCAGCGCATCGACCTCTGCGTAATAGAGCCCGCGCACCTGTTGTTCATCTTCAAGATTGGTCACTGCACTGGCCTGCTCGACCTTGGCGAAGCCTTGCACATCGAGGCTGGCGCTCGGATGCAGGCGCCTGGCATCGCTGATCTGCACTTGGGTCGGCTGCAGCACCCCGGTGCGCTGTGGCTTGCCCTGCGGCTGTGCGTACGCGTAGTTGACGGGGCGCACGCCGTCGTCCAGCACATAGTTGAGCTCGCCTATCACCGATGTGTCGGCGCGCGATGCGTCGGTCAGCGTGTGCTGATGAGTACCCATGGGTAAACCTCCCGTCGTTGGTATCAGTCGCGAAGCCACGGCGGCGCCTGCAAGGGCACCAAGTCTGCTCACTACTGTAGCGAACTGTCGGCGGTAGCCTTAGTCTTTGCGGCGCTATGGTTAGAGCCGCAATTGCGTTGTACGGTGTGGCACCGCTCGGATCGTCCACTGCAATGGCTGGGCGGTGTGAGGCGCCCCGGCCGAACTCTGCCCCACACTGACCACCGTTATAACCATGGATCAAAGGCTTATTAGAATCCGCCACCCGGCGCCTATTACTATCCCCCCCGCGCGGAATGCCTCCCCCAGAACAAGGAACGCTATTCATGTCTGCTGCCAATCCCTGCCGCAATCCCTGGCTCGCGCTCATCGGCGTGGCCATCGCCAGTTTCCTCGGCTGTATCGATTTCACTTGCTGAAACAGCTCGGCGAAACCAATCTGCAGGCGACCAGCGCCTCCAGCGGCTTCGAGAGGAGCATCCATCAGTTTGATGACTTCGCGCTCCTGTCCGCTCACCAACCGCCGAGTGGTGGCATTGGTGCACCGATAGCGTGATTCCCGGAGGTACCTGCCGAGACGTGACCGCAGCCCGCAATGGGGAGGACCGCCAGCAGGTGCGGGGGATAGCCGCGCTGCACTAACGCACAATTGTCACTGTACAGTACAGGCTATTGCCGTTGGCTCTCGAGCCTGTTCGCCACCAGTTGCGCTCGCAGCTCATCACGATCCATCGAACTGAAGGGTAATCGTCCATCCTCCAACGGGCATCGCCGGCGCATCATTCATGAGATTCCCTTCCATTTTTCCGTATCACCGATGGCGACTTAGCCGAGCAGATCACCCTGCAGTGTCGCACGCCAAGCCGCCCGAACCGCGCCCTGCAGGGAAAGGCATGTCAAGGGGCGTGACAGTGGCGTGCGCCAACGCTGGCGTCAGCTTTTAACCAAGGGAAATAGCGGACAGGCGCGTTGTCGCCCGAGGGGATGAATCTCCATGAGTGGATCAAAGGCAATCTGGGAGACGGCCAGTGAAAAAGTCCTGCTGAAGATGGGCCATGAAACCCGAGGGTGCTGAGCCCGGGCGGCGTCCTGGTTCAGCCTTGTATTGCTGCTCAACCGCCACCCTCGCTGTCGGCTGCGTGCTCCTCGCTCAAGCGCTGTCGATAACGCTCCGTCGCATGCCGCGCGCCGCAGTTGGTAGAGCACCAGTGGCGGTCGCCGCGCCGCGAGCGATCGACGAAGATCACCGGGCAGATGTGGCTTTCACACTCTCTGATCCGCTCGGCATAGGGCCCGCTGAACAGCTCGACAGCATCGCGGGCCAAGAGTGCCAGCACTTCATCCTGGGTGACCCCCACGGGCTGCTGCCTGGCTTTGCCATCGAGTTGCAATTGCACGGCGGGCACCGGGTGGGCTGCATACTGGTTGATCGCCCGCACGTCGGTCGACAACGCTGGCAGGCCCTTTACCCTTGCCTGAGCAACACCATAGATCGCCCTGCGCAAATCGCGCATGCGCTCCAGATCCTGAGGGCCCACCACCCCCACTGGCGGCAAGCCTATTAGCGCCAGCCAGCCATTCCAGACACCGCCATCCTGAATCCGGTCGTAGCGCCGGCGAGTCCACTCGCCGAAGGTTTCCACCAAAAACAACGCCGGCGTACCGCTGCGGAAATTGAACTTGAGATCGCGCTCGCTCAACGTGTCGTGGTTATCGATATTGGCCAAATCCTTCTCCTTTACAGCCAGCTTGGTGTCATGGGCAGCGCCAGGCGCGAAGACCTGGCGTTGCGATCTGCGGCACCCACAGAGCGCATGTTTCGCAAAAATGTTAGTAGTTTAACCAATAACTAATACCGATAAAAAAACCTGACACGTTATGCATTTATCCCATCACACCACGAGATCTGCATCTTTTCTAAAATAGCCCAGCTCAGCTGGTACGTGCCATCAAGAGAAACGAAAATACTCCAAACGCCCTTGAAAAACATAGGATTATCTCATCTTTATAATCGCCTCAAGCTTTTCCCGGCATAACTTCATCGGTGGCAAGATCGACATATACATAGATCAATTTATTACTTCACAGCGAATTGCTATTACGTAAGATTATTTAGGTTAGAGGATTAACCAATAACCTAATTTTGCAAAGGATATCCCCATGAGCGAATCAGCCTTGCCCAGCGGTGACACCTCTACCGGCCGACGTCGCCCACTCCTGCCGCGCGACCTGGCGCTGATCGCGTTGTTCGCAGCGCTGATCGCCGTACTGGGCCTGTTCGGTACGCTGCCCTTGGGCCCAGTGGCAATCACCGCGCAGACGCTTGGCGTGATGATCGCCGGCACGCTGCTGGGCCCGCGCCGCGCGGTGCTGGCGATCCTGGCGTTTCTGGTGCTGACTCTCGCCGGGCTGCCGCTGCTGGCCGGCGGACGTGGCGGCTTGGCACCCTTGTTCGGGCCCAGCGCTGGCTACCTGGTGGGCTGGCTGCCAGGGGTCGCTGTGATCGCCTGGCTGGCACCGCGGACGGGGCGCAACTACTCCTTCCTCCATGCCCTGCTGGCCAATATCGCCGGCGGCATTGTGGTGATCTACGCGCTCGGCCTGCCGCTGGCGGCCTGGCGCCTGGGCAATGGGCTCAGCGCGGTCATCCTGGCAGCCGTGCAGTTCTTGCCTGGCGACTTGATCAAGGCGGTGATCGCGGCCCTGATCGGACGCTCTATCTTCCGGGCGTTTCCCATTCCGCCTGCGGGAATGCGCCGTGGCGAGTCGCTTGCGAACATCGGCCCGCGGCCCCATCACTGACACCGAGGTCATACCGTTGATTTCTATCCGCAATCTCAACCACAGCTTTGGCGACTGGCCGGTGCTGCACGACATCAATCTGCAGCTCGGCGAGCAACGCATCGCGCTGATCGGCACCAACGGCAGCGGCAAATCCACCCTTGCCCGTACCCTCAACGGCCTGCTGATTCCTATTCAAGGCGAGGTGCTGGTCGACGGCGTGGATGTTCGCCGCCACCCGGTCGAAGCGCGGCGGCGCGTGGGCTTCATGTTCTCTGACGCCGACAGTCAGATCATCATGCCGACGGTGGCCGAGGACGTCGGGCTAGGGCTGCGGCGCTTCAAGCACGACCCGCAGCGCCAGCACCGGGAAATCAGTCGGGTGCTGCAACGATATGGCCTGGAGCGCCATGCCGAGCATTCCGCGCACCTGCTGTCCGGTGGACAGAAGCAGATGCTGGCGCTGGCTTCGGTGTTGGTGACAGAGCCGAAAATACTGATCTGTGACGAACCCACCACCCTGCTCGACTTGTACAACGTCGAGCTGTTCGTGGAGACCCTTCGCGACCTTGAGCAGCAAGTCATTCTGCTTACCCACCAGTTGGAGATCATCGAGGACTTCGACCGCGCCATCGTCATCGATCAAGGCCGAGTATGGTTCGACGGGAAGCCGCAAGAGGCTGTCGCGCGCTACAAGCAGCTGATTCGCGAGCGCCGCCTCAAGACAGGTTCGACACAGCCAGAGGTGGCGCTGTGATCGGCCTGTACGAGGCTGGCAACTCCTGGCTGCACCGCCTGAGCGCCGGCTGGAAATTTCTTGCCCTGATGCTGATCACCAGCGCACTGTCTTTGACGCATTCGCTCTACGGGCAGGCGGGCTGGATGCTATTCGCCTTGGTGCTCTATCCCTTGGCAGGACTGAGCCTCAAACATGCCTGGCGCGCCTGGCTGAGCCTGCTGCCCTTCTTCGTGGTCATCATTGCGGTGCAGTGGGCCACCTCCTCATGGCAGGCCGGGCTGTGGATCGCCAGTCTGATGTACAGCGCGGTGCTGCTCGCCGGCCTGCTAACGTTCACTACCCAGGTTTCGGCCATGCTGGCGCTCTTCGAGCGCCTACTGCTGCCGCTGGATCGGCTGGGCGTGAACCCTTGGAAGGTCAGCCTGGTGCTGGCCTTGACCATCCGCTGCATCCCGAGCGTGTCCCGCGCCGTGAATATTTCCCGCGACGCCTGGAAAGCCCGTGGGCTTGGCAAGCCGAGCTTTCGCATCATCACCCCGGTGCTGGTGCGTTTGATCCGCGACAGCGAAGCGATCGGCGACGCCATCGCCGCACGCGGCCTGGAAAGCGATCCTTCGCGAGATTCTTCACCCGACCAGCCGCGCGACAAGCCGGTGCACAGCCAGGAACAATCGGCATGAGCCACGTCCATATCATCCACGACGAAGCAGAGGTAACTGGGATCCTTGACCGCCTGGTACCGCTGATCGACGCACAGGCCCAGGCCCGCGATGCCTCGGGTGAGCTGCCCGCTGCAGCACTCGCCGAGATCGCTGCCAGTGGCCTGCTGGCACTCAATGTGCCGCGCCGCCACGGCGGCATCCAGGCCTCGGCACTGGTCATCGCTCAGGTCTATCGACGCATCGCCGAAGCCGACCCGAGTGTGGCGCAAATTTTTCAGCCGCACTTTGCTGCCCTCGATGCGCTCGACCGAGTGGGCAGCGAGCAGCAGCAAGACTTCTTCTTCGGCCAGGTGCTCGAAGGTGCCTGGATCGGCAATGCCAGCACCGAAACCGGCGGCAAACGCGGTCATGAACACATGGTCACGCGCCTCACCCAGGATGGCCCGGACTACCGCCTCGACGGGCGCAAGTACTACAGCACTGGCGCTACCCATGCACGCTGGATCGCCGTCATGGCCAAGGATCCCGAAGACCGCATCGGCGTTGCCTATATCGAACGCAACGCGCCCGGCCTGAGCGTCGAGCAGGACTGGAACAGCTTCGGCCAGCGCGGCACCAGCAGCGGCACCTGCGTATTCGACAACGTGTGGGTTCCGCGCTGGCGCTTTGTCGAACGCTGGCGGCTGTTCCAACGCCCCCAGAGCCACGGCGCGTTTGGCCAGTTGCACCATATCGGCCTGGACCTCGGCGTGCTCGATGCAGCACTGAAGGACGCCGTGCGTTTCGTCAACGAGCGCTCTCGGCCCTCCAGCGATTCGCCTTATGCGCGCAACGCGGAGGATCCGGTGGTGATCCATGCGTTTGGCCGTTTCGCCATCCAGCAACGCGCCGCAGCGGCGCTGCTGGACCACGCCGCCCGTACCTATGATCGACTCGATCCGCTGGTGCGCGACCCGCAGACCGCAGCCGAAGTAGCTGGCGAAGCCGCCGCCGAGATTTCGATGGCAGTGGCCGCCGCCAAAGCCTTTACCGCTGAGCAATCGGTGAAATTGACCAGCGACATCTTCGAGTTCCTCGGCGCCAGCGGCACTGCCCGCCACCTGGGCCTGGACCGGCACTGGCGCAACACCCGCACCCATTCGCTGCACGACCCGGCGCGCTGGAAGATTCATCACCTGGGCAATCACTTGCTCAACGGCATCGCCCCGCCGAACACCGGCATCCTTTAACGCAACCACTACCGATCGATAACGCCTCTTCAATGGGGTTGGGGGATTTACGTATGGCAGTTTGGCTTATCACCGGCGCAAGCCGGGGTCTGGGCAAGCACCTGGTACTTGAAGCATTGGCCAAAGGCGATCAGGTGGTGGCAGTTTCACGCCAAGGCCTGAGCGACATTGGCGAGCACCCGGACCTGCTCGACCTCAAGGTCGACCTGGCTCAGGTCGATGCGGCGAAGGCCGCTATCGGTACCGCTTTGCAGCGTTTCGGCCGCCTCGACACGGTCATCAACAATGCCGGCCGCGGCTTGCTCGGCGCCATCGAGGAGGCCAGTGATGCCGAAGTCAAGGCGGTATTCGACCTCAACTTCAACGCCGTACTCAATGTACTGCGCGCTACCTTGCCCGTGTTGCGTGCCCAGCGGGCCGGGAACGTAGTCAACATCAGCTCGCTGGCTGGCATCAGCGGTGCGGCGTCCTGGGGAATCTACTCGGCCAGCAAGTTTGCGGTCGAGGGGCTGAGTGAAGCCTTGGCCAAGGAGACTGCGGCGCTGGGCATCAAAGTGCTGATTGTCGAGCCGGGAATCCTGCGTACCGATTTCCTCGAGGATCAATCGTTGTTGGTCAGTGATGTGCAGATCCATGACTACGACGCATCATCCGGTGCCGCTCGCCGAAGCGTCAACGATAACCGTGGTCAACAGCCCGGTGATCCGCAGCGGGCGGCTCAGCGGATCATCGATCTGGTCACGACCGGCCTGCCCGACGACGGCCTGGCGTCACGCTTGATCCTGGGCTCGGACGCCGGCCGGGTGATCGGTGCCAAGCTGGCCCTGCTCAACCGTCAGATCGAGGCAACTACGCCCCAGGCGGGCAGCATCGATATAGCCGTAGCGAGCGCCTGATGAGCGAGCAGCGCTACATGCACATGGCCTTGGTAGTCGGTGATGCCGGCTTCCACCAGGCGGCTTGGCGCCAGGCCGACAGCGCCGTAGAGCAACTGACGTCGCTCAAGCTGTTCCAAAGCATCGCTCAGCGCGCCGAACGGGCAGTGGTCGATAGCCTGTTCGTTGCCGACGTCGCCGGTTTCGATCCGCAATCGATCAGTGCCTGGCCGAGCAATCAGCTGGAGCCCCTGACCCTGCTGGCAGCACTGGCTGGGGTGACCGAGCGGATCGGCCTGATCGGCACGTTATCGACGACCTACAACGCACCCTACACCTTGGCGCGGCAAGTGCTGTCGCTGGATCACTTGAGCGGCGGCCGTGCCGGCTGGAACGTTGTGGTGTCCCGTGGCGGTCAGCAGCATTACGGCATGGCTGATTTGCCGAGCCACCGCAGCCGTTACGAGCGCGCTGCTGAAACCTTGCAGGCAGCCCGTTCGCTATGGGATGGCTGGGCACCGGATGCTGTGGTCGCCGATCGACACAGCGGCGTTTACGGCCGCCCCGAAAGAATTCACGCCAGCGCATTCGTCGGGGCGCACGTCAACGTCGCCGGAGCCCTTCCAAGCCCGCGTTCGCCACAAGGGCGGCCACTGATCGTGCAAGCCGGAGCCTCCGAGGAGGGTCGAGAACTTGCCGCGCGCTATGCCGATATCGTCTTCACCATGCAGGCCGATGCCGAAGATGCTGCAGCGTTCTACCGCGACCTCAAAGCGCGCGCGGTCCGCCACGGCCGCCGTGCCGAGGACTTGCGAGTGCTGCAGGGAGTCACTCCCTTCTGCGCTCCGGACCTAACGGCCGCGCGTGAACTGCAGCGCTCATTGGCTGGCTTGACCGACCAGAGTGTCGGCCTGAAGCGGTTGGGCGCGTTGCTCAACGGTATTGACTGCACCGCCCTGCCCCTCGACCAGCCGCTGCCCGAATCGCTCCACGAGCAGGCACGCCACAGCGCGCCCAGCACCGCCGCGACCCAGTTGCTGCACATGATCGAGCAGCAAATGCCATTGGGCGATGTGCTGCAGCGTTTGCTCAGCTCCCGTGGTCACTGGACCCCGGTGGGCAGTTTCGAAGATATCGCCACGCAACTGCAGGCGCGTTTCGACGCCCGTCAGACCGACGGTTATGTGGTGCTGCCCGCCGAACTGGGCGCCAGTCTGGATGGCCTGTTCGATCAGGTCATCCCCCGTCTGCAAGCTCGCGGGGTGCTGCGTCGCAGCTATCGCGGCGCCACCCTGCGTGAACATCTCGACCTGCCGCTGCCGCAGTGGCAGCCCCCCGTTCAAGGCACTGCCAAAGGAATTATTCAATGACTCACTCAGCTACCGGCCGCAGTACCAACGAACTGCTATTCAACGCATTCGAGCAGAACTGCGTGTCCCTGGCCTATCACGGGGTGTGGGCGCACCCGGACTCACAACGCTTCGATTACACCCGGCCGAGGTTCTGGACCGACTTGGCCAAGACCTTGGAGCGCGGTGGTTTCGACGCGATCTTTCTGGCCGATGTGGTCGGTGTGCACGACCTTTACAAAGGCGGGTATCAGACCTCAATCGCACAGGCCATGCAGACCCCAGGCGGCGACCCCAGCGTACTGATCCCATTGATGAGCGCGGTCACCGAGCACCTGGGGTTCGTCTTCACCCAGTCGATCCTGCAGGAACCCCCCTTCAACTTTGCGCGCAGGGTCTCGACCCTCGACCACATCACCGAGGGCCGGGTGGGCTGGAACATCGTCACCTCGCATCTGGCCAGTGCTGCGCGCAACCTCGGCTGGCCCGACCTGCCCGAGCACGACACACGGTATGCGATGGCCGCCGAGTACCTGGAGGTCTGCGGGGCGTTGTGGCAGCACAGCTGGGAAGAAGGTGCGGTGTTGCGCGACAAGGCTCTGCGCCGTTATGCCGACCCCAGCAAAGTGCATCGCATCGACTACCACGGCGAGTATTACCAGGTCCCAGGCCCGCACCTGTCCGAACCGTCGCCGCAGCGTACCCCGGTGTTGTTTCAGGCTGGGTCTTCGCAGGCCGGACGCGCCTTTGCCGCACGCAATGCAGAGGCGATCTTCCTGGATTCGACGACGCCCCTGGGGGCACAGCAGATCATCGCCGATATACGCCGCCGGGCCTTGGCGGCGGGGCGAGACCCTTCCAGCATTCTGTTCTTCCAGGGCCTGACCTTCGTAGTCGGCGGCAGTGACGAAGAGGCCAGGGCCAAGGACGCCAGTTACCGCGAGTACCTGCACGAAGAAGCCTTCGCCGCACAACTGAGCAGCGCCGCCGGTCAGGATATTTCGGTCGTCGACCTCAACACCCCATTGGCAGACATCCGCACGAACACCCAGCAGGGCTGGCTCAATAGCCTGCGCCAATCCGCACCGGACCAGACCTGGACTTTGGGCGAAGTCCTGCTGTGGCGGCGCAATCGGCAGATAGTCGGCTGCCCGGAACGCTTGGCCGACGAGTTGCAAAAGTGGAAAGACGCCGGTGTCGATGGCATCAACGTCACCTATGTAATTTCCCCAAGCAGCTTCGAAGACTTCAGTGACGGCCTGGCACCCGAGCTGCGCAAACGCGGGTTGCTCAAGCAACACTACCGCCCGGGCACCCTGCGCCAGAAAATGTTCGGCCACGGCGATCGTCTTGCCAATGATCATCCTGTCGCTCGCGGTATCCGCAGGGGCTGAGCCGCGACGAAACTACCGGTTGCCGTGACCCGGTGACCATTCACCCATCCATAAGATCCATCCGAAGGAACATCCAGCATGCTGTCCAAACAACCTCCTTTTGCCCTCCGTGCATTGCCCTGGCTGAGCTGTGGTGCAGCGCTGGCGCTCAGTTCTTCGGTGCTTGCGGCCGACGACATCCAAGCGGTGCAATTGGGCCGCGTCGAAGTCGTCGGAGAAGCCCTCAACCCAGCCCAAACCGACGCTGAAGCCGCCAAGGAAAAACTCAAGAACACCCCGGGTGGCACCAATTATGTCGACCTGACCAAGGTCGAACAGGGCCGCGCCAGCAACAACGAAGATGTGTTTCGCTTACAGCCTGGTGTATACGCCAGGTCGACTAACAACGAAGGGGTCAAGCTGTCGATCCGCGGGTCCGGCGTCAATCGCGGCCCCAGCGCTCACGCCTCCGGCCTGTTCGAGACCATCGACGGCCTGCCGCTGACCGGCCCTGGGGGCACTCCGTATGAACTGAAGGAACCCCTGTGGATGAGCCGAGTTGAAGTACTTCGCGGTGCTAACGGCTTTGATCGTGGCGCACTGGCCCTGGGTGGCTCGGTGAACTACATCAGCCGCACCGGCTACGACGCCCCTAAGCTCGGCATCCATTACGAGCTCGGCAGCAACGGCTACGCCAAGCGCGAAATCAGCTCCGGACAGGTGCTAGGCAACGCCGACTACTACATCAGCCTCACTGATTCGCAAAGCGATGGCTACCGCGACCACGCCGGTGGCAGCGGCAAAGGGGTGGCTGCCAATTTCGGCTATCGCTTCAGCCCGCAGCTGGAAACACGCTTCTACTTTCGCTACCGGGAAACCGACAACGACATGCCGGGCAACCAGACCCGCTATCAGATCAGCCACGATTCGCGCGGTGCCAACAGCCGCTATCTGGCTCGCGACGCCAAGCGCATCGAGCCCGGCACTACCTGGCTGGGCAACACCACCACTTACCATATCGACGACAACTCACAGATCGAAGCAGGCTTCGTTTACCACGATTACCCCATGGACTTGCGCGAAGGCACCAACCGCATCAAGGTCGCCTACACCGACGTCAGCGGCGTGCTCAACTATTTGCGTGAAGACGAGTTGTCAGGGCATGTCAGCAAGACCACCATCGGCCTGCGCAGCACCCGTGCACTACCCAACAATGGCGCCTCGGAGTACGTACGCACGCCAGCTGGGAACACTGCGGGCTACGCCCCAGGGACCAAGACCCGCGACTACAGTTACTTGGGTTCGGACAGCGTGCTGCATGTCGGCAATGACCTGGAGCTAGTCCCCAATCTGTGGCTGACCACCGGTATCGCGGCTATCTACACCTCACGCCGCACCGACGTCGACTATCCCGCCAGCGGTGGCAACGACAGCCAGGAAAGCTGGGACTATGCGCCACGAGCCGGGCTGCGCTATGACTTCAGCCCGACCCTGCAGGTGTACGGCAACCTCAGCCGCTCGGTCGAGCCACCCCATGCCTGGTCGCTGATCTGGGGCTCGAACAAGTATTTCCCGGCGGGCAGCGGTGCCGCCACCGGTTTGCAGCGCGACGGCATCCACCTCAAGAATCAGACCGCCACCACCCTTGAAATCGGTGGCCGCGGCGATGCCTGGGTAGGCCAGTGGAATGTCGGCCAGTGGGATCTGGCGGTATACCGCTCCGAAGTACGCCACGAACTGCTGTCGGTGGAAACCCAGGCGGCCACCGCCACCACCTCTCAGATCATTGCCGAGTCCAACGCCAGCCCTACCGTGCATCAAGGTGTCGAGCTGGGCGTGGTCACGCCGGTGTGGAACGGCGGCGCTCAGGGCAAGGTCGACTTGACCCAGGCCTACACCTACAGCGACTTTCACTACAAGGACGACGACCGCTTCGGCAATAACCAACTGGCGGGTATTCCCAAGCACTACTATCAGGCCGAACTGCGCTACAGCTTGCCCAACGGCCTGTACACGGCGTTCAACACCGAGCACGCATCGCGCATCGCCGTGGATTACGCCAACTCATACTATGCCGCGCCTTACACCTTGTTCGGCGCCCGCTTTGGCTACGCCGCACCCAAGCATGACTGGGACGGCTGGCTCGACCTGCGCAACCTGACCAACAAGCACTATGCGTCGACTGTCACTCCCGGCTACGACGACAAAGGCCAGGACGCCGCGCGCTCATTCGCCGGCGACGGCTTCGGCGTGTATGTGGGGGTCTCCTGGACCATTCTTTAAGCCACGCTGCAAACGCCCGTCGAAGGCGACGGGCACCTTCCCTTTCTGTTCGCAAGGTCAGGTCTTCAATGAACATAGGTTCGCTGCGGCGTGCGTGCTCGCTCGCCCTTATCGTTGGTACGCTCATGACTATTCCAGCCCTTCACGCCGAAGCAGCACAGCCTGCTCGACTGGCGGACTTGACGCAACTTCAGGACGTCAGCGATCCCCAGATCTCCCCGGACGGCCAGCGAGTGCTGTACACCGTCGCCAGCGCAGACACCCAACATGACCGTCTACATCGCCAGCTCTGGCTTGCCGGCGTAAACAGCGGAGCACCGCGGTTGATCCTCGATGATACGCAGTCGTTCAGCCAGCCCCAGTGGTTGCCCGACGGCAGCGGCATCAGCTTTCTAGCTGCCGATCAGGGCCGACTACAGCTTTGGAAGGTTGACTTGCAAGGCGGCCAGGCGACACTGCTGACAGCAGTGACCGGAGTAATCAGCGACTATCAGTGGCGGCCCGACGGGCAACAACTGGCGCTGATCTACAGCCCGGTCGCGCCACCCAGACCCGACGAGCCGCAGGTCATCGACCGCTATGAATTCAAGCGCGACGGCGTTGGTTATCTGCCAGGCAACGATATCGCGCAGATCTACCTGCTGCGCCTGAATGACCCTGCGCCGCAACGCCTGACCGCAGCGAGTGCGTTTGCCCAGACCACCCCGCGCTGGTCACCGGATGGTCGCTCCATCGCCTTTATCGCCAGCACCGATCAGACCCGCCACGAGACCCTGTTCGTCATTTCGGCCACGCCCGGCAGTACCGCCAAGCCGCTCGCTGCCGCACGCTCGGGCTATGGCAATGAGCCGGCCTGGTCACCTGACGGCAAGCGCCTGGTGTACTTGAGCAGCGACGATCCCCAAGAGGATTTTCGCCGTCATCAATACCTGAGCGCAGTGCGGCTCGACGACGGCAACACCGAGCGGTTGAGCGCGGCACTCGATCTGGACGTCAGTGCCGCACGGTTCAGCACCGACGGAACGCGCCTGCGGTTTATCGTCACCGGAGATCGCCGGCGGGGTGTTTTCGAAATGTCCTTGGCCGATCACGCCATACGGCCATTGATCGATGGGCCACTGACTGTCAGCGCGTTCGCCACAGGGGGCGAGGGCCTGGCGTATATCGCCTCAGCGGACACCCGACCCGGCGAACTGTTCCGCCTGGTTCAGAACGAAGTGACAGCCTTACCCGCCGAGAGTCTCAGCCACCTGCACGATCAACTCAATCAACGAGTAGCTTGGCTGCCTGCCGAAGACATCGCCTTCCCCTCCGCCGACGGTACCTCGATCCATGGCCTGCTGACCTATCCGCCGGGCTCGCAGCGCCAGCACCTGCCCACCCTGCTGCAGATCCATGGCGGCCCCAACGCTCAGGACAGCCACGCGTTTTCCTTCGAACGGCAATACCTGGCAGCGCAAGGCTACGCTGTACTGCACGTCAATTATCGCGGCAGTGCCGGTCGCGGCAGCGCTTTCAGCCACGCGATATTCGCCGATTGGAGCACGCTGCCCGTGCAGGATCTGCTGGCAGGCGTGACCTACCTCACCCAGCGGCAAATTGCCGACCCCGCGCGGTTAGGCATCGGCGGCTGGAGCTTCGGTGCGCTCCTCACCAACTACGTGATCGCCAGCGACAAGCGCTTCAAGGCTGCCATCAGCGGCGCCGGCAGCGGGAACCGCCTGGCCATGTACGGCCATGATCAGTGGATCACTCTGTGGCGGGCTGAATTCCCCGCGCCGTGGCAGAACCCGGAGCTGTGGATCCGGAACTCCTACCCGTTCTTCCACGCCGACCGCATCGACACACCCACCTTGTTCCTCGGTGGCGACAAGGACGCGAGCGTGCCGATCCTGGGTGGCGAACAGATGTTTCAGGCCCTCAAGGTCAATGGCGTACCAACGCAGTTGATCGTTTATCCCGGCGAGGGACATCGGCTGCTCCGGCCGTCATTCGTGCGTGATCGGCTGGAGCGCTATGGCCAGTGGTATCGGCAATGGCTAACGTCGACAGAATCATTGGGCAAATAGCGAGCCCAGCGATGCCGTGGGACCTGCTGCAGAGAGGCACCGCAGCAGGCTGCGAGGCCCCGCGCAGCGTAGCCGCCGCGGCGGCTGTTACATCAGCCACGTAGCCCTGCTCCGGGTCATCCGACAGTCGCCAGATGAACTGCCCCGAGCACGGTACGCCAGGGCTTGTTCCTGGATACGCCCGCAAGCGCGCGTGAAACCCATTGCTGATGCGTTCAGGCGTCAGGGTCACCAGTCGCGCATATTCACGTATTAGCAGATCAAGTTCATCAGATTGGCGAAAGCGCCGAGCAGATCGCGAAAAGGGGCCGTAGCTGTCGAGCGACTGGAAGAAAGTGGCGCGGGTATCGAGGGCCAGCGATCGCTGGTTCAAGTGGAGAAAGACGTGGCATGGGATTACCCAGAATAAAGCAGTCCGTTCTAGACAGCCCCGCGTAGATCACTAACCACCGTGCTGGAATGTCCTTAGCCACAGAACTCCACCCTTTGAAGCGACGACTACGAAACCCTCAACGAACCGCTCACGCATTGCACCGCGCTAATGCGTGAAAAACACAAACGCCCTCAACTCGGTACTGTCCTTGGGGCGGCAATAAAGCGGCCGCCATATTTTCAGTGTCCAGCCAGACGTTCGTGCCGACCTCGGCGAGGATGACAACCGTCTGGAAGTTTGCAGTAGGCGCCTTATTGGCGCCGAGGAGATCAGCGGCTTGAATGCGGCCGCCGGATCAGCCCAAATCTCCACCCCCTACAGGCAGCGTGACGCCGGTAATGTAGGAAGCCTCATCGCTAGCCAGAAACAGAATGGCGCTCGCTTGTTCGTTGATTGTGCCGTAGCGCTTCATCAAGCTGCTGTCGACGGTCTGGTCGACAATCTGCTGGTACCACCGTTGTTCGTCGGCGCTGGGCGCTTGGGTGTTGCGGGGGATGCGTCGTGGTGGCGCCTCGGTGCCGCCCGGCGCCGTGGCATTGACACGGATGCCTCGTTCGGCAGTCTCGAACGCCAGGCAGGCCGTCAGGGCGTTCACCCCACCCTTGGCAGCGCCGTAAGGCACTCGGTTCACCCCGCGAGTCGCGACTGAAGAAACGTTGACGATCGCTCCGCTACCCTGCTCGATCATGTAGGGCAGTACGGCGTGGCAACACCACAATGTCGGGAACAATGACCGACGCACCTCAGCTTCGATTTCTTCGCTGCGGTAGTACTCGAAAGGCTTGGCCCAGATGGTGCCTCCAACATTGTTGACCAGAACATCGATACGCCCGAATCGACCATGGGCAGCGCCCATGACCTCGCCGCATTCGGTGCTCTGCTCGAGGTCGGCGGTGAGCGTCAACACTCGCTCGCTGCTGAGCTCGTGCACCAGCTCGGAGCGGTCCACTGCGACCACCCAGGCGCCCTCCTCCAGCAGGCGCTCGACCACGCAAAGACCTATGCCCTGGGCTGCACCGGTGACCACGGCGACTTTGTCAACGAAACGCAGGCTCATATCGACCTCCTCAGGCAGCATCGCCAGTGACCACGGCGTTGGGGGTGAATTTTTCGTAGTGAAAACTGGCGGGGGTCACACCCTGCTCGGTGAAATACTTGCGCACCGCGTCCACCATGGGAGGCGGACCGCACAGGTAGACATCCACATCGCCTGCATTCAGTGCACCTGCTGCCATGTGCTGGGTAACATAGCCTTGGCGTGGGTGCACCGTGGCAGGGTCGGCAACGCACGTCACGAAACTGAAATTGGGCAAGCGGTCCGAGAAGCCCTGCAAGGCATCGACCATCACCAGATCCTGATCGCGGGTGACGCCGTAGATCAGACAGATCTGCTGGGTCTCGCCTTTTTCAGCGAGCACTTCGAGCATGGCCAGAAAAGGCGCCAGACCAGTGCCGCCCGCCAGGAACAGCAGAGGCCGAGTAACCGCGCGCAGGTAAAAACTGCCCAGCGGGCCGGTCATGCTGACCTGCGCGCCGACGCTGGCACCGGCCAGCCAGCTGCTCATGAGGCCCCCGGGCACCTGTTTGATCAGGAAGCTGGCCTGGGTGTGACCGGGGCGGCTGCTGAACGAATACGAGCGTGTCTGCTGGCCCCCAGGCACGGCAATATTGACGTACTGGCCCGGCAGGAAAACGGGCGCCTGGTCGAGGGTGAAACTGACCTCCACGGCGGCGTCGGCATAGGTTACGATGCTCGACACCGTCGCGCCGAAATGCTTGGTCCCCGTCTTGCAGGCACTGGAAGGTACCGGCACGCTGAGCACGCAATCGGACTGCACCACCATCTGGCAAGTGAGGACCTGACGCTGCTCGGCTTCATCCTCGGCCAGGGCATCTTCGATGTAGTCGTCACCCAGGTCGTATTCGCCCGTCTCGCAGTGGCACTTGCAGGTGCCGCATACGCCATCGGAGCAGTCCATGGGCAGATTGATACGCTGGCGATAGGCGGCATCCAGCACCTTTTCGCCCGGCTTGCAGTCGATGAATCGGGTGACCCCATCCTCGAAGTTCAAGGCAATCGAATACGTCATGGCTTTGCCCTCAGATGTGGTAAATGTCGATGACTTGATGGATGTAGTCGTTCTTGAGCACGATCTTCTTGCGCGCGATCAGCGGGTGTTCGCCGCTGACGTCCAGGCGATAAAACGAGGTGCCGAAATACGAATCCGTGGTCTTGTAGCGATGGCTGAGGGTGTGCCAATTGAAGCGCAGCTCGACGGTGGCGCCGTCGTCGCTCAGCACTTCCAGGTTGGCGATCAAGTGTGCAGTGCGTGGCTCTGGCGTACTGGCACTGGAGCGCTCTGTCTTGATGCGGAATATCCGGTCTTCCAGGCCATCGCGGTTGGGGTAGTAGATCAGCGAGATTTCCCGATGCGGGTCTTCGGTGAGGCTGTCCTGGTCGTCCCAGGCCGGCATCCAGAACTCCACGTCCGGGGAATAGCATTGCAGCCACTCATCCCACTGGCGGTCGTCCAGCAACCGCGCCTCGCGGTAGAGAAAATCCAGCAGCAGGTCACGGGAGGTACTCATGGCTGAGCCTCCTTGTCAGTGGCGATCAAGCGTTCGCGCTCGGACTCCAGCGCGTTGAGCAAGCGGGATGCCCAGAATGCGTGCTGGCGAACAAATAAGCCTTCATCCTCGGTCTTCACGCCGCTGAGCTGTGGGCGCATGCCCATGGCCTTGGCATTGTCATCCGGGCCTTCTACCCATTGCTTGGCGCCACGGCTCAGATCGTTCCACAACGGTGCCGCGCCCTGATAACCGGTCTGGCAGGCGCGGAACTCTTCCAGATCGTCCGGTGTACCCATGCCGCTGACGTTGAAGAAATCTTCGTACTGACGAATGCGGGTGGCGCGCTCCTTGTCGCTTTCGCCTTTTGGCGCCATGCAGTAGATAGTCACCTCGGTCTTGTCCACGGCAATCGGTCTTACCACGCGGATCTGCGTGGAAAACTGGTCCATGAGATAGACGTTGGGGTACAGGCACAGGTTGCGGGTCTGGTCGACGATGAAGTCCGCGCGCTCTTGCCCAAGGCGCTCGGCCAGGGCTTCACGGTGGGCATGCACGGGACGTACTTCGGGATTGAGCAAGCGGGTCCACAGCAGAATATGCCCGTGCTCGAAGGCATACACCCCGCCCAGGCTTTTCGACCAGCCATTGGCATCGACGGTACGGGTACCCTCGGCCTCGTAGTTACGTCGCCCCATGGTCGCTGAGTAGTTCCAGTGCACGGAACTGACGTGGTAGCCGTCGGCACCATTCTCGATCTGCAGCTTCCAGTTGCCGTCGTAGATATAAGCCGAACTGCCGCGCAACACTTCCAAGCCTTCGGGCGCTTGGTCGACCATCTGGTCGATGATCGTGCGGGTTTCACCCAGGTAGTCGCTCAGCTCGGGCACCGCCTCGCTCAGGCTGCCGAACAGAAACCCACGATAGTTTTCGAAGCGACCAAGCCGGCGCAGGTCATGGGAGCCGTCGCAGTCGAAGCTGTCAGGGTAGGCCCCGGTTTTGGCATCCTTGACCTTGAGTAGCTTGCCGGCATTGCTGAACGTCCAGCCATGGAACGGGCAGGTGAACGACCCCTTGTTGCCTTGCTTGCGTCGGCAAAGCATGGCACCGCGGTGGGCGCAGGCGTTGACCAGACCGTGCAGCTGGCCTTGCTTGTCCCGGGTCACCACCACCGGCTGACGGCCGATGTAGGTAGTGAAGTAGTCATTGATGTCTGGCACCTGGCTTTCGTGCGCCAGGTACACCCAGCCGCTTTCGAAGATGTGCTTCATCTCCAGGTCGAACAGTTGCTGATCGGTGAAGATGTCTCGGCGGCAGCGGAAAACGCCAGTGGCAGGATCTTCCTGGACAGATTCACGGATCTGTCGAGCAAGAGCATCGATATTCTGGTTCATGGGCTGGGCCCTCCGTTGTTCTTGTATCAGGCACTTTCACCTTAAATGCCTCGCCTTCCTGGCGATATCCAGCCACTGCACATCGCTATCCATTTACCGCAAGGCCCTCTTGGCAGCGACGTGTGGTCTGCGATGGCAGTTCACCGAAGCGCTTGCGATAGGCTTCGGAGAAACGCCCCAGGTGCAGGAAGCCATGATCCAGTGCGACCTCTGTGACGCTGCGGGCAGCAGGCGACTGCAGCAATTCATGGACACGCTCCAGTCTGCGCTGGCGCACGTAATCGCGCGGCGACACGCCCGCCTGCCTTTCGAACAGCAAGTACAGCGAGCGCTCGCTCACCCGTGCAACAGTCATCAGCTGTTCGATACTGATCTCCTTGCGCAAGTGTGCATCGATGAACTGCCTCACCGCCTCGAACCCCTGGCCTTGGGATTGCGCCGGCATTTGTAGGGCTACGTTACTGGCGAGCATCCCCAGCAGCTTGCTGGCCACAAGGCGTTCATAAAGCACCTGGACCTCAGGCGCTGCCGCGCTCTCTGCCTCCTGACAAATTAATCCCAGCAGTTGTACGAAACACTGAAGGGTACTGAGGTCATGACGCGAGGCGGCGAAGCGTATGCCGTTGCTGGGCAGGACCCATTTCTGCTCCACACAAGTACTCTCCAGAAGGCCAACGGGCACCTTGATGATGAATTTTTCGCAATCCGCCGAGTAGGTCAGGTCGACAGGGTCATCGGGATTGATCAGCAGGATCTCGCCGGGGGTGTAAATTTGTTCTCTATCGCGGGCAAATGAGCGACAGTGGCCGCGCAACAGGATTTGCAGGTGATAGATCGATCCCAGGGCCGGGGACAGCACCTGCACTCGCGCGCCGTAACTGATACGGCACAGGTCCAGGCTGGAAAAAGTCCGATGGCTGATGCTCGCCCGCGGTTGGCCTTTGGGAGGAATGCGAATCTCATGGCTGCCCACATGCTGATTCACGTATTCAGACACCGCGTAGGCATCCGCCTGGTTAAAGATGCAGCTGCGTTCACTCAACAGGGTGGTCATGGTGTGCGCCTCTCTTGTTTTTTTATAGGCAGGCTCGGGGTGACGACAAAAGCTCCCGCCGCATTGCGGTCGGGAGCTGAACACTTCAGCGTTTTGTCATAAGGCTTCCAGCGCCCTCACCCGCTCGCGCTTGTCCTGCTCCCTGGGCTCTTCGGTAGGCTGCAGCACGAAGTCGAATTCGATCTCGGCATACCGATCACCGCCGTCTTCCTTGAACACGATGTCGGCAATCAGCTCGTCACGTGTGGCATAGGCGAAATCGTCGTGCAGGTACTTGTCGCCCGCCAGGTTGATCTGGGTAGTCAGGTGGCGATAGCCGGGTCCGGAGATGAAAAAATGAATGTGCGCCGGGCGCTGCCCGTGGCGGCCGAGCTGATCCAGCAGTGCCTGGGTCGGGCCATCCGGAGCGCAGCCGTAACCGGAGGGCACGATGCTCTGAAACCGGTACTGCCCCTGGTTGTCGGTCTGAATGCGGCGACGCAGGTTGAACTCGGACTGCGAGGGGTCGAAGTAGGAATAGGTACCTGCCGTGTTGGCATGCCACACATCGACGATGGCATTGGCCACGGGCTCGCCCGCGACATTGCGCACCTGGCCTTTCATGTACAGCAATGTGCCCGGATCCTGGCCATCGTCGAGCCGCGCTTCGTATTGCGACAGCGGCGCGCCGGCCACATACAGCGGGCCCTCGATAGTGCGTGGAGTGCCGCCCACATGGCCGGCCTGCTCGTCTTCAGCATCCATCAGCAGGTCCAGGTAGTGCTCCAGGCCAAGGCCAGCCACCAGCAACCCGGCTTCCTGACGAACACCCAGCTCATTCAGGTAATTCACGGCCTTCCAGAACTCCTCGGGGGAGACTTGCAGGTCTTCGATGATCTTGATGCTGTCGGTCAGCACGCGATGGATCACGGTCTTCATGCGGTCACTGCCCGCGCTCTTGTCGAAGCCGGCGGCACCTTCGAAGAATTTCTGCACTTCAGCGGTATGGGAAATACGAACGGTCATGGCGGTGTTCCTCATCATTATTCTTGTGGATACAAACGTCAGGTTCAGCGGTCGTCGGCGTGGATCGACGAGGGGTGTCTGCACATGGCCATGACTTCGATGTCCATGTAGGGGTACAAAGGCAGCTGCATCAGCGTGTCGTGCAACGCCTGGTTATCGGCGACATCGAAGATGCTGACATTGGCATACAAGCCGGCGATGCGCCACAAATGGCGCCAAGTGCCTTCCTGTTGCAGGCGCTGGGCCAATTCCTTTTCGTCGGCCTTGAGCTTGGCGGCTTGCTCGGACGGCATGTCAGCGGGCAGTTTGACAGTCATGCGTACGTGAAAAAGCATGGCGGTAGTCCTTGGTTGAAGAGTTGAATGACGGCTATCGACGGGCGAACCGGGCCAGGCGATGTTCGTCCAGCTCCAGGCCCAGCCCCGGCAGGCGCGGGATCAGCAGTTGGAAGTCCCGGTACACGGGCGGCTCGACAAGGATGTCCTCGGTCAACAGCAGCGGCCCGAACAATTCGGTGTGCCACTCCAGCTTGTCCAAGGTGGCGAAGGCATGGGCTGCGGCCATTGTGCCAATGCTGCCTTCGAGCATGGTGCCGCCGTACAGACCGATGCCCGCCGCCTGGGCAATGGCGGCCGTGCGCAAGACCGCACGAGGGCCACCGGTCTTGGCGATTTTCAAGGCAAAGATGGGCGCTGCGCCCATCTGCGCCAGGGCGAAGCTGTCTTCGACAGATTCGATGGCCTCGTCAGCCATCAGCGGTATTGGGCTGTGGGCGCTCAAACGGGCCATGCCGGCGCGGTCGTAGCGCGACAGGGGCTGTTCGATCAACTCGACCCCGGCATCGGCAAGCCGACGGCAGGCATTGATCGCCACCGCTTCGCTCCACGCCTGGTTGATGTCGACCCGGACGCTGGCGCGGTCTCCCAAGGCGCGCTTGATGGCCGCGACATGAGCGATGTCACGAGCCGGCTCGCCGGCCCCGATCTTGAGCTTGAAGTGGCGGTGGCGGCGCAGGTCGAGCATGCGCTCGGCTTCCTCGATGTCCTTGGACGTGTCACCGCTGGCCAGGGTCCAGGCGACTTCCACACCGTCACGTACACGCCCGCCAAGTACCTCGGCCACAGGCAAGCCAAGTCGCTTGCCCAAGGCATCGAGCAATGCGGTTTCGACAGCGCTGCGGGCGAATGTGTTGCCACGGATGGCACGGTCAACGCGCTGCATGGCAGCGTTCAGGTTGCTGGCATCCTGGCCGATGAGCAAGGGTGCAAACCAGGTATGGAGGTTGGTCTTGATGCTTTCCGGGCTTTCCCCGGCATAGGCCAGGCCGCCGATAGTAGTGGCTTCGCCGATGCCCACGATGCCGTCGCTGCAGCGAATGCGCAGAATCACCAGCGTCTGCCCGTGCATGGTATGCATGGCCAGCTTGTGCGGGCGAATGGTGGGCAGATCGACGATCTGGATATCGAAATGTTCGATATTGGCGGTCATGATATCCGTCCTGTTTATGTTTGTTCTTGCCCCTAGATTGACGCGGGACGACCCGCCGGTCCAATATTGAATAGGTCTCATTGAATACCCAGGAGGTATTGTGGAGCTTCGCCATCTACGTTATTTCCGGGTTGTGGCGCGAACCCTCAACTTCACACGTGCGGCGCAACAGCTGAACATTGCTCAACCGCCCTTGAGTCGGCAGATCCAGCAACTGGAAGACGAGCTGGGCATCCACCTGCTGGAACGGTCGCGCCCGCTGCGGCTGACCGAAGCGGGTCGATACTTCCAGGAAAAAACCAGCTTGCTGCTCGATCAACTGGAGCGTGTCAGTATCGACACGCGCAGGATCGGGACGGGCCACAAGCGTTGGTTAGGTATCGGCTTCGCACCATCGACTCTTTACGGCGCTCTGCCTGACCTGATACGGGGACTGCGCAGTCACGGCGACATTGAACTGGGCTTGTCTGAGCTCACTACCTTGCAGCAATTAGAGGCATTGAAAAGCGGGCGTATCGATATCGGCTTCGGGCGTCTGCTGTTCGATGATCCGGCAATTACCCAGAGGATTCTTCGCGAAGACCCCTTGGTAGCTGCACTACCCGCAGGACACCCTTTGCTCAGTAAGCCGGTCTCCCTGCTACAGCTCAGTATCGAGCCGTTCATTTTATACCCAGGCAGCCCGCGCCCCAGCTATGCCGATCATGTCCTGGGCGTGTTCGCCCAACATGGCTTGAAGATCGATGTGGCACAGATGGCCAACGAATTACAAACAGCGATCGGCCTAGTCGCAGCTGGCGTGGGAATCACCCTGGTGCCTGCCTCCGTACAGCGGTTGCACCGTGATGACGTTGGCTATGTGGCACTAATTGATAACAGCGTCACTTCGCCGATCGTTGTCAGCCACCGCACCGGTGACGTTTCCGACACGCTCCGACAATGCATGAATACACTCACACATCCACGCTGACCGCGGCCAATGCGTCACCCAGCATATTACGGCTTGAGCTATTCGGTTCGGATGTCCACCTGGCACAGCCTTGGACAGGATTGCATGCAACAACACTCTGCGCCCACGTCGGCCCGGTGCGGGGGGGCGCGCCGTAATAGGATACTGCCAGGCGAGCCTGCTATTTGACCCGGCGCTTCTCCATGGATGGCCGGTGACCAAAATACGAGCTGTAGCACTTGCTGAAATGGCTCGGCGAAACGAATCCGCAGGCGACCAGCACTTCCAGCTGTGACAGCTCGGTGTGTTGCAACAGCCTGCGGGCTTCGGTAATGCGCAGTTCCAGGTAGTAGCGTTGTGGCGTGGTGCCCAACTGTTCCTTGAACAAACGCTCGAGTTGACGCCGCGAGCGCCCGGCATGCACTGCCAGTTCCTCCATCTCCAGCGGCTCTTCGAGATTGGTATCCATCAGCTTGATGACTTCACGCAGCGGTGCGCTCACCGACAGCCGAGTGGTGGCTTTGGTGCGCCGATAACGTGATTCCTCGAACGACAGGATATCCTCGATACCTTCAACGAGGGCCTTGTCGTGCCGGTCCTTGATCCAGTGCAGGGCCATCTGAAACGCCCCCGTCGGGCTGGAGGCCGTCAGCCGGTCGCGTTCCATTACAAAAGGTTCGCTGGTGACTGACGCACCCTTGGCAATCTCCGCAAGAGCCGGGCGATGCTCTGGGTGGATTGCGCAGCGGTAACCTTCCAGGAGGCCAGCCATGCCCAGGAACCACGCACCGTTCCATAGCCCCGCTAGGGTGACCCCGGCGGCGGCTGCGCTTTTGAGTAGTGCGACCAGATCATCGCTGGCGGTCAGTGCCGTGCGGTAGCCACCGCAGATCACCAACAGATCCAGGTCATGAATCGCCGCTTTTCCCAGGCGCACGTCCGGACGGATGACCAAGCCCAAGTCACTGATGATCTCGCCCTCCTCCAGCCCATAGGTGGTCGAGGTAAACAACCCCGGCCGTAATAGATTGGCGGTGACAATGGTGTCCAATGCCTGGGTGAACGCGGGTAACGAAAAGTGTTCGAGCAGCAAAAAACCCACCCGCGTCCTGCCCGCTGCCTTGCTATGCGCTTCGGGCAGGAAGCGCAGATTCTTGCCTTGCATATTGCCACTGAACTCGCGCCGAGCGATCACTGAGTCGACCCCTCTCAAGCCAGTTGAAAGCCGTAGGCCAGCGGGTCTTCATCGTCGACGAAGATGGTGTTGTGGCCGATGATTTCAGCCCACCCGGCGACGCTGGGCAAAATCCCGTCGAAATCGCCAACGTTGACAGCGGCCTCGACCTTGCCTTCGAACAGGGTGCCGATGAGGCTTTCGTTACGAAACACTTCACCGACGCCAAGCCGCCCCTTGCCGAACAACTGCGCCATTCTGGCCGACGTCCCAGTTCCGCCAGGAGAACGGTCAATACCTTTATCACCATAGAACACCGCCGAGCGGCCATGGGCAGTGGCATTTTTAGGCTGGTCACACCAGATGATGTGATGCACGCCACTGATGCGCTGGTTTTCGGGATGGACCGGGTTCGAGACTTCAGCCAGCGCCGTGCGCAGCTTTTGGCTCAGGCCAATGATGTCGGCGCTGGTCATGCCATCCAGGCCGGACCAGTTGGCTTGCGGCTCTACCACCGCGTAAAAGTTGCCGCCGTAGGAAACGTCTACAGTCAAGGTACCGACACCTGGCACCTCGACCGGGACGTCAGCGCTGTGGAGATAGCTAGGGACGTTGAACAAGCGTACCGATTCGACCGCTTCGCCGCGCAGGGTGTAGTCGACGACGACGCGGCCGGCGGGAGTATCGACCGCCAGCTTGCCAGGCACCTTGGGCGTGACGAGCCCCTCTTCTATGACCACGGTGCTGAACCCAAGCGTACCCGCACCGCACATCGGCAGGCAGCCGCTGACCTCGATGAACAAGGCGCCGACATCACAATCGTCGCGATATGGCGGGTACAGGATCACTCCTGACATGACGTCGTGGCCCCGTGGCTCGAACATCAGCGCGGTGCGAACCCAATCGTGCTCACGTACGAAAATTTCCCGACGATCCGACATCGATACGGCGGGTAGCAATGGCCCGCCACTGGCCACGACGCGCACCGGGTTGCCGCAGGCGTGGGAGTCGATACAGAAAAAACTACGTCTCATGGCAAAGCCCCTATCAGACCATTTTGCGGGGTGAATGGCGCTGCAGGGCGCCGCGCGACAGGCGGTCGAGCAGCAGCGCGACGGCAACGATCGCCAGCCCCGCCCGCAGCCCCAGGCCCATTTCCATACGTGTCAGGCCACGGGTGACTTCCGCACCCAGGCCACCTGCGCCCACCAGACCGGCGAGTACCACCATGGCCAGCGACAGCAGGATGCACTGGTTCAGGCCCACCAACAGGGTCGGTGCCGCCGTGGGCAATTCGATCTTGAACAGGATCGCCCGTGGCGAAGCACCCGAGGCCTGGCCCAACTCGAGCAAATCCTTGGGCAACTGTTTGAACGCCAGGGTGGTCAGGCGCAGCATCGGCGGGACGCCATATACGATCGTGGCGATGATCGCCGGCACCCGCCCCAGGCTAAACAGCATCACCGCGGGGATCAGGTACACCCATGGCGGTACGGTCTGCATGATGTTGAGGATCGGCAGCAGCGCGGTGTCGACCCGCTTGAACCGCGCGGCCAGCACACCTAGCGGAAAAGCCACCGCTACGGATATCAGTACGGCCACCAGCACCAAGGCGATGGTTTGCATCGATGCGACCCACAACCCCGAGAACAGACAGAACGCCAGCATCAGGCCAGCGAACACCGCCACCCGCTTGGGCGCGAACACTAACGCCGCCGAAACCACGATCGCAATGAGCAGGTATGGGTGAGGGGCCAGCAAGGCACCCTCCACTGCGCCCAGCACCGCTTCGATGACCTTGCTGATCACTACGAACAGGCTGTGCAAGTTGGCATTCAGCCAATCGACTGCCGGCGCCAGAAACGCCCCCGGAGAAAAATTCATGTCGACTCCCCTTTGCTTGATTGCGCGGCGCTTTGCGCCAGTCGATCGAGGATCATGGTGAGAATGACGATGGCGATAGCTGCGTCGATGGACTTGGCGATATCCAGGGTACGTACCGCGCCGTAGATGGCTTCGCCCAGGCCGCCGGAGCCGACGATGCCGGCGATGACCACCATGCCGAAGGCCATCATCAAGCTTTGATTGACTCCTGCCATAATGCTCGGTAGCGCGAAGGGCAGGCGGATCTTGTAGAACATCTGCCAACCGGTCACACCGCTGGCTTCACCGAGTTCAATGAACTCCTTGGGCGTCATGCGAATACCCAACGAGGTCAAACGCAACGCCGGCGGCACAGCGACGATAAAGGTCGCCAGCAACGCCGTGGCGGGGCCATAGCCGAGCAAGGCGATCGCGGGCAACAAGTAAATGTAGGGTGGCATGGTCTGCACCAGATCCAGGGCTGGGTCGACCACGCGATCGATCGACGGTGCCAGGCCAGCCAGCACCCCTAAAGGGATGGCCACCAGCAACCCCAGGAACGTGGCGGTGAGCACCAAAGCCAGGGTGCTGGCCGTCTCGGTCCACAGCCCGATGAAGGCGCAGAACAGCAAGGCCAGACCGGAGAGAATGGCGAACCGCAGGCCAATAGCGCGCCAGCCAATCAGTGCAATCATCAAGGCGATTACATAGAACGGAGGTGCCGCGATGCACCAGAGCACCCCCTTGTAGACGCCAGCCAGGCCGGCGTTGATCGCGTCGAAAAACGCCTCGCCATGGTCCGCGAGCCAGCCCAAGGCATTGTCGATCGCGCCATCGAACTGCGCAGAAAAGTCCGGTGTGGTCATGACGTCACCTGCAACTCGGCGGCCTGGGCCGGCGCGAATTCGTTGGGGATGCCCTGCACGCCGCGCAGCAGGTCGCGGGCGGTAACGATGCCAACCACCGCGCCAGCGGCTTCGACTGCCAGGGCATCGCGCTCGGATTTCATCAGCAGCCCGATCAGCTCGTTGATATCGGCCTGCGGCGTGGTGCGGACCAGCCTCGCCGTATCGACACCAGGGTGGGATGCTCGGTAGGCGTCCACCGGCGTCATCACCGAGTGCGCCTTGACCAGGTGCAGCCGCGAGATGCCGGCGACGAACTCGGCGACGTAATCGTCCGCCGGATTGAGGACGATATCTTCGGCGGTACCGACCTGGATGATCACGCCGTCCTTCATGATCGCGATGCGGTCACCGATGCGGATGGCTTCGTCCAGGTCGTGGGTAATGAACACAGCTGACTTGCCCAGCTCTTTGGTCAGCTGTCGGAATTCGTCTTGCAGCTGGCGCCGGATCAAAGGGTCCAGCGCACTGAAAGGCTCGTCCATGAGGATGACTTCAGGGTCTGCCGTGATCGCTCTTGCTAGTCCGACGCGCTGCTGCATGCCGCCAGACAGCTCGCTGGGATAGCGCGAGGCCCATTCGGTCAGCCCGACTTTGGCCAAGGCTCGCTCGGCCACCTTGTAACGCTCCGCCTTGCCCACGCCTTGCACCTCTAGGCCGAAGGCGGTGTTTTCCAGCACGGTGCGGTTAGGCAGCAACGCAACGCTCTGGAACACCATGCCAATGTGCCGTGCCCGTACCTCACGCAACTGCGCGGGGCTGAGCGAAGCGAGGTCCTTGCCCTTGACCAGCACCTTGCCGGCGCTGGGGGTGATGAGCTTGTTGAGGAGCCTGATCAGCGTGGATTTGCCACTGCCGGACAACCCCATGATGCAGAAAATCTCGCCGCGACGGACCTGCAGGCTAACGTTGGACACGCCGACTACACAGCTGTAGTTCTGCAGGATCTGAGTCTTGCTCAACCCCTGCTTGACTACCGCGTCCATCGCCGCCGGAGCTCGGCTGCCGAAGATTTTCCAGACTGACTGGCAATCTACCAGTACTTCATTGGTGTCAATGTTGGCCGTTGTCATTTCGTACCCGTCGAACCAGTATTTGCTGGTTTCTTTAGTTGATCAGAGGGCGGCAGTGGCAAATAGGTTACCGGTCAGTTCTTGATATCAGCCCAGCGCTTGAGCAGCTCGGCATGGCTGTCGGTCCAGTTGCCGATCGCTTCATCCATGGTCTTGCCGTCCTTGACCTGGGTGTTGATGGCGGTGATATCCGCCAGGGGTACGTACACACTGGCCAGTACTTCACGGGCATGGGGGTAGCTTTCAGCGAAGCCTTTCTTGCCGATCCAGTAGTAGGCTTGCGGCGGCGGGAAGATGCCTTTTGGGTCCTTGAGAAACTTGAGGTCGTACTTCTGTACCATCCACGAAGGCTCCCAGACGGTCACGGCGACCCATTCCTTGCGGTCGATGGCAGATTTGAGGGCGGCGGTCATGGCTGCGGTACTGCCTTCGAGCAGCTTGAGTTTCAGGCCATAGCCGCTGACGGCGTTGGTAGCGTCGCTCATGAGGCCCGAACCGGGCTCGATTCCGATAATCTTGCCGCTGAATTTGTCGGCGTTGTCGTTGAGCTGATCGACCGAGTCGATATCAACGTACTTGGGTACAGCGATACCTTGATAAAGGCCGAACGAAACAGGCGAGAGTTTTTCCAGGCGGTTCTTGTTCTTGGTCCAGTAATCGTGCGCCGCATAATCGGTCTGCGAAGTGATGATCTGGATGTCACCCTTGGTCAGCGCCGCATAGGCAATGCCCCATTCGGAGAACGATACGACCTTGACGGTATAACCGGCGTTCTCCAGGACCTTCTTGGTAATGCCGGTAATGGGGGTCAAGTCTTCCCAAGACAATGTGCCCATGGTGATAGTTTTTTCTTCTGCATGAAGTGCGGTACTCATCATGCAAACCATTGCGATGGCACACAGTGCCTTCCACATCTTTTTCATGGCATTCCCCGACCTACGTTAGTGCATAGAGTGGTGGCTTCAGATGCAAAGCCGATGTGTTACAGGGCAGTCAACCTTCACGACCTGCTCTGAGGGCTTGCCAGCGAATGACCGAGCCGACCCCCAGGCTTGTTATTATTTTCGGCGGAAGCATGCTGGGTTGCGGACCACGGCTGAAGGTTTCGAGAAACCTGGAAGTCGTGCCGGTCGCCAGCTCAGCAGCCATAACCCCTGCCAACGTACTTTTCACGGTACCAAGACCGTTCTCGCAGCACGCTGAAAACAGGTTCTCTTCTACCTCTCCAAACGCCGGAGCACTGTTGCGGCTCAAGCACAAACGCCCGGCCCAGCTGAACTCCAGCGGCGTCGACTTCAGCTCGGGGAACCGAGCATCCAACGACGACCGTTGTTCCCTTGCCACCTGAGCAACGCGCTGCGGCGTGACCTGGATGCTCGGGTCGTAGGTGAACTTGGTGCGAATGACGATTCGCGACCGCCCATTCTCGGAAATCTTGCGTACCGTGGCCCCCATCGGGTCGGCTGGCAGCAACGCCCAGCGTGATTGCCCGGTAGCGGCGGTGCCTAGCTCGTCATGGCTGTAGGCCGCAGTCATCGATGCATAGGTGAACACATGCAGTAGCCGCCCGCGGAAATGGCCGAAGTCTTCGATATGGCCGTTTACCGCGAGAATGACTTTGGGCGCTGTCACCTGCCCTTGGTGGGAACGCGCGACCCAGTCGTTGCCCGCCCGCGCGAGTTCCACCACGGGAGTCTGTTCATACAGGCTGATCTTGTCGCCCAGTCCATCCGCCAGATCGCGTATGTACTGGGCCGGCTGGATCATCACCGCGCCTGGAGTGCGCAACCCGCCGCGGTAATAGCGTGAGCCGGTGATCTCGTGCATCTGGGTGGCATCGAGCAACTCGAATCGCTCGCCGATACCCTTGAGGGACGCGGCGTATTTGACGTTGAGCTTGAGCCCCCGCTCGGTAGCCGCAGCGTTGATCTTGCCGGACGGGTCGAACGTGGTGGGCGCCATGCCGTATTCGCTGGCTGCCTGAGCAGCGAAGTCAATCGCAAAACGATTCTGGCCGATCTCCAGTGCCGTGGCCGACTCCCCCGCCACCGAATATTCCCCGGACGACAGGCTGTGGGGCACATCGATCATGAATCCGGAGTTGCGCCCGGCCGGCCCCTTGGCGACCTCATGTGCGTCGACGACCACGATGCGGTCATCAGGGCGCAGCTGAGACAGCCTGCGTGCAGCCGACAACCCGGCGAAACCCGCGCCAATGATCAGCCAGTCCGCCGTCACGCTCCCATCAAGCCTGCGCACGGGAGTCGAACGCGTGGAGATCGCCTCCCACCCAGAAACGCCGGTGTCTACCGGCAGACGCTTGATGGAATGGCGGCTCATTTTACGCTCTCGTCCACAGCGCGATCGGACACATCGATCCAGATAGTCTTGATCTCGGTGTACTGATCGTGGGCGAAAACCGACTTGTCGCGCCCACCGAAACCGGACTCCTTGAAGCCCCCAAACGGGGTCGACGCGTCACCCTCGCCAAAGCAATTGACGGTCACGATACCGGCGCGAATTTCTCGCGCCAGCTTGATGGCGTTGCGCAGGTTGCTGGTGTAGACAGAGGCTGCCAGACCGTAGACGGTGTCATTGGCCAGAGCGATGGCTTCGGAAATCGAAGCGAAGGTGGTCACCGACAGGACCGGACCAAAGATCTCTTCCTGGAAAAGGCGGCTGTCACGGTCGACACCCACCACCACGGTTGGCTGTACGAACGCACCGTCTTGCGTATCGCCACCGTAGGCGACTTCGAGTTCTTCGCTGATCGCATACTCCAGGTAAGACTTCACCTTGGCGAAGTGTTCCGGGCTGATCAGCGAACCCACGCGGTTCTGCGGGTCCAACGGGTCACCCAGTTTCCACTCGCGGATGTAGGCGCCCATGCGCTTGAGCAGTTCGTCCTTGACCGATTCGTGAACCAGCAAGCGCGACGTCGCCGAGCAGTTTTCGCCCATGTTCCAGAATGCGCCGTTGACCACATGTTCGGCCACCAGGTCCAGATCTTCAGCGTCGCCCAGCACCACGGCGGGGTTCTTGCCGCCGCACTCCAGCACGATGCGCTTGAGGTTCGAATCGGCGGCATAGTGCAGGAAGCGCCGGCCAGTGGTAGTCGAGCCGGTGAAACTGACCATATCGACGTCTTCGTGCAGGCCGATCGGCTCGCCGACGTCCTTGCCGGTGCCGGTTACGATGTTCAACACACCTGCCGGTACACCCGCTTCGAAGGCCAGCTCGGCTACGCGCAGGGTGGTGAGGCTGGTCTGTTCGGCGGGCTTGACGATTACCGAACAACCGGCGGCCAGCGCCGGGCCGATCTTCCAGGCCAGCATCAACAGCGGGAAGTTCCAGGGCAGTACACAGCCGACCACACCAATGGGCTCGCGCACCACCAAGGTCAAGGCGTTGTGACCCACGGGCGCGGTGTTGTCGTAGATCTTGTCGATCAATTCGGCATGCCAGCGCAGTGTGTGAATCGTGTCGGGGATGTCCACCAACTGGCATTCGCGCACCGGCTTGCCACTGTCCAGGCTTTCGAGCACCGCGAGTTCATGGCTATTGCGCTCGAGCAGCAGGGCGAACTTGAGCAGCACCCTTTTGCGCTCGCCCGGTGACAGCAACCGCCAACGACCATCGTCGAAGGCCTCCCTGGCCTTGCTGACGGCATAGTCCACATCCGCCGCATCGCACGCGGCGATGTCGGCCAGAAACTCACCCGTGGCCGGGTTATGAGTGGCGAAGGTGTTGCCGGACAAGGCAGGCTTGAACGCACCGTTAATGAAGGCGTTGGCCGGGAAAGAAATCGACTGGGCGATGGCGGCATATTCGACCGCGGTCAGAAGGTTACTCATGGCTGGCTCCCGAAGTGATATGGGCAACGGTACGTTTCACGTTGGTGATAACGGTCTGCAGGCTGCGTTTGTCGTCTGCATTGAGCGGACGCAACGGTGCCCGGACGTCGCCGACCTTCAAGCCATTGAGCTCACAACCGAATTTGATGCACTGCACGAACTTGCCGCCGTCGAGGGCATTCATCAGCGGCATCATCGCCGACATGATTTGCCGGCCCTTATCGAAGTTCTTTTCCAGTACGCAGGCCTCATACAGGGCCACGTGCTCGCGGGGCAGGAAGTTCGACCCAGCGCAAACCCAGCTCTGCGCGCCCCAAGCGAAGAACTCCAGCGCCTGGTCATCCCAGCCGCAAGATAGTGCAATGTGCGGGAACTCGCGGGCCAGCAGATGCACGCGTCCCATATCGCCGGAGCTTTCCTTGATGGCCTTGACGTTTTTCGATTTGCCTACGCGTGCCAGATACTCCTCGTTCATCTGTACCGACATGCGACCGGGGTAGTTGTACAGCATGATCGGCAGATTGGCGGCGCGGTCGATGGTCAACGCATGGATGGCGTTTTCCTGATCGGTGGGCAGCGCGTACGGCGGCGTGGTGACCAGGATGGCGTCAGCCTTGATGGCCTTGGCATCCTGGGCATACTGCACGGCGTCTTCGGTACGGATAGCGCCGGTACCCACGATCAGTTGCACGCGACTACCGATGATGTCCTTCGCGTAGGCCACCAACTCGATGCGCTCCTCGGCAGTTTGGGCGTAATACTCGCCGGTCGAGCCGCCGATGATGATGCCGTGCACCTTGGACTCGATCAGGTATTCGAGCACTTCGCCGAACACCGCCCAATCGATCTCCCCGTCCGGCGTGTGCGGCGTTACCGCTGGGGTATAGATACCTTCGAATTTCAAGAGTCTTTCTCCGACAAGGATGGCGCAGGGGTATCGACGAACTGGTCTTGCTTGATGCCCTGCGGGGCGATGTAAATCTGCATGTTCTTGCGTGACGGCTCCCAGTGCTCGAACACCAGACCGACGAAAGCTTCCTCGTCGTGGCGCTCGAGCGCTTCGATGAACAGGTCGTGGTGATTGGCCGATAGTTGCAGGTCTGCTTCCATACCTTCGTCGCGAGGGCGGAAGAAGGTATGGCCGATACGCGCATGGTCGATCTGCAAGCGTTCGAGACTAGGTTGCAAATATTGATTGCCGGCCATTTCACCGACGATCGCATGGAAGCGGCTGTTCTCGACCACCATGGCAGTGGCGTCGCGGGACGCGATGGCCTGGCGATAGCGGTATTGGGTTTCCTTGAGCTCGTTCAGTTGCCGATGCTTGTAGTTGTGCACGGCCAGCCGGCCGATCGCGGCATACATCATCGGCGCGACCTGGAAGAAGTTGCGCAGGGTCGAGTGATTCATCGGGATGACCCGGGTTCCGCGGTTCTCGCGGATATCGACATAACCCTCACCTGCCAGGCGGCGGAAGACTTCGCGAACCGGAGTACGGGACAGCCCGTAGCGCTCACAGAGGTCCATCTCGTCCAACAGTTCGTCAGGGTCGAGTTCCATCGTCAGAATTTGACGTTTCAGGTCTTCGTACAGCGCGGTTTTGCCGTTTTTCACAAACGACCTCCAGAGGGCTTTCGCCTGGTTCGGCGGCGGGTCAATAGGGTCAGATTGGCACGCGTACACATAGTGGTCAACGCTGTGTATTCATCATAAATACATTGAAAAACGCCGCAAAAACACTTTTTTTCTAAATAAATTATTAGCTTTTCATATAGTTATGAAGATATAGAAGAAAACGACCTGTCGTTATTAGAAAAGCGACAGGTCGTTTTTAGAGATGCGGCTGCGGGGTAGCCGCTAAGCGGTAATTTTTGAAATGGTCATAAACGACGGCCGGTAGCGTGGCGGCGACATGACTTGGACGACCTTGAGGGTGCCTGTTCGACTTCCCCGCCTGGGTTTAAGCATTCCCAGGCGGGAGTAACTTCGGCTCCCATACCGATTCGACCGGTACCAAGGTGCCGGCAGTGCCGGAACCGTTCAGTTGGAAGCCGTTGTCATTATCCAGATCCGCCCCCCGGGGAAACTTCTACAATGGGGCGCCCGCCTCATCTAGTGGTAGCCATCCTCCGCACGCACCTTGCCGCGGAAAACGTAGTAGCTCCAAAACGTATACCCGAGGATGAATGGCAAAATGAACAAGCCCCCTACCAGCATGAAGCCTTGGCTCTGTGGCGGCGAGGCGGCATCGTAAATCGAGATACCCGGCGGAACGATGTTCGGCCATAGGCTGATCCCCAGCCCGCTATAGCCCAGGAATACCAGCGCCAGAGTCAGCAGGAACGGCGCGTAATGCGCTTTGCCAGCCACCGCCCGCAGCAGCAGGAATACTACCGCTGCGACCAGCAGGGGCACTGGCAGGAACCACAGCATGCCGGGCAAGCTGAACCAGCGCGCGGCGATATCGCCATGGGCCAAGGGCGTCCACACGCTGACGACCACTATCACCGCCAGCAGGGCCAGTACCAGTGGCTTGGCCAGGCGGTGCATCTGCGCTTGCAACGACCCTTCAGTCTTCATGATCAGCCATGTGCAACCGAGCAGCGCATAGGCTGCAACCAACCCAAGGCCACAGAACAGGCTGAACGGCGTCAGCCAATCCAGGGGACCGCCAGCGTAGGTACGATTAGCGACCGTAAAGCCATCGATGAACGCACCCAAGGCCACACCCTGAAAAAACGTGGCTACGACCGAGCCGCCGATAAAAGACTTGTCCCAGATATGCTGCTTCTCGGGGCTCGCCTTGAAGCGGAACTCGAAGGCCACGCCACGGAAGATCAAGCCCACCAGCATCAGCACGAGCGGCAAGTACAAGGCCGATAGCACCACTCCATAGGCCAGCGGAAACGCCCCGAACAACGCTGCGCCCCCGAGCACCAGCCAGGTCTCGTTGCCGTCCCACACGGGTGCCACGGTATTCATCATCACGTCCCGGTCTTTTTCGCCCGGCACCAGGGGAAAGAGAATCCCAATGCCCAGGTCGAAGCCGTCCATGATCACGTACATCATCACCCCGAAGATGATGATGATTGCCCAGATAAGCGGCAGATTGATTCCCATCAGATGTTCTCCTGATCTGCGGCGGAAAGTGGCCGTGCGGGCGTACGCGCCTGGCCTGGGCCACCATGCAAAGCATGCTCGACGTGGGGCTGTGGACCCTTGCGCACCATGCGCATCATGTAGCCGATGCCGGTACCGAACAGCGCGAAGTAAACCAGTACGAACATCACCAGCGTCAGAGACAGTTGCCCTACGCTATGGCTCGAAGCGGCATCGGCAGTACGCATCACCCCATAGACCACCCAGGGCTGGCGCCCGACCTCAGTGGTGATCCACCCGGCCAGCAAGGCGATCAATCCGGACGGCCCCATGAACAGCGCCAGATACAAGAATGGCCGGCACTGGAACAGCGTCCCGCGCTTGCGCAGCCACAGACTCCACAAGCCTACGAAAATCATCGCCATGCCTAGCCCGGCCATGACCCGGAACGACCAGAAGATGATGGTCGAATTGGGACGGTCTTCAGGATTGAATGACTTCAGCGCGGGGATCTGCTTGTCGAGGCTGTGGGTCAGAATCAGGCTGCCCAGATACGGAACTTCAACGGCAAAGCGCGTCTTTTCTGCTTGCATGTCCGGCAGGCCGAAGAGGATCAGCGGGGTCGGTTTGTCGTCGGTGTTTTCCCAGTGCCCTTCGATCGCGGCGATCTTCGCCGGTTGATGCTTGAGGGTATTGAGCCCGTGCATGTCACCGATGACGGCCTGGATCGGCGCAACGATCAGCGCCATCCACATGGCCATCGACAGCATGCGCCGTATGGCCGGGTTATCACGCCCCTTGAGCAGGTGCCAGGCTGCCGAAGCACCGACGAAGAATGCCGTGGCCACGAACGCCGCTGTGGCCATGTGCATCAGGCGATAAGGAAATGAAGGATTGAAGATCACTGCCAGCCAGTCGGTCGGAACCACCTGGCCGTTGACGATCTCGTAGCCCTGTGGCGTCTGCATCCAGCTGTTGGAGGCGAGAATCCAGAAAGTCGAAAAAATCGTGCCCAGGGCCACCATGCAGGAAGAGAAGAAATGCAGCCCCCGCCCGACCCGGTTCCAGCCGAACAACATGACGCCCAAAAAGCCTGCTTCCAGGAAGAACGCCGTGAGCACCTCATATGTCAGCAACGGCCCGGTGATCGAGCCCGCAAACTGCGAAAAGCCGCTCCAGTTGGTACCGAACTCATAAGCCATGACCAGGCCGGAGACCACCCCCATGCCGAAGTTCACGGCAAAGATCTTCGACCAGAAGTGGTAGAGATCGCGATAGGTGTCATCTTGCGTCTTTAGCCACAAGCCTTCGAGTACCGCCAGGAAACTCGCCAGGCCAATGGTGATCGCCGGAAAAATGATATGAAAGGACACAGTGAACGCAAATTGCATTCGGGCCAGCTCAAGTGCCGAAAAGCTCAGCATGGGCAATCCTCGATTAGTGAAAGGAATTCAACGACGGCGGAACAAAGGCCGAGGCTCGATAGCTGAGCGGCCATAAATTACGCTCATCCCGCTCAATCCCTTGAGCGCATCCGTCGCGCACTTGTCCTCGCGCACGGCAAAACTGGTAAAGCCGCATTGACGCATGTGACTCAATTGATCACGCAGTACATCTCCGATTGCACGCAACTCCCCCTGCCAACCCAAGCGCGTGCGCAGCAGATATGCCTGACTGTAGCCTCTGCCATCCCGAAAGCTAGGGAAGTCCAAAGCGATCAAGGGCACGACACCACGCCAAAGCTCGAGGCTTTCAACATCATCATCCGGGCCCAGCCATACCCCATGCAGACTCATTCGCTGCTCGCCCGCCTGATGTTGTCGCCAGCGAACCAACGGCAAAATCAATGGCCCAGCCGGGAGGATCCCATCGCTGTCGCGCACCAGAGTCCAATGGTCGTGCGCAACTAACTGCGCATTGCCGTCACTGAGCTTGAGTACGTTTTTCATGCCCCTGCCCCCGCTTGCGTATGGTAAACGCGCGACTTGAAGGGCTCGATGCCGATACGCTTGAAGGTGTCGATGAACCGCTCCCCTTGGCACCGGTAGTCGACAAAGGTTTCGACGATGTGCTCGATCACTTGGGGCACCTGCTCGGCGCTGAATGAAGGACCAATGACCTTACCCAACGCCGCGGTTTTGCCCTGTGCGCCGCCGAGGGTGACCTGGTACCACTCCTGGCCGTTCTTATCGACGCCCAGAATGCCGATATTGCCGATATGGTGGTGCCCGCAAGCGTTCATGCAGCCCGAGATATTCAGGCTGAAATCACCCAGATCATGGAGGAAATCGAGGTCGGTAAATCGGGCTTGTATCGCCGCCGTGATGGGTAACGAACGGGCGTTGGCCAACGCACAGAAGTCGCCGCCGGGGCAGGCGATGATATCGGTCAGCAAACTGGCGTTGGCGATGCCCAGGCCTTGCTCGCAAGCCAGCGTCCATAACGCCAGCAGAGCGGATTTGCGCACATCGGGCAAAATCAGGTTTTGCTCATGGGCGATACGGACCTCGCCAAAGCCAAAGGCCTCGGACCAATCGGCAACCGCGTCCATTTGCTCGGCGGTCAAGTCGCCGGGCGGGGTTTCGGCGCCTGGTTTGGTCGACAGGATCACGCTGGCATAGCCAGGCACTTTGTGCGCCATCGTATTGCTGGATATCCAGCGGGCGAAGGCTGCGCACGCCATGCGCTGACTGTCGAAAACCAGAGGGTCTTCTACTGCCGCTTCGTAGCGCGGCATCAGGAAAGCATCGGCGACGCGTTGATACTCGGCTTCGGTCAGCTGTGCCGGGCCGTCCTTCAGATGCAGCCACTCCTGCTCGACCTCTGCGGCGAATGCCTGAATGCCCAGCGCCTTGACGAGGATCTTGATCCGCGCCTTGTACTTGTTGTCGCGCCGACCATGGCGGTTGTAGACCCGCAGCACAGCCTCGACGTAAGACAGCAAATGCTGCCAGGGCAGGTCTTCGCGGATCTGCTGCGACAGGATCGGCGTGCGCCCAAGACCACCCCCGACCATCACCCTCAGACGCTTTTCACCCGCGGCGTCGAGGTACAGATACAGCCCGATGTCATGCATCATGATGGCCGCACGATCCTGCTCGGCAGAACAGATGGCGATCTTGAACTTGCGTGGCAGAAACAGAAATTCCGGGTTGATGGTCGACCACTGGCGCAGGATTTCCGCCAGCGGTCGAGGGTCGATGATCTCATCCGCCGCGACTCCGGCGAACGCTTCGGTAGTGATATTGCGCACGCAATTGCCGGAGGTCTGTATCGCATGCATGTCCACTTCAGCGAGGCACGCCAGGATATCCGGGACCTGGTCGAGTTCGATCCAGTTGTACTGAAGGTTCTGCCGCGTGGTGAAGTGGCCGTAGCCGCGATCGTACTGGCGGGCGATGTGTGCCAAGGTGCGCAGCTGACGAGCACTCAAGGTCCCGTAAGGGATAGCCACGCGCAGCATGTAGGCATGTTTTTGCAGATACAGGCCATTTTGCAGCCGCAGCGGCAAGAACTCCTCCTCGCTCAGCTCGCCTGCCTTAAAGCGTTCCACCTGATCGCGAAACTGCGCCACACGCTCGACCACCAAGGCGCGGTCGTAGTCATCGTATTGATACATCCTCAAGGCCTCATCAGCGCCTGCCCTCTGTGACGGAGCAGATTCGATGAAGCCACTATCCTCTGATGCTGATCCGCATCACAGATTCACATGCTTGATAAAAAAACGGATCAGATTCACCCAAACGCCGCACCGGTGCGGCGATCAGTCGCCTTGCAACGACCTGATGATCTTGCCCAGCAACTCCATGGCCCGCTCACTGGCAGGGCTCCATGGATAGCCGTAATTGAGCCGCACGCATTGATTGAAGCCTTGGGTCGCGGAAAATATCGGCCCTGGTGCCAGGCTGATTCCCTGTGCCGACGCCAGCTTGAACAACTGCAACGAGTCCACCGCACCGGGAAGCTCGAACCACAGGAAATAGCCACCTGCGGGCCGGGTGACCCGGGTGGCCGCCGGAAAGTGCCTGGCGGCGGACGCCAGCATGGCCTCTTGCTGGATTTCCAGGGCATGGCGCAACTTGCGCAGGTGTCGGTCATAGCCCCCATGCTGAAGATAATCGGCGATGGCCGCTTGCGCCGGAACCGAAGGCGAGATGGTGGTCATCAATTGCAACTGCGCGATCTTCTTCGCGTAGCGCCCGCCGGCCACCCAACCCACCCGGTAGCCCGGCGCGAGGCTTTTGGAAAACGAGCCGCAGTGCATCACCAAGCCGTGCACATCGAGGCTTTTCATGGGTTTGGGTGGCTCATTGCCGAAGTAGAGCTCGGCATAGACGTCGTCCTCTATCAGCGGCACCTGATGCTCGGCCAACAGCCCGTAAAGCTCGACCTTTTTATCCTGGCTCAAGCTGGCCCCCAAGGGGTTCTGCAGGCTGCTCATGAACCAGCAGGCCTTGATCGACATGCTGTCGAGCGTCTGGCGCAGGACCCCAAGGTCGATCCCTTCGCGCGGGTGCACCGGAATTTCCACGGCCTTGAGCTTGAGGCGTTCGAGGATCTGCAGCGACGCGTAGAACGCCGGCGCTTCGATTGCTACCAGGTCCCCGGGCTCGGTCACTGTCTGCAGGCACAGGTTCAAGGCTTCCATGGCACCGTTGGTCACGACCAGGTCATCAGCCGGCAGCATCACACCGCTGAGCATGTAACGCAGAGCAATCTGACGGCGCAGGTCGGGGTTGCCAGCGGTCATGTCAGCGATGATTTCACTGGGGGATAGTTTGCGTATCACCTGGGCCATGGACCGCCCCAGCCTTGCCATGGGATACAGATCGGGGCTGGGGAACGCTGACCCGAAAGGCACGGTAGCGGGATTTTTCATCGATTCGAGCACTGAGAACACTAGTTCGCTGACGCCCACTGGAGTCGCCTGCAAGTGGTGCCGGCCGACGTCCGGCTCCTGCAGTTTACGGGTGGCGTGCTCGCGCACGAAGTACCCTGAACGCTGGCGAGCATGGATCAAGCCACGATCCTCCAGCAGGTAGTAGGCGCGGAAAACCGTAGCCGGGCTGACGCCATAAGTGCTGCTGGCATGGCGCACCGAAGGTATTTTCTCGTTGGGCGCCAGCACACCGGTACGGATCAGTTGCTCGATCTCATCGGCAAATCGCTCATAGCGTTTCAACTTGTGCATGGTTAGTGCGCCCCATCCTCTAAGAAGCGTCGCAGTGTCCTCCTCGCCCTGCACTGGTAACAGATTCAGAAACGCCGAATAAAGCCATATCAGCGCTGGCCTGCTCCGCTTTTTTAACTGCCATCTGCTGCTCCCCGTGGACGCTACCAGCGCCCATCATATTGCGCCCGGCCCATGCCGGTACTTCCCCCTCGCCTACGCTCAGGCCATTTCACGTCATCCGCGAGGGGCAACTGAATCCTGCCCAGGAGTCGAAATGTTTGGAAAGCTGAGTTTGTCGGCCGTGCCCTACCATGAGCCGATCATCATGGTAACGCTCGCCTGTGTCGCCGTATTGGGACTGGGGCTCGTCGCCGCCCTGACCTATTACCGCAAATGGAATTACCTGTGGTCGCAGTGGTTGACGTCGGTCGATCACAAGAAGATCGGTGTGATGTACATCGTGGTCGCCATGATCATGCTGGTGCGTGGCTTCGCCGATGCCTTGATGATGCGTGCGCAGTTGGCCACCGCCACCGATGGCGCCACGGGCTTCCTGCCGCCCGAGCACTACGATCAGATCTTCACCGCCCACGGCGTGATCATGATCATTTTCATGGCCATGCCATTCTTCACCGGGCTGATGAATATCGTCTTGCCGTTGCAGATTGGCGCTCGTGATGTGGCCTTTCCGTTCCTGAACTCGCTGAGTTTCTGGCTGCTGGTTTCTGCCGTGGTGCTGATCAACTTGTCCTTGGGCCTGGGTGAGTTCGCCAAGACAGGCTGGGTCGCTTACCCGCCGCTATCGGAGGTTGCCTATAGCCCCGGCGTAGGGGTGGATTACTACATCTGGGCGCTGCAGATATCGGGTATCGGCACTACGCTGACCGGCGTCAACTTCATTGTCACGGTGCTGAAAATGCGCACCCCGGGCATGAAGCTCATGCAAATGCCGATCTTCACCTGGACCTGCACTTGGGCAAACATCCTGATCGTCAGTTCGTTCCCGATCCTCACCGCCACGTTGGTGATGCTCACGCTTGACCGGTACCTGGGCTTTCATTTCTTCACCAATGAGCTCGGCGGCAACCCGATGATGTACGTCAACTTGTTCTGGGCCTGGGGCCACCCGGAGGTTTACATCCTGGTGTTGCCGGCGTTCGGGGTGTACTCCGAGGTGATCTCGACGTTCACCGGCAAGAAACTCTTCGGCCACAAGTCGATGATCTACGCCAGCGGCGCGATCACTGGGCTGGGCTTCATGGTCTGGCTGCACCACTTCTTCACCATGGGCTCGGGGGCCAACGTCAACGCCTACTTCGGCATGGCGACTATGGCCATTTCGATCCCCACCGGAGTCAAGCTATTCAACTGGCTGTTCACTATCTACCGTGGCCGATTACGTTTCACCTCCCCGGTGTGGTGGACGCTGAGCTTTATGGTGACCTTCTCGATCGGTGGCATGACGGGGGTGCTGCTAGCCATTCCGGGTGCAGACTTCGTTCTGCACAATAGCCTGTTCCTGGTAGCGCATTTCCATAACGTGATCATCGGCGGGGCAGTGTTCGGCTACTTCGCCGGCTTCGTCTTCTGGTTCCCGAAAGTGTTCGGTTTTACCCTCAACGAAAAATGGGGCAAAGCCGTTGTCGCGTTCTGGACCTCGGGCTTTTTCCTGGCATTCATGCCGCTGTACGCGCTGGGTTTCATGGGCATGACCCGCCGCTTGAACCACACCGACAACCCGCTCTGGACCCCTTGGCTGCACGCGGCTTTCTTGGGAGCGGTGCTGATCCTGATCGGCGTGGCGTGCCAGTTCATCCAACTGTACGTGAGCATTCGCGACCGCGAGAAAAACCGCGACCTGAGCGGCGACCCTTGGAATGGCCACACCCTGGAGTGGTCGACCTCGTCACCGGCGCCTTTCTACAACTTCGCCACCCTCCCCGTGGTCGATGACATCGATGCGTTCTCGGCGCAGAAAAAAGCCGGCACCGCTTACCGCCAACCCGAGCGCTACAAGGCGATCCATATGCCTAACAGCACTGCTTCCGGGCTGGTGATCAGCGCCTTCGTGACGCTGTTCGGCTTTGCGATGATCTGGCACATCTGGTGGCTGGCGATCGTTGGCGTGGTCGGGGCTATCGTGAGCTACATCGCTCATGCACTACGTGATGATCAAGGTTTCATGGTGCCAGCCAAGCAAGTGGCAGGCATAGAGGCGACTCACCTGGCGGCCTTGCCGAAGGCCGCATTGCATTCGCGTGAGCGAGAGACAGCCTGACAGACCCACGGTGTGCATTGGCATTGGCCGATGCACACCCCTTCAACGTGCCAACGGGCCCATCGAACTCATCTTCGAGACTTTCGCCATGAACCTCATGATGCTTTTACCTACCCTCACTGGACTGATGGTGGCAGCGACCACTTTTCGTTCCGGATTACCCAAATTCGCGATAGCGATCGCCGCTTGCCTGCTGCTGGGCTTTATCCTGATCAGCAGTGATTGCGAAGCGCTGGGGTTCGTGTTGTTCGCCGTGGCGCTGGGACTGATTGCCTACAGCAAAAAGCTCATGGAGACTTACAACGTCGGTCCGTTTTCCAGGGACGATGACCGATAGACCGCTTCTGGGTTCTATCAATTGGCCAATTAAACACATAACGAAACCCAATGAATTGAAGAGCCAACAGGGCTAATGCCTGCGCTATAACCCCATAAAACATCGCTAATAGCCGATAGCACTACCTTTATTCGCCTGCTAGTTATAACGATAGGCCATCATTCGCCTGTACTTTCCGCGTTCTAACTTCCTAGAATCTCTTCTGCCGAGAACGGTCATAGGCGCGACGCCGCACCGCACGAGCCATTCGAGCTGGTCAATCAGGTCATGACTCATCAGTAACCGCGAAGGATTTTTTATGTTCAGGACCGCCATTGCCCCCCCGCTGTAGTGGTGGCTATCGCCGCTCGACAAGCCAGTGCCACGGGCTTCCTGAAAGACCGGAAAACGAACTTCCCCGCCCTGCCGCCCTTCGTTCAGATTTCGACATCCAGCGCGATCAGGATCGCAAACGGGTGATCGTCAGCTACATCCTGTCATTGTTTTGAAATTGTAGCGCCCTTGCCCTCACACGCCCCCATGGGCTATAGGTAACCCCATGCATAAAGCTTCGAAAAAGCCCAGTGTGCTCCGCACGCTTACCGCAGCACTCTGCACCAGCGCCATTCTGAGCGCTGCCGTGCACGCCGACGAAACCTTGGACAAGATTCAGGCAAGACACAAAATCTCTGTCGGAGTGATGCTCACCGGGCTGCCATTCGGTACCATCGACCCCGCCACTCGCCAACCGATCGGCTATACGGTCGACCTGGCCAAAGGCGTTGCAAAAGGCCTCAACGTCGACCTCGATGCTGTCTCGGTACTCGCGCCCAATCGCGTGCAGTACCTGCAGCAAGGCAAGGTCGACATCCTTATCGCTAACATGGGTTTCACCCCCGAGCGCGCCGAGATCCTTGGCTATGTACCCACCCCCTATGAACAGATAGGCGGAGCCTTGCTGACCCGCAAGGATAGCGGCATCAAAGACTGGGCCGACCTGCAGGGCAGGCAAGTCTGCGCGTCCCAGGGCGGGCGCTACAACGAACCTCTGGTCCAACAGTACAAGGTCGAGCTCAAGGCATTCCGCAGTCAGGCCGAGTCCCTGCTGGCATTGCGCGGCGGCGGCTGTGATGCTGCCGTACACATCAGCCCGACCATGCACGCACTGCTGGAAAAACCGGATTGGAGCGATTACCACATCGGCGCCACCGCAGACCTGCTGCCTGCTTCATCGGTCATTTGGGTACGCAAGGGCCAGAACGATACCATCGCGAAAATCGACGCCATCGTGCGCCAATGGCACGCCAGCGGCTGGCTGATCGAAACCGGCAAGCACGACGGCCTGTATCCCTCCAGCGCAGTGCTCAAGATGCATGAACTACTGAGCAAGAATCCACAGGCGACGCTCCCATGACTGACGCCCGCTCTGATATCGAGCTGTATTACTGGCCCACTACCAACGGCCTCAAGATCAGCATCCTGCTGGAAGAGCTCGGGTTGCCCTACCAAACTCGTCTGGTCAATATTCGCGAAGGTGAGCAGCACCTTGCGCAGTTCAAGGACATCAGTGCGAGCGGCCGCATTCCGGCCATCATCGACCATCGCCCCGCGCTGGAAGAAGCACCGCTGGCACTGTTCGAGTCTGGCGCCATCATGCTCTACCTGGCCGAAAAGACCGAGCGCTTTCTAGGCGGGCCGCGAGGTCGTCACTTACTGAACCAGTGGCTATTCTGGCAGGCAGCACATATCGCACCCACCCTGGGCAAATTGCAGATGTTGCAAGAGAAAGCTCCACAGCGATTCGAGTGGGTCATCGAGCGCTTCCACACCGAGGCGAATCGGGTCTATGCCACCCTTGATAGCCAGTTGGCCGGAAAAGACTACGTGTTGGGCCACGAAGTTTCGCTGATAGACTTTGCCCTGTTCCCGTGGATCCTGCCAAAGCGCCAAGGGATCGATATAACCCGTTATCCCGCTGTTGCCCGTTGGCGCGAGAGGTTAAAGGGACGCCCAGCCTTGCAGTCAGCTTATGCAAAAGGTAGGGCATCGGCTCCACGGGAGCACGCGTTGATAGACGAATAACCATTTGAAATATTCTTTAGCATGGACGCTATAAAAAAACGGTCTGCTTGCGCTATAAAAACCCCTCCTCTAACTGTGAAAATTTCATTAACCTCCCTTCGCGTTGTTTTCAAGCAGAAACATATACACCGGGAGTCAGCATGCGCAGTTCAACTTTGGCGGTCGCCATTGCAGGAAGCTTATTAGTTCAACAGGCGGTTGCCGCGGGCTTTGTGGAAGATAGCAAAGCTTCTATCAGTTCGCGCACTTTGTATTATGACAATGACCCACATCAGGGTGGCGCCGATCAGAAGGAAACCGGCACGGCGCTGCGTGCCGATTTCATTTCCGGGTTCACCCAGGGCACTATCGGCTTCGGGCTCGATGTGCAGGGTGTGTCGGCATGGCACTTGGACGGTGGCCGTGGCCATCACCCCACCAACAACACACTTTTCCCCAGCGACAGCGATGGGTCCTCTGAAGATTCCTTTGGCGCCGTGGGCGCAACCGGGAAACTGCGCTTCTCCAAGACAGAAGTTAAGTACGGCAACACCTTGACTCCGAATTTGCCGATTCTGGTCGCCAACGATGCGCGGCTGCTGCCGCAGGTCTTCGAAGGGGGCAGCATCACTTCCAAGGAAATCAAGGACCTTACCCTGACGGCGGGCCAGTTGGAGCACCAGCGCGGCCGGGCCTCGACCGACTATAGCGGCCTGGCCCTCGCTGGCGGCACTCAGGAGAGCAACAAGTTTCGCTTCGCCGGTGGCGACTGGAAAGTGACCAAGGATCTGACGCTGCAGTACTACTATGCCAACCTCGAGGACTACTACAAACAGAACTTCCTCGGGCTGCTGCACGTGCTGCCAATTGGCGAAGATCAGTCGCTGAAGACCGATTTGCGTTATTTCAACAACCGTTCCGATGGCAAGAATTCCAACCATACGGCTGGCTATTCGTTCAACAACAATAGCGGTTACGCCAGCCATCCCGGCGAGGTAGACAACAACACCTGGTCGGCCATGTTCACCTATACCTTGGGTAGTCACTCGCTGCTGCTGGGCCATCAGCAAGTATCCGACAACGGCGGCATGGTGTACCTGGGTCAGGGCAGCCTGGCGGACGCGGAAGGCGCCGGCGGATCCAGCTTCTACTTGTTCACTGACTCCATGATCAATGGGTTCAACCGTGCAGGTGAAAACACCAGCTTTGGCCAGTACAGCTACGACTTCGCTCATGCGGGTGTGCCGGGCCTACGAACCTCGATTTCCTATCTGTACGGTAACGATATTCGCAGGGCCGCAGGCAACGGCGGTGATCAGCACGAGCAAGAATCAGACCTGCGCGTCGATTACGTGGTGCAGTCAGGGCCGTTCAAAGGTCTGGGCACTTCGCTGCGCCATGGCATCTACCGCGGCGAAGTTCTCAACAGCAATGGCAGTAAAGTCCAGGACGCCAACCAGACCCGCTTGATCTTCAACTACACCTATAACTTTTTTTAAACAGAGCACCCCGCCAGCCAGCTAAAGTATGGATACATTGGTAGTGACTGCTAATGTATCCAATCATGTCCTTGCGCCCTACTCCATGCCCCCTGCCAACTCAACTCGCGCCATACAACTCACTGTTGTATGAAATGGTAATGATCGCCCTTCTTATACAAGCGATAATCCTGAAAGCGCCCTTGCGCCGAGCCTGCTTACATAGGCCCGAACGTGCCCCATCATCCTTCGATTTCAGGCGGTGACATGAACACGCAGCACCTTGAGGCCTTTCAGCTTCTGGAAAAAGCCACCAATACGCTCAATCGCCGTATTGCCTTGGAGCTGTTGCGCTGGGATCTCAGCGTTATACAGTTTCAAACGTTGGACCTCATCGCTTCCCGAGATGCCTGCATACCCACTCATTGCTCCCATGCCTTGAGCATCTCCACTTCGGGTATTACACGAGTGCTGGACCAACTTGAAGGTAAATCGTTGCTTACACGCGAGCGAATTGGCCAGGACAGGCGCCTGGTGTACCTGACCCTGACCCCGGGCGGCCGGCTACTGCTGCAAAAGGCCAGCGCGGGACTCAACGAACGCTGCATGGATGTTGCCACTCGCTTTCCGGTGGCCGAACTGTCGGCGCTCAATAACGCGCTGAAGAAGCTTTCGAAAGCGATGGACGGGCCCTCCTACTCCTTTGACACCCAGGATCAATCGCCCACCCCATCGCTCAGGGTGCTGCGCGCGATCTGAACTGAAAGGATTGCGCTGCTGACCAACGGGGTATTTCAGAATGCCCGCGATGGCGCGCCGCTAAAACTGGTCCATCCCTACGAAGGCATCTTTACCATGCCCTCCGTCGCTGCGGTCACCAAAGGCGCCACGCATCCGAACGAGGTAGTTGCGCTTCAGAGGGAAGCCGTCATGGACCAGGACTCGCGATACCCCTGATCCGAAACAGTTCATTGCGTGAAATCGCATAGATCAAAGCGCGGGCGGTCAGTAAAAATATAGCTTGATGATGTGCCGGCGAGCATTTCAGTACTCGCTCCGCCACGCCAGCCTCAGGCCCATTGACACGAGCAACGTCGTAGCAAAACCTGCAACGCTCCGCCGCCCTTCCACCGTTGATGCCTGCGCCCAGGCCCGCCATGCAGCGGTCGCCATGCTCGAGCCTGACTGACGTCACCCTGAATACTTATCGTGAGCGACCGATCACAGCCAGGCGGTCGCCTTTTTCTACCGCTGGCTGCAGAGGTTTTGTGCCGATGAACATTTTCGAGGCGCCAGGTGCGGGATCACGACCTGCCAGGCGTAAATGCGCCACGCAGTTGTCGCTGGCCATGGCCCTGGTACTGCTTGGGGGCTGCGGCTACAGCGGCCTGAAAACCCAGTCGCATATGCTTGAGCCGGACGCTGCGCAGCAGACTCTGGCCGATAGCAGCGTGCCGTTGTCCCCCGCTGCCTGGCCTGCCAGTGACTGGTGGCGCAGCTTCAGCGACCCACAGCTGGATACGCTGGTGCGCGAAGCCCTGGCCGACAGCCCGACGCTACGCTCGGCGGCTGCCCGTGTGCATCAAGCCAGCGCGTTCGAGGCTATCGAAGGCGCCTCGCTGCTACCCGACGCCGACGTGAAAATGAGCACGGCCCGTGAACGTTTCAGTGCCAACGGCACCACCCCGGCACCGGTCAAAGGCACCTGGCAAAACATCGACCAGGCGACCTTCAATGTCGGCTACGAGCTGGATTTCTGGGGCAAGAATCGCTCCGCTGTCGAAGCGGCGGTCGGTCGACGCCACGCCCTGGAAGTGGACGAACACGCCGCCGCACTGATGCTATCAGCGTCGATCGTGCAGGCCTATATCAGCTTGCACAATACCTACCAACAGCTTGATGTGGCGCAGGCCCTGCTACACCAGCAAGAGCAGATCGAGCAGCTGACACAGCAGCGTTTCACCGCCGAGCTGGGTACCCAGATCGATATCAAGCAATCCCAAGCGTCCCTGCCAGCGAGCCGTGCGGCCATCGCGGCGCTGAAAGAGTCCATCGAGCTTGATCAGAACAAGTTGGCATCCCTTCTCGGCAAGGGCCCTGACCGCGGTCGCAGCATCACCCGGCCGACGCTGCAAGCCAGCGACAACTTGGCGTTACCGACGAATATCGCCGCCGAACTGATCGGCCATCGCCCGGATGTTGTCGCCCAGCGTTGGCGCGTCGAGGCAAGCGGCCATGAAATAGACGTAGCCAAGGCGCGATTCTATCCCAACGTCAACCTGACTTCGTTCATCGGCCTGCAAAGCCTGGCATTCGATACCTTCAACGATCGCAGCAGCCGCATTCTGGGTTTTTCCCCGGCCATCAGCCTGCCGATTTTCGAAGGCGGGCGGCTGCGCGGCAATCTCGATGCGCAAGACGCCGCCTACGACCTGGCGGTAGAAAACTACAACCAGACGGTGATCGACGCACTGCGCGATATTGCCGATCAACTGGCTTCACTGCGCTGGCTCAAGGAGCGCCTGGCCGAGCAAAGCCAGGCAGTCGCCACAGCCGAGGCCGCTTCGGCTCTGGTCAACCAGCGCTATGGCGCCGGCCTGGCCACTTACTTGCAAGTCTTGGCCACGCAAAACGCAACCTTGGCTGAACGGCGTCGGTTGGTCGATCTGCAATCTCGGGGCCTGTCGCTGCAGGCCAATCTAAGCCGAGCGCTGGGCGGCGGCTACCGCCCCGAAATCGCGACGCCAGCCAACGCCTCCCCATCACTTGCAAACAAATGACCGCTATGACGACTGAACCTACCGCAACTCCATCTTCACGCCCCCGGCTACTGCTGGTTTTGGGCATTGCCGCATTGATCGTCGCGCTAATCGCCTGGTACGCATTTGGACTGGACTCGGTATCGACCGATGACGCCTACGTCAACGGCAACGTGGTCCAGGTGACTTCGCAGGTCAGCGGCACGGTGATCGCCATTGGCGGTGACGACACCGACCAGGTCGACGCCAATGCGCCGCTGGTGACATTGAACGACGTCGACGCCCAGATTCAGTACGAGCGCAGCAAATCCAACCTGGCCCGCGCAGTGCGCATGGCCCGCACGCAGTACTATCAGGTGCAGCAGTTGGAAGCCGAAGTCGAACAGCGCCGCAACGATGTCGGCAAGGCCCGCGACGATGTTCGCCGCCGCAGCCAGTTGGCCTCCAGCGGTGCCGTGTCGCGTGAAGAAATCAGCCATGCCGAGGATATTCTCAAGAACGCCACCGCTGGGCTGGACGGCGCCCGCCACGCCTTGTCGGTACGCCTGGCGATGGTCGATGGCACCACCCTGCGCACCCATCCCGACGTGCTGGTTGCCGCGAGCAACCTGCGCGACGCCTACATCGCTCTGCATCGCACGAAAATCTACTCTCCCGTGGCCGGGTTGATCACCAAGCGCAGTGTGCAGGTAGGGCAACGCATCAATCCGGGGGTTGCCTTGATGTCCGTGGTGCCAATCGAGCAGGTCTGGGTCAACGCCAACTTCAAGGAGTCGCAGATCGAGCATCTGCGTATCGGCCAGCCCGTGGAGTTGCGCGCCGACGCCTACAGCCGCGACCTGTTGTTCCACGGCACCGTGGTCGGCATGGATGCTGGTACCGGCAGCGCCTTCTCGCTGATGCCCGCGCAGAACGCTACCGGCAACTGGATCAAGGTCACACAACGGGTGCCAGTCCGGATCGCCTTGGACCCGCGCGAGGTAGCTGCCCACCCGCTGCGCCTGGGCCTGTCGATGCGGGTGTCGGTCAACACTACCGACTGTACTGGCAGCGCGCTCAACCACAAGGCGCCGAGCCGGCCGAGTTACAGCACCGACATCTTCGAGAACGAACTGAAGGATGCCAACGCCGTAGTCGAGCAAGTGATTGCCGGTAATGAAGGTAGCGGGCCGGCTGCCGTCAGCCGCAACGACTGAGGGGGCGACCATGTTGCGCAAAAATGCCACGCTGTTGCTGGCGATCGGTGTGCTGGTGGCGCTGGAATATCTGCAAGCCGGCATGATCGCTTTTGCCTCGGCACCGATCCGCGGTGAGATCGATGCCAGCCCCGAGGAGTTCACCCTGGTCGCTGCGCTCTATGCGTGCATCGCGGTAGTGGTGATCTCCAAGCAACGCTGGCTGACCGAACGCCTGGGCTGGCGCAATTTCATGCTAGGCTCGATCAGCATAAATGTGCTCGGGGCCTTTGTGTGCAGTGTCAGCAGTGACCTCAGCACCTTTACCGCCGGGCGGGTAATCATGGCCCTGGGCGGTGCGTCGTTCATGACATCGGCCCGCGTATTGGTCAACCGGTTGCCGCCAGGTCCTGGCCGCTTCATGGGTGTGAAGGTATTTGCCACCGGCTTGGCAGTGGGCACCGCGTCTGCACCGTTTCTGTCGTCGCTGGTGGTGGTCCAAGACACCTGGCACGGGATCTTCTGGATTCTGATCGCGGGCGCGTTGAGCGCTGGAGCACTGTGCAGCCGATTCCTGTCCAATACACCAGTGCCGCTCGAGGAGCGCACCCCTTCCAGCCCCGCCAACGTGTTGTTACTGGCAGTCAGCAGCTTCTTTCTGCTGTATATCCTCCAGCGCTCCTACTACGACTTCTACAACGAGACGTTCATTCTCGCAGCGTTCGCGTTGCTGGCAGCGCTGGGGTTGTATATTTTCTTTCACACCGAACACCAGAAGCATCAACCTTTCCTCAAGGTCCGTGATTTGATGCAAGCCCGCTATCTGCAAGGCGTGGCGTTGTTCTGTTTCACCTATATCGTGCTGGGCAGCAATAACTATATCCTGCCCTACTTCCTGCAATCGGGCTTGGGTTACTCGTGGGACACCATCGGCACGTTTCAGGCATTCGGTCTGGGCGGCGCGTTACTGACCTGGCTGGTCATGGCGGTCGTGATTCCCAAGTTCCCAGCACCAAAGAAGTTTTTCGTCACTGGCTTCGCTGCACTGATCGGGTTTGGTTGGCTGCTGTGCGCGCTGACGACCGAAGCCAACATGTGGTCCAATATCCTGCCCGCGTTGATACTCAACGGCTGCTTCGTGATGCTGGTGCTGGCGACCGCAGCGATGCAAACCTTTCGCGACGTCAGCCATCACGACACTCTGTTCACCCATGCGTACCAGATCAAGAGCATGCTCGGCCAGATTGCCATGGCCATGGGCACTGCATTCGCCACGCTGTTTCTGCAATGGCGCACCACGACCCAATACAACAATCTCAATCTGTTCTTTAGTCCGGATGACCCTCGCTACCAGGAGCAGCTCCAACACCTGACGCACGCCCTCACCCCGCAAGTGGGAGTAGGACCTGCCGGGCAGATCTCAACTTCGGTGCTGGCCCAGACGCTGCAACAGCAGTCGACCCTGGTGGCCAGCATGGAGTACTTCTGGGTAGTGATAGGCGTGGCAGCACTCGCACTGGTGGTGTCGACGGTTCAAAAGACGTTCAAGTAACCCAATAAAAATGGCGCCCGATGGAGGGCGCCATTATCTTGCAGCTTACTACGCTTCAGCGACTTTAGGCCTCAGCGGCAGTCATAGGCGTTGGCGGCGTCCTTCGCTCCACCTACGTAATGAAGCTTTTTCGGGTACTGGCACAGCGGATGCTCGACCGTATCGTCCGCGTTGGCAATAGTGATGCCGTCAGGTTCGGTACCCTGCTCGACCCACTTAACCAGATGGCTGTAAAGCTGCTGCGGGCGCGGCAGGGGCGGGTCGGCTTTCGGGCTCACGCCAGCAATACCATCGACCGAACCCACACCACCGCAATGGCCCATGCCCGGCACGGTGTAGAACCGGTAGAAGCTATCCGTTTGTTTCTGCCCGCCGGCCGCTTTCACCACCGACTCGTAATAATGCTCAGTACCTTGAGCCGGAATCACTGGATCTGCCAGGCCATGAAATACCATGATCTTGGCACCCCGGGCGTGGAAGGCCTCGAGGTCGACCTTGTCGGTGTTGATATGGGCAAAAGAGTTCTGCAAAGCGACTCCCTGCTCGTAGGCCCTGGCGAGATCAGCGTAGCTCAGCTTCTTCCAGCCATCGGCACCCTGCTGCGCGGCATTGACGAAATCCGGCGTTGCCACGGTACCATCCTGCAGGTTGAGCGCGACCTGATGGGCTGCGATCGGGAACGGCGCGCCTTGGCCATTGCGCGAGCCTGCCAGCCCGGCAAGGCTGGATCCGCGCTCCGGGCCGAACCACAGATGGTTGGCGGCCAATGTCGCATGGTCGCCGTTGTCCTGTCGCGGGTCGGGAACGCTGCCGTCGGTGGTCTGGCCAAACCAGATCTTGTTGATGGCATTGGCCTGGGCCGTGGAGATGCACTGCGCACTGGCGTCGTTGCCACCACTGGCCTTGCAAAGCACTGCTTTGTCGTTGGCCGGGTTGTAGTGGCAAGCCGAAGGATCAGCGATGTACCCCAGGTGCTGACCGTTCAAGCCGGTGTCACAAGCGCTGACGGCTGCGGCGGATACTCGGTTGAGTTGCTCCGAGCTGATGGGGCCGCCCAGATCTTGCTGCATGACGACCTGAGGGTACAGGTCGGCATTGATGAAACGGGTCCAGTTGATAGCGGGTGAGCCCGCGATGATGCCGTCGTAATCATTCGGGAAGGCCTGCGCATGCTTGTGCGCCTGGCGGCCACCCGTCGAGCAGCCTTCGAAATAGGCATGTTTGGCAGGCTGACCGTAGAAGCCCGCAGCCAGCTTCTTGGTCAGTAGCGCGGTCTGGTGTATGCCCCGTTCCGAGAAGTCCTGCCATTGAGTGGTGTTGATAGCCCCCGTGGCGGTCATCAGGAACGACCCATCCATGGAAGCCGTGGCCGCGTTGTCGACCTTGTGACCCGTGTCGGTAATGGCACTGACCGCGCCCTCGCTACCAGCGATTTGCGACGCTGCGGTGACGCGGCTGACGGCGGGAGCGATCCCATCCGTCGCAGATATCTGCGGCAGGCCGACGAAGCCGCCACCGCCCACGTTATGGATGCGGCCGTTCCAATTGGCAGCAGTGGGCAACCATATTTCGATGCCGATACCGGCCTGGGTCGAAGGCGCACCGGCAGGGCCAGGTGAGCCTGGGCCAACCCGCAGTTTAACCAGGCACAGGTCGTTGAGCGCTTTGGGGCTCTTGTCGCCCAGCTCGGCTGACAGCGGCGCATCTTTGGCGTAAGCCCGGGCCGCGAGTACTTGCACATCCGGTTCATCAGCTAGCAGCTTGCCGATCTGGCCAGCGCCGCAGTTGGCGAATACCGGCGTAGCCGCCACCGCGGGACCGCCGCCCATGAAAACCGCGACCATGGCTGCCGTGGTCAGCAGTTGACCTCGCGTGGTGAAGTAATGTTCGAAGAGGCTTAAAGACACAAATCATCCTATAGCTAGCGGGTAAGAGGAAAAGTTCAGGCAACGATTAGGCGATTGGCGCACGCATTAGTTCGCCGTGCGGCTTCGTTGAACGCGCTGCGGTGGCGATGATGTATCGTGAGGCCAGCTGACGACCTCGGCAGGGCGATAAACTTGCGCTAGCGCCGCTTCGGAATATTGCGCGGTGCTGCGTAATTCACGCAGTGATCTGGCTGCTGCATACAACCCTAAACAATGATCCACGCAGGCGGAAAACCAGATCATGTAGGCAAGCAGCTCAAGGCTTTCCTCGACCATGGTCTTGGCCAGTCTCGCGTAGCCATCGCGTAGAATCAGATGCCACAGATCGCCCATGCCAAAGACACGGGAGAACACCAGCACCAGCCCACCAGAGACCATCGCGCCACATGCCGGTGTTTTGAGAAAACGCGCCAACGCGTTCACCGTATCGACTCGATTGCTTGCCGCCAGCCCTCCTCTCAGGCTAACCCACAGCACCAGCATGAAAGGCCCGCACCAGGCGCTATGGCTGATGGGATCGAACAATCCATCAAGCTCGCGCATCAGCAAGCAACCAAAAAAACCAGCGCCCAACACAGAAAAACCTTTCTGCCCAGCAACGCGCGAGCAGCGCAGGAATATCAGCGCGCAAGCGAACAACAACAATTCTTGAGTGATTTCAGTAAAGGAGATCTCCAGGATCTGGGTCCGGAACACTGCGACATCCAGCCAAATCATAGCTAGGCCGAACAAGCACAGAAATATCTTCAAGACCGTGGATACTACGGCATACCTGATTTCGCTCTCATGGAACTTCAAAATCACCTCTGATTGCGTTGCCTCGGCAGAGGCGATTGAATGAAAACAGCCGTCGGGGATTTTAGCGTCCGCAAGCCACCGGCTACCCCCGTTTCATACAAAAGTGCATTGCGCAAAACACATCAATGGCGCAACTGAAGGGCAACACCAGTTCAGGCAAAGTAGCGCGGATCGCTGAGGATCAGTTCATGCTCGGCGAATACTTTCGGCAATTCGACCTTGAGGAAATCTATCCAAGTGCGAACCTTGGCATCCAGAAACCGCCTGGACGGGTAAACGGCATAGACCGACCGCTCACGCAGTCGATACTGGCTCAGCACCCTAACCAGTTTGCCCTCCTTCAACGGCCGCGAAGTCGTGTAGAAAGGCAGCAGACTGATGCCCATGCCGGCCTCGCAGGCATTGACCATCGCTTCGGCGACATTGCACTCAAAGGTCACGCCGGGGGTGACCGACTGCTCTTCACGCTCATTGCGAAACAGCCACTGATCACCATGAATGGGATCGACCATGCGCAAGCAGCGATGGTTGGCAAGATCATCGGGAACCTGCGGCACGCCATTGCGTGCGATGTAGGCCGGCGACGCGCAGGGGATGCTGTAGATCTCCCCTACACTTTGCGCCACGAATTGGGAATCTGGCAGTGCCTCGGCGATGGAGATCACCACATCGTGGCCGTCTTCCAGATGATCGGGATGACGTTGCGAGAGCGTCAGTTCGAAGTGCACGTCTGGATACTTCTCGCAGTAACGGGCAATCAAAGGTGTCAGCAGGCCACCGATGCCATTCATGCTGTGCACCCTGAGCCGGCCGCTGGGCTTGAGGTGCGCGCCACGGGCTTCATCGGTCGCGGCCTGCATCTCTTCGAGGATTTGCCGGGCGCGTGGCAGGAATCTTTCGCCTGCTTCGGTGATGCCGATCTTGCGGGTGGTGCGCTGCAGCAGCCGAGCCTCTACATGGGTCTCAAGTTCGGCGACCAATCGCGATACCTGGCCGGTGGACAGGTCAAGAATATGCGCGGCGGCGGTAAAGCTGCCGACATCCACAACTTTTACAAATACCCGAAGGCTGTTGAACAAATCCATCAAATAGAATCCTGTCGTGAGGCATCATCCGGCTTGCGCGACATCTGCTTGTTCAACACTCGGTACAAGGTGGTACGCGACAGTCCGAGCAGCTTGGCTGCCTGGCTGACATTACCGTTGGTCTTGCGCAGCGTTTCCAACATATGCAACTCGGACATCTCCCGCAGAGAGCTGGCATGGCGCGTCACCGGCATGGCATGCGCCGGTGTGACGCCGCCCTCAAGATGCCCTTTGGTATAGAACACGATGCCATTCTTGAGGCTTGACTGCAGGCATTGACCGTCGATAAGCAACTCATCCACGAACAGGTCCGTGACGTTAAAGCGCTGGCGGAAGGGGTCGATATGATCGAGCATCTGGGCCGCACTGCGCGTCACAGAAAGAATGTCGCCATAGCCATTGATCGCCATCAGCCCAGCTTGATAGGTGTCGATGAAATCAGCATCGTGGTGAATCCGTATCACCTGATTGGCGCGGTGAGCGTCCAGGAACAGCCGGTTCTCGACCTTGACCGCCGCGCTGGTCAGCTTGGTCTCCACCAGCGAGGATTTGAACTCCTCGCTGCCGGTGATATTGATGACCCCGACCACCGTTCCCCACGGCCCCCAGACCGGCACCGCACAGCAGAACAAATGCGCGAACTCGTCCAGAAAGTGTTCAGCCCCCACCAGTGTGAGGGAGCGCCCTTCCCGTAACGCACAGGCGGGTGCGGTGGTGCCGATGTCACCTTCCTGCAGCCGACGGCCCACCTGCAGCGTAAAGGATCGTGATGCCGGATTGCTCCCGTGGCGCGCACGGACGATAACGCTCTGCTCGTTGGTTACATACACCACCCAGTTCGCGCCACCGAACGAATCCCAGATTGAATCGATCTCCTGACCAGCGATCGCGGAAAGATAACGGTCCTGTTCATCGATCACATGCAAGTGACTGTCGGGCGCGGTCAGTAATTGATCGGCGGGATCGATGCCGTGAACGACGTGGCTACGCCGCCAGGACTGCAATAAAAAGACAGGTATAGCGGCATCGACTGCTGGGGTGCCTTCTAGAAGGGCACGTTTCGCCTGCTGCAGAAGAGTACGGTATCCATCTGAAATCGCACCATATACGGGCTTTCTATCCATTGAACTAACCCTAAACACGATAATTGTTCACTTTCGCAACACTATACATGATTAGTGTTTCGATAAAGCACACTAATACGTTCTAAGCTAAGACTCATGTCACATGGCAGCCTGCGTCAGATTGCCGCACCATTTTCTCAATGAATCAACAGCCATTGTCAAAGGTGTACAAGCATGACAACTCAAAGCTTTGACGTAATTATCGTTGGTAGCGGTGCGGCAGGTTGCGTGGTCGCGGGTTATCTGGCGGAGCAGACCAAGGCCAGCATTGCGGTCATCGAAGCAGGCGGCAAAGATAGCGACCCGCTGATCCATATCCCGGCAGGCTTCGGCAATATCCTCGCCCACGACAAGCATGTGTGGAAAGACAACACCATTCCACAGCACGGCAGTGAGCGGCGATTTCGTTCCGGCAAAGTGCTGGGTGGTGGTACGTCGGTAAATGCCATGTGTTACGTACGCGGGCAAAAGCGTGACTTCGATGCCTGGGAGCAAGCCGCGCGCGGAGAAGGCGGCTGGTCTTACCAAAACATGTGGAAGGCGTTCATCGAGCAAGAGAAGAACGATACCTTTCACAACGAGCACCATGGCATCCGCGGCAACCTGGCGGTGCAGCTGCCCAACGGCATCAACGAACTCAACCAGTACTGCCTCAAGGCTTTTCAGGAATACGGCCTGCCTTATAACCCGGACTACAACGGCGCCAGCCAGATCGGCGTGGCGCCGGTGCAATCGAACATCGAGAACAAGCGCCGCTGCAGCGCGGTGGAGGCTCACCTGCGATGCCACCTGGACAGCGGTCGCATCACCTTACTGACCAAGACCACCGTGACGCGCGTGCTGTTCGAGCAGAACCGCGCCGTCGGTGTAGAGGCACTGGTGGGCAACAGCCGCAGTGAAATCCGTGCCAAACAAGTGGTGATCAGTGCAGGCGCCGTGCACAGTCCCAAGATCCTTATGCATTCCGGGATCGGCCCGCGCGAACAGCTCGAGAAGTTCGGCATCCAAGTCAAGTTTGACCTGCCGGGCGTGGGGGAAAACCTGCATGACCACCCTATCGTGCCGTTGAGCGCCTATGTCACCGGCGACCTCGGTTATCAAAAAGCGGCGCAGGGCCTGGGCACGGTCAATGCCGGACTCCGCTACATCTTGACCAAGGACGGGCCCGCTGCGGGCAATGGCATCGAAACGGTCACCTATTGGGACCCACTGGATTTCAGCGCTGAACCTACCGTGCAGTGCTACCACGTGCCGATCATCTCCAAGGACGGCCTGAGCCCCACCGGCTCGCGCGCCGGGGTCACGTTCGAACTGGTGGTGCTACAACCCAAGAGCCGTGGGCACATCCGCCTGGCTGATAGCGATCCCACCTCCACGCCGTTGATCCACCCTAATTTCATTGGCCATGAATACGACCTCAAGGTCGCCGTAGAGTCGGTCAAGGCCATGCGCGAGGTGATGAAACAAGAATCGCTGGCGCCAGTCATCGACGAAGAAGTGTCACCCGGTCCGCAGGTGCAAACCGATGAACAGATCGGCGAATGGGTCAAAAGCGTTGCCACTACCATGTGGCACCCGGTGGGGACTTGCCGCATGGGCTACGACGAGCAAGCCGTGGTGGATGCCCAGCTACGCGTCCATGGCGTCGACCACCTGCACGTCATCGATGCCTCGATCATGCCCAACATCACCAGTGGCAACACCAATGCGCCGACACAGGCGCTGGCTCTGCACGCGGCGAAGATGTTGGTGGCGGCTTACTTCAAGCGTTGATTCATTCCGCTCACGAATAGAGCCCCAGGAGCATCGCCCTGATGAACGCGACACGGATAATCAAAGCTCGCGCCAGCACGCTGGCTTGCCTGTTTACCCTGCTGCCGGCCACCTGCATGGCCCTGGATATCGACGGCGGCGACTACACGCCGCTGCCTCCCGGCAGCAACATGGCCCTGCTCTACTACCAGCACGGCTACAGCCACAGCGCCTACGCCCACGGTAACAACGTAGGCGGCGGCACCCACCTGACCCAGGATATCGGCATTTTGCGGATGATCCACTTCATGGAAATCGGCGGGTTCACCATGGACCCGCAATTTCTCCTGCCTTTTGGACATGTCGACGGCAAGCAGGCCGGCAGTGACCTCGGTACTGGCAACGGGGTCGGCGACCTGATCCTGGCCAACACCGTGTGGTTGGTCAATAACGCGGCCTCCGGCACCTACTTTGGCGTGACGCCGATGGTGACGTTGCCCACGGGCAGCTATGACAAGGACGACGCCCTGAACATCGGCCAGAACCGGCATAAATACACGTTACAACTGGGCCTTAGCCAGCGCCTGATGGACAAGCTGACCCTGGACCTGGCGTTCGACGGCACTCACTTCGGCGACAATGACCGCTATGGCGGCACCGCCGCGACCTTGTCACAACACACGTTGTACCAAGGCCAGACGATCCTGCGCTACAACCTCACACCCAACCTGGACCTGCGCACTTCGTACTCGCGGGAATGGGGCGGCGAGCAATTCGTCGACGGCGCCAGCCAAGGCCGCCCGGGTGAAAGCAAATACTCCGTAGGCGCCGCTTACATGCTCCCCACCAAAACGCAGCTGATTCTCAACTGGGGCCGGGATACCAGTGTCGACAACGGCTTCAAAACCCAAAGCCAGTTGAACTTGCGCATTGCCCAAGTCTTTTGATTCCAATGAGGTACTTCCCCATGAGCTACACCGACAACCAGACCATCGACGATGCATTCGCCGACCAGAAGGCCTTCTTCGCCTCACGCGCGACCTATGACATCGCCTTTCGCAAACAAGGCTTGCAGCGCCTTAAAGACTCCGTGCTGAGTCACCGAGAAGCACTCTACACGGCGCTCGAGGATGACCTGGGCAAGCCTCGCGAGCATGTCGACCTTGCGGAGATCGGCGCCGTCGTGCATGAAATCGACTTTGCCCTGGAGCATCTGGATGACTGGGCCACCCCCCAGCCCGTCGAGACCCCGGCCAGCCTTGCGCCCTCTACAAGCTTCGTCACCCAGGAGCCGTTCGGGGTCGTCTACGTCATTGGCCCTTTCAATTACCCGGTAAATCTGACCCTGACCCCTCTGGTCGGTGCGCTCATCGGCGGCAACACAGTGATTCTCAAACCCTCCGAGACTACTCCGCGCACCTCGGCTGTGCTGCAAGACATCATTGCCCAAGCGTTCGACCCGGCGTATGTCACCGTGGTCCAAGGTGGGCGGGAACAAAATACTCATCTGCTCGGCCTGCCCTTCGATTTCATCTTCTTCACCGGCAGCCCGAACGTCGGCAAGGTGGTCATGCGCGCTGCCGCGGAGCACCTGACGCCCGTGGTACTGGAGCTGGGAGGCAAATGCCCCTTGGTGGTGCTGCCAGACGCCAACCTGAACCAGGTGGTCGAGCAACTGTTGTTCGGCAAGTTCATCAACAGCGGTCAGACCTGCATTGCTCCGGATTACCTCTACGTGCATAGCAGCATCAAGCAGGATTTGCTCGGCAGGCTGGTCGAAGCGATCGCCCAGCAACTGCCCGACATCGATTCCACCGGCAAACTGGTGACCTCGCGTCAAGTCGAAAAACTGCAATCGCTGCTCGAACACAGCCGCGGTAAAACCCTGATAGGAGGCCAGGCCGATGCGCAGCGGCGCGTCTTCAGCGCGACCGTAGTGGACGAGGTGCAGTGGGACGACGCACTGATGGCCGAGGAGCTGTTCGGGCCGATACTGCCGGTACTGAGCTTCGAAACGGTGAATGAAGCGGTGGAAGGCATCAACCACAACCATGCCAAGCCCTTGGCGTTGTATGTGTTCACCGGCGATGCCGAGCAGGCCAAGCCGATCATCGCCAACGTGCAATCTGGTGACGCCATGGTCAACAGCGTACTGGTGCATGTGTTCTCGCCATACCTGCCTTTCGGCGGCGTGGGCAATTCCGGGATGGGGGAATATCACGGGCACTACAGTTTTTTGACCTTCACTCACAAGAAGTCGGTGCGCTTCGTGCCTTGAGGCGGGTGATGCAACGCCCGCGAGCGTGACTACGAGGCCTGATTCTTGCTTCGATTTTTATCACTAGAAGTCGTGCAGGAATCAGGCTGATGCCTTCGCAACTGAACACCTCCGAACTGGACCATGTCGCCGAGATCACTTGGCGACTCTGCGAGTATCGCGGCAAAGCCGACGCCAGGGCAGCAGTGCTCGATCGCGTCAGCCAGCTGCTGCGGGCTGACTATGCGGCCTCCTTCGTCTGGGACGAAGGGCTACAACGCTCTACCCGACGTGTATCGCGCAATATCGATGAACGCCAGTTGCAGGCCTATGATAGCTACCTGCATCAGGTGGATATCGTCACCCCGGCACTACGGGCCACTGCTTGCGCCACCAACGTCGACCGCGTCATCCGGCGCAGCCAACTGGTCCATAGCCAGTTCTATTGCGACTTCCTGCGACCCGCCGGCATGCATCATGGGATCAACGTGTACTTCTTCGCGAAAGGCCAGGATGTGGGCGATCTGCGGATCTGGCGTGGCGCTGGCGACCCGCCTTTCGGCGAGCGAGAGGAGCGTATCCTTAATGAGTTGACGCCGTATTTCGTCAGGGCGCTGGCGCCCGCGCCCGCGGTTGACCCGCGGCTGTCCAAGCGTGAAGCCGACGTCGCGCGGCTGGTCGCTAGTGGTGCAAGCGACAAAGAAGTCGCACGCATACTGGGCATCGCATTCACCACAGTCAGAACCCATTTGAACAGCGCCATGGGTAAACTCGAGTGCGCCAACCGCACGCAATTGTCCCGTCATTTTTGAGCTCGCCGAGCCCTCCTCAATCTTGAGGAAGCCAACGCCCCCAGCCAATCGTTAAGTTCGTCCCATGGCAGCAACGCCGCTGTTATCGAAAGGGACGAGCTATGCGATATACCCAATGGCTGAAAGGTGCCCCTCTGGCACTCGCTACCACCAGCGCTTGCGCTGCCCATCTGCCTGACGATCTGTTCGAGCTCACCGCCAGTGAAGCCGCCGCGCTGATCTGCGCTAAAGCCGTCAGCAGCCGGCAACTGACCCAAGTGTGGCTACAACGTATCGATGCGCACGCAGGCCTCAATGCCTTTATTTCAGTAGACGCTCAGGCCGCGCTGGCCAAAGCGGACGCCTACGACCGCTATCTGGCCAGCGGTGCAGCCTGCCTGCCGCTGGGCGGAGTGCCCATCGCCGTCAAGGACAATATACAGGTCCAAGGGTTTGCCAACACCGCCGGAACACCTGGCCTGGCGACGTTTTACCCGCAGCGTAACGCACCGATCATCGACCGCCTGGTAGCCGCCGGCGCGATCATTATCGGCAAGACCAATATGCAGGAACTGGCCTACGGAACCTCGGGCTACAACACTGCGTTCCACGTACCGGGCGTGATCGGAGTGCGTAACGCTTACGATGCCAGCCGTATTGCCGGTGGCTCCTCATCAGGCAGCGCCGCCGCAGTCGGGGCGCGCCTTGTACCGGCGGCGTTAGGGACCGACACCGGTGGCTCGATACGCCAGCCGTGCGCGCTCAATGGCTGCGTTGGCTTGCGCCCCACCGTGGGCCGCTATAGCCAGGAAGGCATCACTCCTATCTCCCCGACCCGCGATACGGCAGGGCCCATGACCCGCTCGGTCGAGGATGCGATCCTGCTGGATCAGATTATCACCGGTCAGGCCCCTGCTCCGGCGCTGACCGCCAGGCAGATACGCCTGGGCGTGCCCGAGCAATTCTGGCAAACGCTGGAACCGGCCGTTGCGTCTCGCAGCCGCGAGGCGTTGGCACAACTCGAACAAGCGGGCGTGCAACTGGTCCCCGTATCGATGCCGGGGCTGCTGGAGCTCGACGCCTTGGTCGGTATGCCGATCGCGCTATACGAGGGCAAGTCGGCCCTGGATGACTACCTGCAACGCAACGATACCGGCGTCACGCTCGAACGACTGGTGAGCCAGATCAGCAGCCCGGATGTGAAGTCAATTTTCGACCGCTTCATCATGCCGCAAAAAATCCCCACCGCCGATGGCCATACGGGTGACTTGCACGCGGCGTATCGCTGGGCCATGGACCATGGCCGCGGGCAGATGTTCGAGCAGTATCAAAGCGTGTTCAGCCGCCACGGCCTGGATGCGCTGATCTTCCCGACAACACCGGATCTGGCCATCGCCAGCAACCCCGAGGCTACTCGTTTCGAGGCATTCGGCCGAATGATCCGCAACGCCGACCCAGGCAGTAATGTCAGCTTGCCGGGCATCAGCTTGCCTGCCGGATTAGCCGGTGAGCCTGCACTGCCGGTAGGCCTGGAGATTGACGGCTTGCCCCACAGCGATGCCCACCTGCTCGCCGTCGCGCTGACGCTGCAAGGGATCCTCGGCCGCCAGCCGGCGCCAGCGAACTGATCCGAGATCCACGAGCCTTCTACCTTCTGATCGAGCCAAGACCATGAACGTACCGCCCCGCTACGTGCGTACCTCCCTCTATAGCGCCGCCGCCTCATTGGCGCTGCATGCCACCAGCGCCAATGCCTATCTAGTCACCACCGAGCCGGGCGACTCCGCCACGCTGCCTGCCGGTACTAATTTGGGTGTGCTGTACTACCAGCACGCCGAGCGCAACAGGGTGATGGTGGACGGCCATAAAGCCAACGGCGACTTTCGTCTGGACAGCGATATTGTCCTGGCTCGCTACGTGAAATGGACCACATTAGCGGGCTTTCTAGTGACGCCCCAGGTGATCGTGCCTTGGGGCCATCTGAAAATGGGCGGCGACAGTCCTGGCTCCGAAAGCGCCTTTGGCGACCCGTTCGTGGGTGGCAATATCTGGTTTCTCAACGATACGGTCAATGAGCGTTACTTCAGTCTCGGCACCTACATCGGCGTACCGATAGGCAGTTACGACGCTGACAAGGGAGCGATGAACATCGGCGAGAACCGCTGGAAAGGTGCCTTCGAAATCAACTACGTGCAGGCGCTTATCCCGCACCGGCTATACGGTGAAATGACCCTGGAGCGTGACTGGTTCGGCACGAACGACGACTACCTGGGCGCAACGCTAAAGCAGGACCCGATCTTCGAGGTCCAGGCGCACCTGCGCTATGTCGTCAACCCCATCAACCAAGTGGGGCTGACCTACATCCACACCACCGGCGGCGAGAACCGGCTGGACGGCCAGGCGCTGGATGACGGCCTGAACACTGATCGCTACCTAGTGACCTGGGCTCATTCCTTCACGCCCAAGATCCACCTGCAAACCCAGGCTGGACAAGACCTCAACGTCAACAACGGGCCCAAGGAAAACCTGCGGGTCAACCTTCGCCTGGCATATTTATTCTGAACGGGAGTATCGATCATGACGGTTCAACAACGTTACAAGGTCGCCGCGGTACAAGCTGCGCCAGCCTTTCTAGATGTGGAAAAAAGCATCGACAAAGCCATCGAGCTGATTGCTCAGGCCGCCGATCAAGGCGCCTCGCTGATCGCGTTTCCAGAAGTGTGGATCCCTGGCTACCCATGGTGGATCTGGACCGAGGCGCCGGCCAGCGGCATGCGCTTCGTACAGCGCTATTTCGGGAACGCGTTGGAGGTCGACAGTGAGTCTTTTCAACGCCTGGGTCGCGCAGCGCTGCGATACCACATTCATCTGGTGATGGGGTATGTCGAGCGCAGCGGGGGAAGCCTTTATCTGTCGCAGGCCATCTTCAACGACCAGGGTCAGTTGGTCGGTAACCGACGCAAGCTCAAGCCCACCCACGTCGAGCGCTCGGTTTTTGGCGAAGGGGATGGTAGCGACCTGGCGGTTTACCCTACTGCATTGGGCCGTCTGGGCGCGCTCAATTGCGCGGAGCATCTGCAGCCGTTGTCCAAATTCGCGATGTACGCCCAACACGAGCAGGTGCATGTTGCCGCATGGCCAAGCTTCTCGGTCTATCGTGGGGCCGCGTTCCAGCTCAGCGCAGCCGCCAACAATGCCGCCTCGCAAGTCTATGCGCTTGAAGGTCAGTGCTTCGTGCTGGCACCGTGCGCCATTGTCGATAAGGCTATGCTGGAGTTGCTGGTCGACAGCCCGGAAAAATCCGCGCTGCTGCGCGAAGGCGGCGGCTTTGCCATGATCTACGGTCCCGACGGCGCGCCATTATGCGAGCCCATCCCGGAAACCGAAGAAGGCATCCTGTACGCAGACATCGACCTGGGCGCAATCAGCGTTGCGAAAGCGGCCCTGGACCCGGTGGGCCACTACGCCAGACCCGACGTGCTGCAGTTGATGGTCGACCGTACTGCGCGACGGCCGTTGCTGACGCGAAACACCGAGCAGGCCGCGCCGCTGCTAGCGGCGAAGCTCATCGTCGACGAGCCCGACGCTGACGATTGAGCGACAAAGCAGGCCCTGGCGCCAGCTTTGTCGGTCCTGTGGGCACTGAGGGGCAGCGCTTGCCTAAAACAGTTTCCAGGTGTAAGTCGCGATCAAACGGTTTTCATCGAACTCTGCCCCATAGCGTGCCTGGGTCGCTATATGCCTTGCCTCAAGGCCAAGCCCCTGCAGCGGACCACTCTGCACGACATAATTGAGGGTGATGTTCCCTTCGCTCTCGACGTTGTCCTGCAGATTGGCGCCGCGCTTGATGTCAGTGCCACGCAGGTAGCGCAGCATCAGTTTGAGGCCGGGGACTCCCATGGCCACGAAGTCATAGTCATAACGAGCTTGCCACGATCGCTCCTGGGCCTTGTAAAAGCCCAGTACCGACCAATTGACCAGGTACTGCGCGGGCACATAGCCGTTGAGCAACGGGAACGCATCCTCGCCGTACATGCGCTGGTAGCCCAGGGTGTAGGTGGCCGCGCCCTTGCGCAGGGCGGTCATCACCCCCAGCGACCGATTATCGACGCGGCCGGCCACTTGCTGACCGTCTTCACTGTTGTGGTAGTACCGAACATCGCTCTTGAGGCTATACCCGGCGCCCAGATCGGTGGTTTGCGCCAGGCCAAGATAGTGCTGCTGATAGATGTCCTGCAGGCGGCTGTAGTAATAAGTGCCATTGAAGGTCGGGCTGAAGTCGTACCGCGCGCCTGCGAAATCAAGCCCGTCACTGTGCTGCGCAGGGCTGCGCCCGAACAGGTAAATGTCTTCCTGATTGGTAGACTCCCGCGTGGCGATCTTCCAGAACCGCCCGGCGTTGAGGGTCAGCTTGTCCCATTCACGGGACTCGACTGTCGCCCCTTGATAGGTCGTCATCAGCTGCCGGGAGTCGTCGGTGTAGGCCACCGGCAAGGTTGGCCGGTGCTCGCCCACCCGCAGCTCGGTCTTGGAGGCTCGCACTTTAGCCGTAACACCGGATCGACCGTAGTCATGTACGGGCTCGCCTTTGCTGGCGTCGTAGGGCAGAACGCTGTCGGGGCCACGCCCCCCTCCGCCATCCAGGCGATAGGCGAACTGGGTGCTGGCCTCAAGGCCGAACTGCACCGGTCCGTCGGTGTAACCGGAGCGGTACTTGAGGTCAAAGCCTTGGCTCCAGCTCCCGACCCGGGATTTAGGTGCATCCCGTTGCTTGAAGTCACGGTCGACGTAAAAGTTGCGCAAGCCCAAGGTCATCTGGCTATCGGTGAAAAAGTCTGCACGTGCCGTGGGGCCCAGGCACAAGCTGACCATGGCACTCACTGCGCCGTAGCGTACGGACGGTTTCATGTCCTACTCCTGTTGCGATCTTGTTGTTGTTTTATAAGCAGCAGCAAACGCCCAGGCCTGGCTGCCCGTCATGGACTGACGGCGCGGCCGGCTGGCACCCTTATAGACCTTGCTGGGGTCGAGCTCGAGAGGTCGCGGTCGCCATTGAGGGACGGTAGGCCACCAGGAGTACGGCGAAGACGGCCACCACTGCTGGCGCAGCGAAGACGATGAAGTTCTGCTCGAACGGCAGACCCAGACTGAGCAGCAAGCCGCCTACCAGAGGCCCTGTAACGGCGCCGCACCGCCCCACCGCCGCAGCCATGCTAACCCCGGTAGAGCGCACGTGGGCAGGGTATAGGTCAGCCGCCAGGGTATGCACCACCGACAGGCACCCCACCGTGGAACCGCCAGCTAGCAACAGCAGGGCGTAAAGCGTCGTCATGTCTGGGCGAATGCCGAGCAACGAGATCGACAGCGCCGCCAGCGCGAAGAACAGGACGAGGGTCTTTTTGCAGCCCCACCGGTCCGCGATCACGCCACTGATCAAGGTGCCTATCAGCGAACCGACGTTCATCACCACCAAAAAGACGATACTGGAACCCAACGGATAACCGCCGCTGCTCATCAGCTTGGGCAGCCAGGTATTCAACCCGTAGACCATCAACATGCACATGCCGAAGCCCAGCCAAAGCATCAACGTACTCAACGCGCGAGCATCGTCGAACAAGACCACCAGCGAGGTTTTTCCGGCAGCCCCCTGTTCGGTAGTATCCAACAGGTAGATGACCTCACCCTCGGGCTTGTGTTCGGTATTGATACGGCGCAGCACGGCGTCCACTTCGGCTTGGCGGTCGCGTTGCAGCAAGTAGGCGACCGACTCGGGAAGAGTCTTGTAGAGCAACGGCAATGCGAGCAATGACAGCCCGGCGAGATAGAACGGCGAGTGCCAGCCTGCCATGGGGATCAGATAGATGCCGGCCAGCCCCGACAGCAGCCCGCCCACAGCGAAAAAACTGAGCATCAAGTTGATCAGCCGATTACGGCATGACCCAGGCGACATTTCCTTGAGAATGGTCACCAGATTGGGTACCACACCGCCAAGCCCGGCACCGGTCAGGAAACGACACGTTGCAAAACTGCCAGGCCCGGTTGCAAACGCGTTGGCCAGCGCCGCCAGACTGAACAGCGCCACGCAAAACAGGATCATACGGCGTCGCCCGAAGCGGTCCGCCTGGGTACCCAGTGTAACGGCGCCAAACATCATGCCGGCCATCGAACTGGCACCTAGCACACCGGCTTCACCTGGAGTCAGGGACCACTCACTCATCACATGGGGCAGGACCGACCCATAAATGACCAGGTCATAGCCATCGAACATCATGATGAACGAACACCAGAACACCAGGAGGTAATGGAAGGAATTGAGCCGCGCAGCATTGACGACTTCAGACGCATAGATCGCACGCATGGGAGGTACTCTTATTATTGTCGGTGCAGGCCTGGCGCAGTGGGCAGGTTCCTGTTCGCCGACAATATGGATACACTCCGGATAGATCAAATAGATATTTTTTTGTTACAACTATAAATACAGGCTATACGGATAATCATGATCGATCTCAATCTGGTCCGCGTGTTCGTCACTATTTTCGAAACCGGCAGCGTCAGTGGCGCCGCCGATCGCCTACATGTGACCCAACCCTCGGTGAGCTATGCGCTGGCACGCCTGCGCGACCTCCTGAACGATCCACTGTTCAAGCGCAGCCGCGATGGCATGCAACCGACTTTCCTGGCCACTCAGCTCTACGCCAAGTTTCGCTATTCGCTCTCGGAAATAGAGCGCGCCATTGCCCAGACCAGCCACTTCGACCCGCGGGTATCCTCGCGAGCCTTTCGTCTGGCGTTGACCGATCTGGGTGAGGTGTATTTCCTGCCCTATATCCTGCAGGCGCTGCAAAAGCACGCGCCCCAGGCCGAACTGGAAATCATCCAGATCGAAATCACCAGGCTGGGCGAGTGGCTGAAAACCGGCAAGATCGATGCTGCGATCTGCAACCGTAGTGAGTCTCCCCTGGACGCCAACTGCGATCTGATTTTCCATGAGCGTTATGTTTGCCTGGTCGCAGAAAACCATCCGCGCATAGGCGCCAGCATGACCCTCGAACAATACCTGGACGAACGCCACGCGGTGGTCTCCGAAGGGACTGGCCATCACGTCGTTGAAGACCGCTTGCGCGAGGCTGGCCTGGAACGCCAAGTGCGCCTACGCGTGCCGCATTTCAGCGTGCTGCCCGAGGTGGTGTCGAGCAGCGCTTTACTGGTGACGCTACCCTCTCGGGTCGCGCATATGTTCGCGTCACGCAGCGCCACCAGGGTGGTCGACCTCCCCCTGCCTGTCCCTCCCATCGAGATCAGCCTGCAATGGCACGACCACGACAGCGATATCCTGGCGCAGCGTTGGTTTTGCGGACTATTGAAAGAAACACTGAAGGACCTATGAGCCAATCACCTCACGCACAAAAATAGATAATTCGTATATTTATCAGAAATACCATCTATTTGATCTATTCAAGTTCTGCTCTTACCGTAGGGGCAGAAACCTTGAACGAGATCACTGCAATGACGACTGTGCACGCCACGAGTTACGACCTGCTACGCAAGCAAGGCATCACTACGGTTTTCGGCAACCCCGGCTCCAACGAGCTGCCGTTCCTCAAAGACTTTCCCAAAGACTTCACCTACATCCTCGGCTTGCAGGAAGCCGTGGTAGTAGGCATTGCAGACGGCTACGCCCAGGCCACCGGTATCCCCGCGTTCGTCAACCTGCACTCCGCCGCGGGCACCGGCAATAGCATGGGGGCGCTGAGCAACGCCTGGAACTCCCATTCGCCACTGATCATCACCGCAGGCCAGCAGACCCGCGCAATGATCGGCGTCGAGGCCTTGCTGACCAACGTTGACGCAACCAGCCTGCCACGCCCCTTGGTCAAGTGGAGCTACGAGCCAGCCAGTGCGCAGGAAGTGCCGCACGCCCTGAGCCGGGCCATTCATATGGCCTCGATGGCGCCTCAAGGTCCCGTATACCTGTCGGTGCCTTATGACGACTGGGCCCGCGAAGCGGACCCGCAGTCGGTGCACCTGCTGGAACGCAAGGTGGTCAGCGCCGGTCTGCCTTCCGAGGAACTGCTCAGTGACCTGGTGGCGCAATTGGCCACGGCGCGCAACCCGGTGCTGGTGCTGGGCCCCGACGTGGATGCGGCCAAGGCGAACGATTATTGCGTGGCCCTGGCCGAGCGCCTCAAGGCGCCGGTGTGGGTAGCGCCTTCGGCGCCGCGGTGCCCCTTCCCGACCCGCCACCCGTGCTTCCGCGGGCTGCTGCCAGCCGGCATCGCCGCGATCGGGCGCCTGCTCGGCGAGCACGATCTGATCCTGGTACTCGGCGCCCCGGTGTTCCGCTACCACCAGTACGACCCAGGCCAATATCTGGCCGATGGCACCCGTTTGATCTCGATCACCTGTGATCCACTCGAGGCGGCGCGCGCGCCCATGGGCGATGCCATCGTGGGTGACGTCGGTCTGACCGCGCGTGAGCTTGCTTCGCGTGTCAAAGAAGCGCCAGGCCCTCTCCCATCCGCGCTGCCGGCGCCTGAGCCGGTGGTTCAGGGCAGCGGCCGTCTGCGTCCCGAAGTAGTATTCGACACCCTCGACGCAATCGCCCCGGCAGATGCTATCTATCTGAACGAATCGACCTCCACCACCGCACTGATGTGGCAACGGCTGTCGATGCAGAACCAGGGTAGCTACTACTTTGCGGCCGCTGGCGGCCTGGGCTTCTCGATGCCAGCGGCAGTAGGCGTGCAACTGGCCGAGCCGGATCGCCAGGTGATTGCGGTGATCGGCGATGGCTCGGCGAACTACAGCATCAGCGCGCTGTGGACGGCGGTGCAATACAACATCCCGACGATTTTCATCATCATGAACAACGGTACTTACGGCGCCTTGCGCTGGTTCGCCGGCGTGCTGGAAGTCGAAGACGTGCCAGGCCTGGATGTGCCGGGGATCGACTTCTGCGCGCTCGCCAAAGGCTACGGCATGAATGCTGTGAAGGTAGACACCCAAGGCCAGTTGCGCGATGCACTCGCCAGCGCGCTCGCCGCCAAGGCGCCCATCCTGATCGAAGTCAGTACCTTGGCGCCCAACGCTTGAGGAGCCCCGAAAATGCCCAATAACGCCCCCCTCAACATTGCCGACTACCGCGAACTCGCGCGTAAGCGGCTGCCCAAGATGGTTTTCGACTACCTGGAAGGCGGCGCCGAAGACGAAACGGGGATCGCCCATAATCGCAATGTGTTCGAGCAGATCCGTTTCAAGCCCAAGCGCCTGATCGACGTCAGTCGCCGGGACCTGAGCACCCGTGTGATGGGCAAGAAACAGGCGCTGCCGCTGTTGATCGGGCCTACAGGCTTGAATGGCGCACTGTGGCCAAAAGGCGACCTGGCGCTGGCAAAGGCTGCGACCCGCGCCGGTATCCCCTTCGTGCTGTCCACGGCGTCGAACCTCTCTATCGAAGAAGTCGCCAACAGTTGCGATGGCGAACTGTGGTTTCAGCTATACGTCGTGCAGATTGACCTCGCCAAGCAAATGATCCAGCGCGCCTTTGCCAGCGGCTACACCACGCTGGTGCTGACCGCCGATGTGGGCGTCAACGGCTATCGCGAACGGGACCTGCGCAATCGCTTCAAGATGCCCATGAGCTATACCCCCAGCGTGATGCTCGACGGCTGCCTGCACCCACGCTGGTCGCTGGATCTGCTACTGCATGGCATGCCGCAGTTGGCCAACTTCGTCAGCAGTGATGCTTCGAACCTGGAGGTCCAGGCGGCCTTGATGAGCCGCCAGATGGACGCCAGCTTCAACTGGGAGTCGTTCCGCTGGTTGCGTGACCACTGGCCACATACGCTGCTGGTCAAGGGCATCCTCAGTTCCGAAGACGCTGCGCGCTGCATCGCCGAGGGTGCCGACGGCGTGATCCTCTCCAACCACGGCGGACGCCAACTCGATACGGCGATTTCGCCCCTCGAAGTGCTGGCCGAGACAAAACGCCAGGTCAAGGAGCCGGTGTTGATCGACAGTGGCTTCCGCCGTGGCGCCGATATCGTCAAGGCACTGGCCCTGGGCGCCGAAGCCGTTTTGCTGGGGCGCGCCACCTTGTACGCATTGGCGGCCCGGGGCGAGGTCGGTGTCGACCACGCCCTGACCCTGCTCAAGGACGACATCGATCGCACCCTGGCACAAATCGGCTGCCCCTCCATCGCCGCACTGTCGCCCGAGTACCTCCACCAGCCCGCGCCTGTCGAGCCCCTTGCCACTGCTTCAGCGAATCACTCCCTCAGCCAATCAAGAGCGTGAAGAGATGTCTGATATAAAAATCACTGGCCTCACCTCCCGAGCGGTCGACGTTCCGCTCACCTACCCTATTCATACTGCCGTAGGCACGGTGGCCACCGCGCCATTGGTACTGGTGGACCTGCATACCGACGCGGGTGTCACCGGCCACAGTTATCTGTTCGCCTACACCCCCGTGGCGCTCAAGGCGCTCAAGCAGATCCTCGACGACACCGCCGCCCTGGTCATCGGCCAATCGCTGAGCCCCGTCGACATCGAACACCAGCTGAGCAAGCGCTTCTGCCTGCTGGGCTTCACCGGCCTGGTACGGATGGCTGCCGCGGGCATCGACATGGCGGCCTGGGATGCCTTGGCCAAATCGCAGAACCTACCCCTCGCGAAATTGCTCGGGGGCTCGCTAAAGCCCATCCAGAGCTACGACAGCCATAGCATGGACGGCGAACAGCTGGCCACCTCGCGCGCCGTCGACGCGGCCGAAGCCGGGTTCCGCGCAGTCAAGACCAAGATCGGCTATAGCACCCTGGCAGAAGACCTGCGCGTATTACGCAGCATGCGCAAGGCCGTAGGCGAGGACTTCGCCATCATGGTCGATTACAACCAGAGCCTGGACGTACCCGAAGCGATACGTCGCGGCCTGGTACTGCAGCAAGAAGGCGTGAGCTGGATCGAAGAGCCCACCACGCAGTATGACTACGAAGGCCACGCGCAGATCAACGCAGCGCTGCAAGTCCCCATCCAGATGGGCGAAAACTGGTTTGGCGCCGAAGAGATGTTCAAGTCCATCAAGGCCCGCGCCAGCAATCTGGCCATGGCTGACCTGATGAAGATCGGGGGTGTAACAGGCTGGCAACGGGCCTCGGCATTGGCGCAACAGTTCAGCCTGCCGCTTTCGAGCCATCTGTTTCAGGAGTTCAGCGCGCACCTGCTGGCCGTGTCGCCCACGGCACACTGGCTAGAGCGCCTGGACATCGCCGGCGCGGTGCTTGAGCCGACCCTGACCTTCACCAAGGGCAACGCCGTGATCGCCGACCTGCCCGGCGCCGGGATCATCTGGAGAGAGAGCCAGATCGCCAAATACGCTATCTGAGCCCCGCCCCTGGGTGGGGCGGCAGCACTTGTCGCGCGCGTTACAAAGCGCTGCCACCCGCCCCCTTTCGACTCCCTCAAAGAGAGCCACCATGAACTACCCCGCGTCCAGCACCATCGATACCCTGTTCAATCTCCAGAAAGAGTTCTTCGCCACCCGCCAGACTTACGACCTGGAATTTCGCAAAGCCAGCCTGCAACGCTTGAAAGCGGCGGTGCTCAACAACCGTGAGGCACTTTATGCCGCTTTGCAAGAGGACCTCGGTAAGCCACGCGAACACGTCGACCTGGCAGAAATCGGCGAAGTGATCCACGAGATCGATTTCGCCCTTGCGCACCTGGATGAATGGGCTGCCCCACAACAGGTACCGACCCCGGAGATCATCGCCCCGTCGCAGTGCTACATCACTCAGGAGCCCTTTGGCGTGAGCTACATCATCGGGCCGTTCAACTACCCGGTGAACCTGACCCTAACCCCCCTGATCGGCGCCATCGTCGGCGGTAACACTGCGATCCTGAAACCCTCGGAGACCACACCGCACACCTCCCAGGTGCTGGAAAAGATCATCACCGAAGCCTTCGAACCCGAGTACGTCGCCGTGGTACAAGGCGGTCGGGCGCAGAACACCCATCTGCTCAGCCTGCCCTTCGATTTCATCTTCTTCACCGGCAGCCCGAACGTCGGCAAGGTGGTCATGCAGGCCGCAGCGCAGCACCTGACCCCGGTGATTCTGGAGCTGGGTGGCAAATGCCCGCTGATCGTGCTGCCGGACGCCGACCTCGATCAGGTGGTCGAGCAACTGATGTTCGGCAAGTTCATCAATAGCGGCCAGACATGCATCGCGCCGGACTACCTGTATGCCCATGCCAGCGTCAAGGACGCGCTGCTGGGTAAACTGGTGCACGCGGTCAAACGCGATTTACCGGCGCTCGACGCGACCGGCAAGGTGGTCACCGGCAAGCAGGTCACCCGCCTCGAAGGGTTGCTGCAACAGAGCAAAGGCAAGGTACTGGTAGGTGGGCACAGCGACTCCGAACAACGGCTGTTCAGTGCCACGGTAGTCGACCAGGTGGGTTGGGACGATGCGCTCATGGCCGAAGAATTATTCGGGCCGATCCTGCCAGTGCTGAGTTTCGATTCGGTGGGCGAGGCGATCGAGTCGATCAACCGCCATCATGCCAAGCCCCTGGCCGTCTACGTGTTTACCCGTGACACTGAATCGGCCAAGCCGATCATCGACCACATCCAGTCAGGGGATGCACAGGTCAACGGCGTGATGCTCCATGCGTTCTCGCCCTACCTGCCGTTTGGCGGCGTCGGCGCCTCCGGGATGGGGGAATATCACGGGCACTACAGCTTCCTGGCGTTCACGCACAAGAAGTCGGTGCGCATCGTGCCTGGCACCTAGCCCTCAGCCGCGCCCCTTCAACAAGCGGTTCCAATAGAACCACGGTAGAAAACGCGCCTTGAGCCACCACATCGAGCGCCTTGCGACACGGGTATCGAAGGGAAAACTGGGCAGCAGCGCCCCTCCATAACCGAACTCGGCAAGGATCACCTTGCCCTTTTCGACCGTCAGCGGGCACGCACCATAGCCGTCATAAGCCGCAGGCAAGGCCCGCTGCGCGCGAAGTGCAAGGAGATTGGCGCTGACCACGCGGATCTGATTGCGAACGGCCGCAGCAGTCTTCGCATTGCTGGTGCCGCAGGCATCGCCCAGGCCAAACACGTTGGCGTAGGTGACATGCTGCAGGCTGGCAGGATCGACCTTCAACCAGCCAGCATCATCCGCCAGCGGGCTGGCGCTCACACAGTGATGCGGACGCTGTGGTGGCACCACATGCAACATGTCGAAGGGCTTGTCGATGCTGTGTACACCACCGCCCGCCAGCGCTACTTCGAAGGTTGCTATCTGGTTGCGCCCGTCCACAGCGATCAAGCGGCTATTGAGCTGCAGGTCCACACCATACCGAGCGATATAACGGCTGAGCGCAGGGACAAAATGCGCGACCCCGAACAGCACCGCGCCTGCCGAATGGAACTGCGCGTCGACACCCTTGAGCACCCCGCTGCGACGCCAATGATCACAGGCCAGGTACAGGGCTTTCTGCGGCGCTCCGGCGCACTTGATCGGCATGCTCGGCTGCGTGAACAGAGCAGTGCCCTGGCGCAGATCGCGCACCAGCTGCCAGGTATAGGCCGCCAGGTCCGCTCGATAGTTTGAGGCTACGCCATGCTTGCCCAGGCTTTCTTGCAGGCCGGGGATCTCCTCCCATGCCAGCCGCAGGCCAGGGCAGACGATCAGTTGCTGGTATTGAAGCGCACGTTTGCCTTCCAGTTGCACTTGATTGCGCTCTGGTTCGAAGCCAGTGACCTGTGCCTTGATCCACACGGCACCCGCAGGCATCAACGCTGCGGTGCGGCGGCGCAGCGACTCGGGCTTGAACACGCCGGCGCCCACCAGGGTCAGCCCAGGCTGGTAGGTATGGAAATCTGCAGGCTCGATCACCGCGATACGCAAGTGCCCATCAGCCTTGAGCAAATGCGCACTGATACCGATGCCCGCAGCGCCACCGCCGACCACGACGATATCGAACGAGTCAGCCGCCGGCAGCGGTACGGCTGAAGGATGAGGGGTTGTGGATGAAGTCATGTTGGCGTCCCTGGCAAGTTTGAGAAGTGGGCTTTATCCGCCTGAACCCTACAAAACTCCAATAAAAAAACTCGGATAAATCATTAGCAAAACCGATACTAAAACCTCGTCACCGATAAAATATCCAGAACATAAAAATAATTTTCCTTTAAATACATATATTTATAAAATCACAGCCCACAGATCAAATTAAACCCATCGAAAAAGCATAAGCATATTCAAAGCCAATCGTTGGGTCGCCCCGATTGGATTGCTAGTCTCGCCCCCCTTCAAGTGCCAGAGCTCATCAAGAAGCATGTGCACCGTTCTCAATTTGCGACACCGGGGGATTTTCATGCGCAGGATCGTTTGTTCGCTAGTGCTGTGCTCACTCACACCCAGCTTGTATGCCCAAGGCTTTTTCGACGACAGCAAGCTGACGCTCGATAGCAGGATACTGTCCTATAACCGCGACTGGCGCACCGGCACGGGGACCTCGTTCGGGCGCGAAACCGCCTCGCTGACCCAGCTCAAGTTCCAGTCCGGCTATACGCCCGGCCCTGTCGGCTTCGGGCTCGACTTGACCGGCATGGCGGCGGTACGCCTGGATTCGTCAAAGGCTCACTCGGGGGTGTTGCTCAAGCGCGACGACGATAAGGATGCCTACGATTTTGCCGGCAAGGTGATGCCGACCCTCAAGGTCAAGGTATCCAACACAGTTATCAACGCCGGCAGCATGATCAGCTACCTGCCGGTGTTGCTCTACGATGGGGCCGTGTTGCCACAGGTTTACCGCGGCGCCAGGGTGAGCTCGCAAGAGATCCCCGGCCTAACCTTGAACGCCGGCCACTTCACCGAGGTGATGAACCGCAGCACCACGACCTATGAGCCGATCCAACTGGCAACCACCAACGGACGGTACAAGGCCATCGGCAGCCGGGAGAATTTCGACTACGCCGGCGGTGAATACAAGTTCCAGGGGCTGGGCCTGAATACCCGCTATTACTACGCGCGATTCGAAGATGTCTACAATCAGCAGTTCTTCGGCGCGACCAAGGGCTGGGATCTTGCGCAAGGTAATCTGACCGCCGATGTGCGGGTGTTCAACAGCAAGGACGACGGTAACCAGTTGGGCGGCAAGGTCGATAACCTGCTCTACAGTGGTCTGGTCAGCTATGCCGCCGGCGCCCACAAGGTCAGCGCCTCGTATCAGCGTTCGACCGGCGACACCGCCTTCCCGTATATTTCTGGTACCGACCCCTACCTGACCAACTACCAGTTGATCGGCACCTTCAGCGAAATCGGCGAGCGCTCCTGGAAGGGCCAATACGATTACAACTTTCGCAATCTGGGCGTTCCCGGCCTGACCGTCAGCAACATGTACATCAGTGGCGATGGAATCGAACGTGCCGGCTATACCGGGCGCGAGTGGGAACGCAACACCGACACTACCTTCGCCTTCGACTCGCACGGCCCGTTGAAGAATTTCCGCCTGAAGTGGCGTAACGGTACCTACCGATCCAACTTCACCCGTGGCATCGACGAAAACCGCTTCTTCATTTTCTACACGGTAGCGCTCAAATGACCCCGACTCGATTTCTACTGACCGGCCTGTTCGTCGTCACCGCGCTGATCGGCCAGGCCAGCGCCGCCCAGTTGAACGTGGCCTTGGCGGCACCAGCGACCTCCCTCGACCCGCTATTTTATGTCGGCGGTTCGAACAGCGCGCTAGCGCGCAACATCTTCGACCCGCTGATCATTCAGGATGCCAAGCAGAACCTGACACCGGGCCTGGCGCTGTCCTGGAAACCGCTGAGCGACACCGAGTGGGAATTCAAGCTGCGCCCCGGGGTCAAGTTTCACGACGGCTCGGCGTTCGGCGCGCAGGACGTCGCGGCTTCAATTCGCCGCGTCACCCTGGCGGCGCAAAGCAGCCCCAGCTCGTTCCTGCCCTACGTCAAGGACATCACCGACATCCAGGTGGTCGATGAGCTGACCATCCGCTTCAAGACCGCCGCTGCCACACCGCTGCTGCCCAACAACTTGAGCCGGATCAGCATCTTGCCGCGCGGCGAGGAGCACTTCACCACCCAGCAGCTCAATGAAGGCCAAGGCGTCATCGGCACCGGGCCGTTCAGGTTCGTCGGCTGGCAACGTGACGACCATATAGCGCTGGCCCGCAACGACGGCTATTGGGCCGGGCCGGCGCAATGGGACAAGGTCACGCTGCGCTTTATCGCTGCCGACGGTGCGCGCGTATCGGCGGCACTGGCCGGAGATGTCGACGCCATCGAGAGCATTCCGACCCCAGACGTCGCCCGCCTCAAGGCCAACGCCACACTGAACGTGGTGTCGGCGCCGAGCAACCGGGTTCTGTATCTACACCCGGATCAGGACCGCGAGGTCTCGCCATTCGCTGCCGGCCCGGACGGCAAAAACCCGTTGCGCTCGGTCGATGTGCGCCGTGCCATGGCCCTGGCAATCAACCGTGAGGCCTTGATCGCGCGCATGGCTGACGGTCAAGGCACCATCGCCGAGCAACTGGTGCCCAAGGGCTATTTTGGCTGGTCGCCGAACATCCAGCCGATCCCCTACGATCCGGCGCAGGCCAAAGCGCTGTTGAAAAAGGCCGGGCTCGAAAACGGCTTCAAGCTGACCTTTCATGCCTCCAACGACCGCTATCCCAATGATGCCAAGATTGCCCAGGCACTCGGCCAGATGTGGAGCAGGGTCGGCATCCAGACGCAGATCGTCACGCTGCCGGGCAGCGTGTATTTCCCCCAGGCCGCCAAGCGTGAATTCAGCCTGGTAATGGGTGGCGCGGCCATCGAGACCGGCGAAGCCTCCGGCGTGCTCGGGCCGTTGCTGGCGACCTTCGGCCCGCAACGTGGCCAGGGCAACCGTGGTCGTTATTCCAACCCGCATTTCGATCAACTGCTGGACCAGGCGCTGGTCACCCTCGACAACGAAAAACGCGAGGCACTGCTGCGCCAGGCCGGGGAAACCGGGATCAATGACCTTGGTGTGATCCCGTTGTTCTTCATCACCAACAACTGGGCGCTGCGCAAGGGCCTGGCCTACACCGGCCGCGCCGACGGCTACACCCTGCCCTATTACATCCATTCGCAACCCTGATCCTGGCCAAGCTGGAGGCTGATATGTCGCAAGCAGAATTTCATGGCGTTTACCCTTATCTGGTGTCGCCCATCGACGCCAACGGTCGAGTCGATCGCAAGGAGCTGACGCGCCTGGTCGAGCACCTGATAAACAAGGGTGTGCACGGCCTGACCCCGCTGGGCAGTACCGGCGAGTTCGCCTACCTGACCCTCGAGCAACGCTACGAAATCGTCGAAACCGTGGTCGCTGCCGCCGCGGGCCGGGTTCCGGTGATCGCCGGCGTGGCCGCCACCACCACCGTCGACGCAGTGGCCCAGACCGCGCACATGCAGACCCTCGGCGTGCAGGGCATCCTCGCGGTCATGGAGTCGTACTTTCCGGTTGGCGATGCTGGCGTCGAAGCCTATTTCCGCGCCATTGCCGGCGCCACCACGCTACCGGTGGTGCTCTACACCAATCCGCAGTTTCAGCGCTCGGACCTGTCGCTGCCGGTGATCAAGCGCCTGGCCGAAGTGGAGAACATCCGCTACATCAAGGACGCTTCCACCAACACCGGGCGATTGCTGTCGATCATCAACCAGACCCAAGGTCGCTTGAAGGTCTTCGCCGCCTCGGCGCACATCCCGGCCAGCGTCATGCTGATCGGCGGCGTGGGCTGGATGGCCGGCCCGGCGTGTCTGATCCCAGCGCAAAGCGTGCGCTTGTACGAACTGGCCAAGGCCGGGCGCTGGGACGAAGCCATCGTGCTGCAAAAGCAGTTGTGGGAAGTCAACGAAGTGTTCGCCAAGCACAGCCTGGCGGCCTGTATCAAAGGCGGGCTCGAGCTGCAAGGCTTCGCTGTCGGCAAGCCGTTGCTGCCCCAAGCGCCGCTGTCCGATGCCGGGCGCGATGAAGTGCGCGCGCTGCTGGAGCGCATCGATGCCCTGTGATACCGCCATCGGGAACCGCCCGCTGCCGGTGATCATCGATACCGACCCCGGTATCGATGACGCTATCGCCTTGCTGCTGGCACTCGCCGCGCCGGAACTCGAGGTGCTGGCGGTGACCACCGTGGCCGGTAACGCCCCGCTGAGCGTCACCTTCATTAATGCCCGGCAGATCTGTGCGCTGGCCGGGCGTGCCGATATGCCCGTGTACGCAGGCTGCAGCGCGCCGGTGCTGCGCGAGCCGATCCGCGGCAAGTTCAGCGGCAGCGGCGGCCTGGGCAGCCTGAGCCTGCCGGCGCCGACAGCACCGGTGCAGACGCTGCATGCCGTGGACTACCTCATTGAGACATTACTGGCCGCGCGGGCGAACGGCCGCAAGATCACCCTATGCATGTTGGGCCCGGTCACCAATCTGGCGGTGGCGCTGCGCAAGCAGCCGAACATCGTCGAGGGGTTGCAGCAGGTGCTGATCATGGGCGGCGCCGCCCGTGAGGCCGGCAACCGTACCTGCTGCGCCGAATTCAATATTCTCAGCGACCCGCACGCCGCGCACATCGTGTTCAACAGCCGCGTCGACTTGCGGCTGTTCCCTCTCGATGTCACCCACCAGGCCATGACCACTGCCGCGCGCCTGCGCCCTTTGCAGGCGATGCGGGGGACGGTGGCCGATGCGGTGAGCAAACTGTTTGCCGACTGGGACCGCAACGACAGCGCTCGATTCGGCAGCGCAGGCGGCCCGCTGCACGATCCGCTGGTCATCGCCGCGCTGCTGCGCCCAACGCTATTCAGCGGCTACAGCGCCTTTGTCCAGGTCGAACTGTCCTCGCCGCTGACCCTGGGCCAGACAGTGGTCGACCGCTGGAACACCAGCAACCAGCCGCACAACCTCCATATCGCCGACACCGTCGACGCCGACGGTTTCTTTGAACTGCTGTGGCAAAGACTCTCCAGCTACCACGAAGACTGACATGACCCTCAAGAACATCATCATTGACACAGACCCTGGCATCGACGACGCCGTCGCTATCCTGTTGGCACTGGCCAGCCCTGAACTTCAGGTACTGGGCATCACCACGGTAGCGGGCAACGTCAGCGCACCGGCAACCGCCAACAATGCCTGCAAGATCCGCGAACTGGCGCGACGGCCAGAGGTGCCGGTGCTGCAGGGCGCCGCCGGGCCGATGATCCGCCAGCAGATCTATGGCAAATACACCGACCACGACGGCCTGGGTGCCGACGTGCTGCCAACCCCGCAACAGGGACCGGACGCCGAACACTCAGTCAGCTTCCTGCTGCGTCAATCCCGCGAAGCCAGGCTGCGCAACGAGAAGATCACCCTGTGCTGCATGGGGCCCTTGACCAATGTTGCCTTGGCGATTGCCCAGGATTGCGAGTGGGCCGCCGGCATCGAAGAGGTGGTGATGATGGGGGGTGCCTTCGGGGCCATGGGCAACCGTGTGCCATGGGCCGAATTCAACGTGCTGGCCGACCCGCACGCGGCGCACATTCTGTTCAAATCCGGCCTGCACATTCGCTTGCTGCCGCTGGACCTGACCTTCAAGGTGCTGGTCACCGAACAGCGCCTGCAGCGTATCGCCGCTTTGCCCGGCCACGTGGCCGCCAAGGTCGTGCAACTGCTGACAGCCTACGACCGCAATGACCCCAAGCGCCTCGGCTGCCTGGGCGGCCCGCTGCACGATCCAGTGGTGATCGCCGCGGTGCTCGCCCCGCAGTTGTTCGAGCAACAGCATGTGGCAGTCGGCGTCGAAATCCATAGCCCGACGACCTTGGGCCACACCTATGCCGACTTCTACGGCAAGCTGGACAGCACACCGAACATCCATGTGCAAACCGACATCGACGTCGACGCCTTCTTCGACTTGCTGATCGAGCGCCTCGGTCGCTATGGCCAGCTGGGAGACTAACGGTGCTGGCATTCATCATTCGTCGCCTGCTGCAAAGCGCCGTGGTGCTGTTGGCCATGTCGCTGGTGATATTTTTCGGTGTCTACGGCATCGGTAACCCGGTCGATCTGCTGATCAGCCCGGATGCCGACGCTATCGAACGCGCCCGCGTGATCAGCAGCTTCGGCCTCGATCAGCCGGTGTGGTGGCAGTATTGGCTATTCCTGAAAAACGCCATGGCGGGCGACATGGGCCGTTCATTCGTGTACGGCTCGCCGGCCTTGGGGCTGATCCTCGAGCGCCTGCCGGCGACCCTGGAATTGGCCGGCATCGCGCTGGTGATCGCAGTCGGCGTCGGGGTGCCGTTCGGCTTGTGGGCCGGCTTGCGGTCGCACACCTTCGCCGGCAAATCGATCATGACGGTGTCCATTCTGGGCTTCTCGCTGCCGACATTCTGGGTCGGCCTGATGATGATCATGTTGTTCTCGGTCAAGCTCGGCTGGCTGCCCACCAGCGGCCGTGGCCAGACCGCCGAGTGGCTGGGCATCACCAGCAGCCTATTCACCCTCGACGGCTTGCGCCACCTGGCCATGCCGGCGGTCAACCTGGCGCTGTTCGACATCGCGTTGATCATTCGTCTGACCCGCTCCGGTACCCGCGAAGTTCTGCTGCAGGACTACATCAAGTTCTCGCGGGCCAAGGGCTTGAGCGAGGGGCGCATCGTTGGTGTACACGTGCTCAAGAACATCCTGATCCCGATCGTCACCGTGTGCGCCTTGCAATTCGGCGCCACCTTGGCGTTCTCGATCGTCACCGAATCGATCTTCGCCTGGCCAGGCATGGGCAAGTTGTTGGTGGATTCGATTCGTGCGCTTGACCGGCCGGTGATCGTAGCGTTTCTGTCGCTGATTGTCGGGCTGTTCATCGCCATCAACCTGTTGGTCGACCTGCTGTATTGCCTGCTCGATCCACGGGTGCGCCTGACCGAGAGCAAGGGGTAGACCATGCACGCCTTTACTGACTCATCGCCTTGGCGCGCCGTGTTGCGGCGCTTTGCCGAAAGCCCTGTGGCACTGACCGGGCTAGTGCTGCTGATCGTCATCTTGCTGCTGGCGCTGTTTGCGCCACTGCTCGCGCCACAGAACCCCTACGACCTGCAACACCTGGACTTCATGGATTCGCGGCTCGCCCCCGGCGCCGAAGCCGCCAGCGGTGCCCAGCACTACTGGCTGGGTACCGATGACCAGGGCCGCGACATGCTCTCGGCGATTCTCTACGGCCTGCGAATTTCGGTGGCGGTGGGCTTGGTCAGCACGCTGATCGCCGCGGCCATCGGCCTGGCCCTGGGGTTGCTGGCCGGCTATGCCGGCGGACGCCTCGACAGCCTGATCATGCGCGTGGTCGACATGCAACTGTCGTTTCCGCCGATTCTAGTGGCGATCATCCTGTTGGCACTGACCGGCCGCGGCGTCGACAAGATCATCATCGCCCTGGTGGCCGTGCAGTGGGCTTACTATGCCCGCACGGTGCGCAGCGTGGCCCTGGTGGAACGTAGCAAGGAATACATGGAAGCCGCGCTGCTGCTGGGGTTGTCGCCCCCGCGCAAGATCTTTCGTCACTTGCTGCCCAACTGCTTGTCGCCGGTGATCGTGGTCGGCGCCTTGCAGGTGGGCACGGCCATTACCCTGGAAGCCACGCTGTCGTTTCTGGGCGTCGGCCTGCCGGTCACGCAACCCTCGTTGGGCCTGCTGATTTCGAACGGCTTCCAGTACCTGCTCAGTGGTGACTACTGGATTAGCATGTTCCCGGGTCTGGCCTTGGTGCTGACCATCATCGCGATCAATCTGGTGGCCGATCGCTTACGCGATGTGCTCAACCCACAGATGCAGCTGCATTGAGTAGTCCGCCATGCATACCTTATTGAAAGTCGAACATCTGCAGACCCACTTCCATACGCGTGCCGGCGTGGCGCGCGCCGTCGATGACGTATCGTTCAGCCTGCGCGCCGGTGAGGTGCTGGGGCTGGTGGGCGAATCGGGATCGGGTAAATCCATCACCGGTTATTCGCTGATCGGCCTGGTGAGCAAGCCCGGCAAGGTGGTCGGCGGGCAGGTCCTGTTCAAGGGCGAGGACCTGCGCGGCCTGTCCGGCAAAGCCCTGCGTGGCATCCGCGGCAACCGCATCGCGATGATCTTCCAGGACCCGATGATGACCCTCAACCCAGTGCTGCGCATCGACACGCAGATGATCGAGACCATTGTCGCCCACCGTTTGGTGAGCCATGCACAAGCCCGCCAGGACTCATTGCAAGCCTTGCAGCGAGTGGGTATCGCCGCCGCCGATGAACGCCTGCAGGCCTACCCGCATCAGCTGTCCGGCGGCATGCGCCAACGCGTGGCGATTGCCATCGCGCTGCTCAACGAGCCCGACCTGATCATCTGCGACGAGCCGACCACAGCACTGGATGTGACGATCCAGGGGCAGATCCTCCATCAGATGCAGACACTGTGCCGCGAGAGCGGTACCGCGTTGATCTGGATCAGCCATGACTTGTCGGTGGTCGCTGGTTTTGCGGACCACATCGCGGTGATGTACGCCGGGCGTATCGTCGAGAGCGGCCCCACCGATCAGGTGCTGAGCGCTCCGCGCCATCCCTACACCCAAGGCCTGATTGCCTGCGCGCCTTCACGCAACGCGCCTGGCCAGCCGCTGACACAGATCCCTGGCGCGACGCCTTCGCTGCTCGATTTGCCCCCCGGGTGCGCGTTTCGCCTGCGCTGTGGTTACGCCGATGCTGCCTGTCTACAAGTTCCCCCTGACGTGCAGGATGGGCCCCGCAGCTTGCGCTGCTTCCATCCGCTGCCGCGTCCGCTGGAGACCCCCACCGTATGAATCCGTCAACGCCTCTACTCGCCCTGCAAGGGGTGAGCAAGCGCTTCGCTACACCGCTGGACGCCGTCAGCCGTGGGCTGAACCTGCTCGGTCGCCCATTTGGCTATCATGCCGCTGCACCGGTCGTGCATGCCGTCGATAACGTCGACCTGGCCCTGTTCAAGGGAGAAGTCGTAGGCTTGGTGGGTGAGTCCGGCTGTGGCAAGTCCACATTGGGACGCATTGCCTGTGGGCTGCACCGGCCCTCGCAAGGTCAGCGTTTGTGGCAAGGCCTGCCGCTCGCACCGTTGGGCGACCGCCACGGCGCCGAGCAGTTGGCCATTCAGATGATCTTCCAGGACCCCTACGCCTCGCTCAACCCGCGCCTGCGGGTGGTCGATCTAGTCGGTGAAGCCCCGGTGGCGCACAAATTGGTCGCCCGCAGCGAGCGCGATGAGTTCGTCGGCGCGCTGCTGCACCGGGTGGGCCTGGACCCCGCCAGCATGAACCGCTTCGCCCATCAGTTTTCCGGTGGGCAGCGGGCGCGGATCGGTATCGCCCGCGCGTTGGCGGTCAATCCGCAACTGCTGGTATGCGACGAGGCAGTAGCGGCGCTGGATGTGTCGATACAGGCTCAGGTGATCAACTGCTTCATGGCGCTGCGCGCCGAACTGGGCCTGACCTATCTGTTCATCAGCCACGACCTGGGCGTGGTCCGGCACATCTGCGACCGGGTGGTGATCATGTACCTGGGACGCGTGGTCGAGAGCGCCACCAGCGGCGAGATCTTCGCCAGGGCCAACCATCCTTACACCCAGGCGTTGCTGGCTTCGTCGCCGCGGCTGGAGGTCGGCAAGCGTACCTTTTATGCCGTCGAGGGCGAGATTCCTTCGCCGCTCGATCCCCCCCGAGGCTGCCACTTCCACCCGCGCTGCCCGCATGCCAGCGCGCGCTGCCGCGAGGAAGTGCCCGCACTCAAGGAGGTGGCCGCAGGGCACCTCTCGGCCTGCCATCTCAACGATTGAGCGTGTCGCCCAGGTCGAAGGTGGATTTGAGAATGCCGTAGGCCTGGCGCACGAACGGATTCACCGCCTTGGGGCGTATCCACAGGTAGTAGCTGATGGTTGGCAAGGTCGGCAGCCCGTCCTTTTCCCCGAGGATGCGCATGTTTGGTGCCAGCGCCTCGATGCCCCTGGCGGTAACACCAAGGCCGGCATGGATCGCCGACTTGATGGCGATCAGGTTGGAGGATAAAAACGCCTGGCGCCAAGGCACCTGGTGCTCCTCGAGCGCCGCCAGGGCGTATCGGGCGAACAGGCTCGGACCGTCCGCCAGAATCAGCGGCAACGGTGCCCGACGATCGTAATTGTAGTGCTCGGAACAAAACCACACGATCGGCGAGGTGCGCAGGATCGCGCCTTCGAGTTTGTCGTCCTCGCGGGTCGAAATGCACATGTCGATTTCGCCGCGGTGCAGCGCTTCCATCAGTACCGCACTGTGCTCGATCTTGATCTCGACATCGATATGCGGCGTGGCTTTGACGATATGGCTGAGCAACATAGGCAGGATCGAATCGGCAACGTCATAGGGCGCGCCGATGCGCAGGTGCCCCGTGAGGCTGTTGTCGTACATCGAGCGCACCGTTTCGTCATGCATGGCCAGGAGCTGGCTGGCGTGTTTGAGCAGCTTCTGGCCATGGGGCGACAGCTGCTTGCTGCGCCCGCTCTTCTCGAACAACGGTAACCCCAGCTGGTTTTCCAAACGCTGCATCTGCTGGGAAACCGCCGACTGGGTCTTGTTCAACCGCACCCCGGCCGCCGAAAACGAGGAGGCCTCGGAGATAGCCACAAAGGTTCGTAGCAGCTCCATGTCAATGTTGATATTGAGTGGGTTCTGGCTAAGTAGCTCGTTACCTGGGGACACCCTGGATCACTCTGTTGGTGGGCAAGCATCCAAGGGTACTGTGCCTGATCCCCCGGCTCAATCGCAGCTTATCCAGCCACCGCTACTTCAGCGACCCAGCGCGACTGGCGCAAGCGGGTCGCTGCTCCACTCGCTCCATGAGCCGGGATATAACTGCCCCCCCGTCAGACCGGCGATCTCCAGGGCCAAGAGGTTGTGGCAGGCCGTAACCCCCGAGCCGCACTGCTGCACTGAGCTACTGGCCTCGGCGTGGCCCAGCACCTGGGTAAACTCTTCGCGTAGCCTTACCGGCGATTTGAAGCGGCCGCCATCATCCAGGTTGGCGCGAAAAAAACGATTCCGGGCCCCCGGTATGTGACCAGCGCGAGCATCGAGGGTCTCATTTTCGCCACGAAAGCGGTCCGCCGACCGAGCATCGATGATCGTCAGCGTCTTGCCCTTCTCCAGATCGGCCAACAGCTCCCGGCGCCCGATCGTGCCCACCAGAGCCGCCATACTGGCAAATGAACCCGCCGGCAGAGTGGGCTCCTGGGTCTGCAGCGCCAGACTACTGGCGACCCATGCAGGTAACCCACCATCGAGCAGGGCCACGGCCGAATGCCCTAGCCAGCGTAGCAGCCACCAAGCGCGGGCGGCGAACATGCCGCCTTGCGCGTCATACACGATTACTTGTTGCCCGTGCTGTAGGCCAAGGCTACGCAACCGCGCAGTCAGGCACTCCCGATCGGGAAGCGGGTGGCGGCCGTTACTACCGGTCTGCGCACCGCTCAGATCTCGATCCAGATGCAGGTACCGGGCGCCGGGCAGATGGCTATCGGCGTAGGCAGCTTCGCCGCTGTCAGGTGCGCTAAGGTCAAAGCGGCAATCGAAAATCATCGGCGCCGGGCCTTGCTGCAGCAGTAACGCCAATTGGTCGCAGTCGATCAGTGTGGTGTATTGAGGCATCGCTCAGGTTCCTTCGATAAGTTGGGGGGCGGCCACACAGGGCCTATGCCAGCTGCGTATCGGCCTCAAGCCGCCGGTTGGCGATGAAGGGCAAGCCAAGGTTCTCGCGCAGCGTCTGTCCCGCGTACTCCTGACGAAACAGCCCGCGCCGTTGCAGCTCTGGCACCACCAGCTCGGCGAAATCACTGATACCGCGGTGCAGCCCGGAGAACATCACATTGAAGCCGTCGGCGGCGCCACCTTCGAACCACTGCTGAAAGTCATCGGCAATGCTCTGTGGGGTCCCGATCAGGATCCGATGCCCGCCGGCCGTCAGCTGGTTGAACAACTCGCGCACGGTGGGACGCTCACGACGGATCAAATCGACCACCAGCTTCTGCCGGCTCTTGTGGCCGTTGGTGTCCAGTGGTTCGGTGGGCAGCGGCACCACGGCGTCGAACGGCAGCTCGGAGAGATCGAAGCCCAGGCCGGTGAAACGCGAAATGGAGCGCAGAAACGCCGGCGGATCGAGCAAGGCTTGTTGCTGCTCATAACGGTCCTGCGCCTCGGCCTGGGTACGGCCGACCACGGGGGACACACCAGGCAAGACTCGCACGTGTTCGGGGTTGCGCCCCAGGGCTTGAGCGCGGGCCTTGATGTCACGATAAAACGTGCGCCCCTGCTCGACTGTATGTTGCGCGGTAAAGATCAGCTCCCCTGCCCGCGCCGCCAAAGCACAACCGGCCTCGGACGATCCCGACTGGGCGACCACCGGATAGCCCTGTACGCTGCGCGCCGCATTGAGTGGACCACGCACTTGAAAATGCTTGCCGTGGTGATTGAGGACGTGCATTTTTCCGGGGTCGACGAAGCGCCCCGCGACCTTATCCTGCACGAAAGCATCGTCCTCCCAGCTGTCCCACAAGCCGGTGATCACATCGTAGAATTCTTCGGCGCGCTCGTAGCGATCGGCGTGCAGCACGTGGGCGTCGAGGTTGAAGTTTTCGCCCCCACCCAGTGACGTCACCAGGTTCCAGCCCACCCGCCCGCCGCTGAGGTGGTCGATATTGGCGAGCTTGCGCGCGAGGTTGTAGGGCTCGTTATAAGTGGTGCTGGCGGTGGCGATGAGGCCGATCTGCCGGGTGCTGACCGCCAATGCCGGCAGCAGCACCAGCGGGTCCCAGCGCACGCTGGTCGGGCTGCCGGCCAGCGAGGCGCGCTCGGGTTCGACGTTCACTGCGTCGTTGAAAAACACCGCGTGGAATTTCGCCGCTTCGAGTGTCTGCGTCGCCCAGCGAAAATGCTCGAAATAGCGAAACAGGTCGGTGTGCGCGTCCGGGTGGCGCCATATTGCGCTCATGTACCCGGCACTGGGGAGGAAGGCGCCGAGAATCATCTGCCTGGGCGAAGTGCTCATGTATTGCTCCTAAAAGTCAGGCTGCTCAGTCCAGCAGGTCCGGTTGCTCGCGCACGATGCGGTCCCACAACGGCAGAAAGTTAAGCCAGGCAAAGAACTCCTGCCCGGCGCGATCATCCTTTCGGGGCGCATCCATGTCGGGGACAATCGGAGTGCCTGCGGCATAGGCCAGCAGGTGCGCACGGGCGGTGTCGTCAGCCAGGATGCAACGCCAGGCGGCGGTCTCCACGCTCTGGCCGACCGTCCACAGGCCGTGGTTCTGCCAGAACAGCAGGTTGTTCTGGGCGAAGGTCTGCACAAAGGCCTGGCTGACCCGCTCGCGATTGCGCTCGATGTGGCCCTCGGCGTTGCGCAGGGCCAGGCGCTCGAAGATCACCTGGTCGCCGATAAAGGCATTGGACTCGGCGATGATGGGTTCGAACAGCTTGCCCAAAGATGACCACACTCGGCCATGCAAGCCGTGCACGTGGGCGATGCCGACCACATCGGGCCGCGCTTGTTGCAGATCGTAATGCAGCTCCAGCGCGCTGGTGTTGAGCACTCCTTCGCCCTCCACGACCTCGCCCTGGCCATTGACCCGCTGCAGATGCGACACGCAGATCTGCGAGAACGGCACGCCGAACGGGTTGATCCAGAAATGATCCGGTTCGATCGGGTCGCGCGCGGTGAAGTGCCCCGCTACGCCGACCTCGAAGCCCAACTGCGCGAACAGCCGATACGAGGCCGCCAGGCGTTGTTTGCGGTGCAAGCGCTCTGCCAACGGATCATCCAGGCGCGGCGGTTCGCGTAGGGTCAGGCGCTGGCGATCGGTCGGCAAGCGGTAGGCGCTCTGGGAAAACAGTGGGTTCATGTCGTCAATCCTCATAACGTGTACGTCAGCCGCTCGATCAGCGCGCCGGGGACCAGCAGCGTCTGAATGTCGCGCTGCTGGTGGGTACGGGTGCTGATGCGCAAGGTCTGCTCGCGCGTCAGGGCCAGCAGTTGCGCACCAAAGATCTCGTAGAGGGAGTCATCGAAACGCAGGGTGTCGATGGGCGCGACGATCTCGCCGTTCTCCACCCAGAAGCTGGCGAAACGGGTCATGCCGGTGACGCGCGCCGAGCCCACGTCCGAGTAATTGAGGTACCAGAGGTTGCCGATATACAACCCCGTGCCCAGCGCCTTCAGCACCTCGGCACTGGGCAGCTCGCCGCCGGCCATGACCAGCGAGCCGGGCGATTCGCTGCCATCGACGCCGTTGGCCTGCAAGCCGTACTCCAGCGCCGAGCGCGAGCTGACCAGCTGGCCAGCCAATCGGCCCTGGGTAATCAGGGCCAGGTCCTGGCGCTGCGCCCCTTCAGTGTTGAACAGCGGTTCAAGGCCGTTGGAGGCCTGCTCGCTGAGATTGAAGCGCGGCGAAAACTGCAACGTGCCCAGCTGCAACGCCTGCAGGGGGCTGCGACGGGTATTGAGGGCGCGCGCCGAGAACCCGCCGCGCAGCATATTGAGCATCGCATTGACCGCTGCGGGCGCGAGGTAGGTGCGGTATCGCCCTGGCGGCAGGAGCTTGCGCTCCTTGCCCAAGTGCGTCAGTTGCTCGCGACCAAATGCGAACTGCGCGGCCAGGGCCGCCACGTCCCACTGACTCGCCGCGTAAGTGATCTTCACCGCCTCGCCGTTGGCATGGAACAAGCTGAAGTCCAGGCTCGCGCTGATCGACACGTGCCAGCTGTGGCTCCCCCAGGAGCTGGCGAAACCGCGGTACATCGGCCCGCCGGCGTAGAAGCCGACCATGTCCAGGCCCGCGCTCAGGGTCGCTACTTGCTCGATCAGCTCCTCGGCGCTGGGAAGCTCACCCTCGGCGTGGCGATCACTGCTGAACGGCGGCTGCTCGGCCTGCAAGAATGGGTCGGCAGGCAATATCGCCAGCAGTGCACGCAACTGCTCCAATGTCGCCGCAAGCCGAGCCTGGTCGGTATCGGCATCGCCCGTGAGGCTGAGGCTTTCACTGGCATGGCGTCCCTCGCTGATCAAGCGCAAGGTGACATCCATCTGCCGGACCTGGCTGGCCTGGCGCACCTGACCGTGGTTGAAGCGGATGAACTGCGATGCCTCGGCACTGTAGGCCAAGGAAAACTGCTCGCCCACCGCCAACTGGCGCTGCACCCATTGCTGTAGCACGTCGAAGGCCTGCTGATAGAAAGCGTGGCTCATCAGGCCTGCCCCCCGAATACGTCGATCTGCTGGAACACGCACGCCGGCGTCGCGTGGCCGACCGTGATCGACTGGCTAGGCTCGCCCTTGCCGCAGTTGGGGGTGCCCAATACCTCGAAGGTGGAGCGGTCGCCCACGGCGCTGAGCTTGCGCCAGAACTGCGCGGAGATACCCCGGTAGTTGGGGTTCTTGACCACCCCCGCGAGCTGGCCGTTTTCGATCAACTGCCCCCATTCGCAGCCGAACTGGAACTTGTTACGGGCCTGGTCGATGGACCAGGAGCGGTTGGTGGCCATAAGGATTCCGTGTTCGATGTTACCGATCAGTTGCGCCAGGCTCTGGTCACCCGGCTCGATGTTGAGGTTGGCCATACGGTCGATGGGCGGGCGATTCCAGTCGCAGGCGCGGCTGTTGGCGACCCCTTCCATACCCGTGCGAGCCTGGGAGAGTGCAGCGCCAAGAGGACGCTTGAGCACACCGCGCTCGATCAACAGCTGCTTGTGAGCGGGCAGCCCTTCGTCGTCGTGGCTGTAGCTGCCCAGCTCATCGGGCACGCCGGGGTCGAAGCTGACGTTGAGCAGCGGCGAGCCGTACTGGTATTGGCCGAACATGGCCTGGGTGACAAAGCTGGTGCCGGCCAGATTGCGCTCATCGCCCAAAATGCGGTCCAGTTCCAGCGGATGGCCGATGGATTCGTGGATCTGCAGGATCATCTGGTCAGGCATCAGCAATACATCGCGCGGGCCTTGAGGGGTATTGGGTGCGGCGAGCAGTTGCAGCGCCTCGTCGGCCACTTGCTCGATCTGCCCGATAAATCCCGACTCATGCACCAGCTCCCGGTCGCCTTGGCGCGAGAAGCCCCAACTGCGGCGCTGGCTCTGCCGGCCGTCGAAGGCGGTGACATCGAGCCGTGGATGGAACACCCGCTGATGGGTGCTGATCTCGCTGCCGGTGCTGTCGAGGTACAGCTGCTGGCGGTCGGTGATGCGCAAGCCAGCGGACCAGTTCACCAACCGCTCGTGGCGCCGCACCCGCGCCGACTCGCCACGCAGCACGTCCAGCCAGTGGCGGGTGTCGGTCAACGGCGATCGAGCACCGGGTGAACGATAGTCGGCCTTGAGGCCTTCGCCCTGCAACGGCGCAAGGTGCAGCAGTGCATGGCCGGCCTGCGCCTTGGCCAACTGCAGGGCCTCTTGGTAGGCCCGTTCGAGGCCTGCCTCGGTCAAGTCGCTGGTGGCGGCGAAGGCTTCATTGCCGTCTACACGGACACACAGCATCACCCCTTGGCTGTAATGGCGGCGCGGTGGATCCACGATGTTGCGGCTGACTGACACGCCAAGGTGGTCCTGCTGCACGTAGCGCAGCGAATGGAAATGGCCTTCACGCAACCGTGACAGCCATGCCCTGAGGGAGGATGGAGCTTCGAACATTGAGTCGACTTCCTGTGCCGTTTGTCCAATGACCCGCGCGTCAGAACGCTGGAGCCTGTAGGTGTGAGGGCTGAGCGGGCGTGGCATCGTCTGCCGCCGGCAGTGGACAGCCCGGCCTGAACGCAGCCGCCAGCAGCTGTCGGGTGTAGGGGTGGGTTGGCGCATCGAACACCTGCGCGGTGGCGCCGCGTTCAAGGATCTGGCCGTCCTTCATGACCAGCAGTTCGTGGGCCAGGGCCCGAACCACCGCCAGGTCATGGCTGATGAACAGGTAAGTCAGGCCATGGTCTTGCTGCATGCGCCGCAGCAACTCGATGATCTGCTTTTGCACGGTTCGATCCAGGGCCGAGGTGGGCTCATCGAGCACGATCAAATCCGGCTTGAGCACCAGCGCCCGGGCGATGGCGATGCGTTGGCGCTGTCCACCAGAGAATTCATGGGGGTAACGGTGACGCACGGCGGGGTCGAGGCCGACCTCATGGAGCACTTGCACCACGGCTTCTTCGCGCTGCGCGGGGGTCAACGGGGTGTGGACGCGCAAGCCTTCGGCGATGATCTGCAGCACGCTCAGGCGCGGGCTCAGGCTAGCGAACGGGTCTTGAAACACCACCTGCATGCGCTTGCGCCAAGGGCGCATCTGGCGGCTGTCGAGCCCCTGCACGGAGGTGCCCGCGAACGACACTTCACCGCGCGCCGGGATCAAGCCGAGGATGGCCTGGCCGAGGGTCGATTTGCCCGATCCGGATTCGCCGACGATGCCCAGGGTGGTGCCACGCCGCACACTCAGATCGAGCCCCCGTACGGCGTGCAGATAGCGCCGGCGCCAGAACGGCCCGCCCAATGGGAAGCGCACGTCCAGCCCCTTCACGTTCAGCAACTGAGGCGATACCGCCACCGGCAACGGTTCGGCACCTGGCTCGGCATCGAGCAATTGTCGGGTATAGGCATGCGCAGGGCGTTGGAACAGGGCTTCACATTCGGCCTGCTCGACGATCTCGCCATCGCGCATCACTGCCACCCGGTGGGCAATATGCCGCACCAGGTTGAGGTCATGGCTGATCAACAACAGCGCCATGCCCAGTTGTTGTTGCAGGTCCTTGAGCAGCTCGAGAATCTTGCGCTGCACGGTCACATCCAGTGCGGTGGTGGGTTCGTCGGCGATCAGTAGCTTGGGCTCGCACGCCAGGGCCATCGCGATCATCACCCGCTGGCGCTGGCCCCCGGACAGTTCATGCGGGTAGGCATTGAGGCGCTCTTCGACCTGCTGCAAGCCGACCTGCCGGAGCAGCACCAAGGTGCGTTGGCGAATGCCGTGGCCGTTCAACCCGGTGTGCAGGCGCAGAGCTTCGCCGACCTGTCGCTCTACCGTATGCAGCGGGTTGAGGGAGGTCATGGGCTCCTGGAAAATCATCGCCACCTGGTTGCCACGCAGGGCTTGCAGGCGCCTGGCGCTGGCCCCCAGCAGCTCTTCTGCACCGAGACGAATGCTGCCCTCCATGCGCGCGCTGGCCGGCAGCAGCTGCAGAATGGAATGGGCGGTCACCGACTTGCCTGAGCCCGACTCGCCTACCAGCGCCAGGCATTCACCCCGGTGGATCTGCAAATCGATGCCACGCACCACCGGCTGGTCGTCGAAGCTGACCTGCAGGTTGCGGATATCCATCAGGTGATCGGTCATTTCAGGCTCTCGGGTCGAACGCATCGCGGCAGGCCTCGCCAATGAATACCAACAGGCTCAGCACCAGGGCCAAGGCGAAAAAAGCGGTCAGGCCCAGCCAGGGCGCCTGCAGGTTGTTCTTGCCCTGGCTGATCAGCTCGCCCAGCGATGGCGTGCCTGCCGGCATGCCGAAGCCGAGGAAATCCAGGGCCGACAAGGTGCCGATGGCGCCGGTGACGATGAAGGGCAAGAACGCGAAGGTCGCTGTCAGGGCATTGGGCAGCACATGGCGAAACATCACTTCCAGATTGCTCAGGCCCAGCGCCCGCGCTGCCTTGACGTACTCCAGACTGCGGCCGCGCATCACCTCGGCGCGCACCACGTCGACCAGATGCAGCCACGAGAACGCCGTCATGATCCCCAGCAGCCACCAGAACCCCGGCTGCACGAAACCCGAAAGAATGATCAGCAGGTACAACACCGGCAGGCCGGACCAGATCTCCAGTGCGCGCTGCCCGAACAGGTCGACCCAGCCGCCGTAATACCCCTGCAGGGCACCGGCCACGATCCCGATCAGACTGCTGATCGTCGCCAGGGCAAAGGCGAACAACAGCGACAGCCGAACCCCGTAGATCACCCTCGCGGCCACGTCCCGAGCTTGGTCGTCGGTGCCTAGCCAGTTCTCGCGGCTGGGCGCTGCGGGGGCGGGTGTGCGCAGATCGAAGTTGACCGTAGTGGCGCCGAACTCGATGGGCGCGAACTGCATCCAACCGTGCTGCTTTTCGATCAACTGGCGAAAATAGGTGCTGCGGTAATCCGGCTCGAACGGCAGTTGTCCGCCCAGTTCCTTCTCGGTGTAGGTCTCGAAAACCGGGAAGTACCAATGGCCCTCGCTGACCAGCAGCAAGGGCTTGTCATTGGCCAACAACTCGGCCCCCAGGCTAGTGATGAACAGCGTCAGAAACACCCACAGCGACCAGTAACCCCGGCGGTGAGCCTTGAACTTGCGCCAGCGGCGTTGATTGACAGGCGATAATTGCGGCATCACTTGCCCCCCGCGGAAAAGTCGATACGTGGGTCAATGAGCCGATAGCAGAGGTCGCCCAGCAGTTTGATCAGCAGCCCGGCCAGGGTAAAAATGAACAACGAACCGAACACCACCGGGTAGTCCCGGGACACTGCCGCCTCGTAGCTCATGCGGCCCATGCCATCGAGGGAGAACAGCACCTCGATCAGCAACGAACCACCGAAGAACACGTGCACCATGGCGTTGGGCAGGCCGGCCACCACCATGAGCATCGCATTGCGCATCACATGGCCGTACAACACCTGGCGCTCCCCCGCCCCCTTGGCCCGCGCGGTGATGACGTACTGGCGCGCCATTTCATCGAGAAAGCTGTTTTTGGTCAGCAACGTCAGGGTCGCGAAACCACCCACCACCAGCGCGGTGACCGGCAGCACCAAATGCTTGAAGTAATCCAGCACCTTGCCGAACGCCGACAAGGACGCAAAGCTTTCCGAGACCAGGCCGCGGATCGGGAACCAGTTCAGGCCGCTGCCGCCGCCAAATATCAGGATCAGCAACAGCGCGAACAAAAAGCCGGGCAAGGCGTAGCCGATGATGATCGCCGCGCTGCTCCAGACATCGAAGGCGCTGCCGTGCTTGATAGCCTTGCGGATACCCAGCGGGATGGAAATGCCGTAGGTGATCAGCAATGCCCACAGGCCCAGAGAGAGGGTCACAGGCATCTTCTCCAGGATCAGGTCGGTCACCTGGGTACCGCGAAAAAAACTGCTGCCGAAGTCCAGATGGGCATATTGGGTAATCATCAGCCACAAGCGCTGCAGGGGCGGTTTATCGAAGCCGTACTGGCGCTCGATATCGGCGATCAGCCGGGGATCGAGCCCGCGGCTGGCCGAGGAACCGGCGGGCGTATTCAGGGTGTCGACCGTGGCCGCGCCTGGGTCCTGCCCGCCATCCAGGCCTTGCAGCCGCGCAATGGCTTGCTCGACCGGGCCACCCGGCGCGGCCTGAACGATGGCGAAATTGACCAGCAAGATGCACATCAGCGTGGGCAGGATGAGCAGCAGGCGCCGCACGCTATAGGCCAGCATGGCGTTGTTCCTCGAGTCGGGCTTGCATCTGCACGTTGGTCAGGGGCACTTCGCTGACCTGCCACCAGGCGTCGGTGGTGGAGTCATCGGCCGAGCCCGTGGGCGGCAGGCCGAAGCGGTTCCACCACACCACCGGGCTGCCCGGCGGGTAGAAATTGGGCACCCAGTAGTAGCCCCACTGCAGCACCCGATCCAGCGCCTGGGCGTTGTCCCGCACTTGCTCGCGGGTGTCGGCCTTGATGATGTGCTCGATCAGGTCATCGACCACCGGGTTGCGCAGCACCATGTAGTTGTTGGAGCCTGAGTCCGCGGCGGCGCGGGAGCCGAAGTAGTTCAGCAACTCGCCACCTGGCGTGGCTGACACCGGGTAGCTGGCCATGATCATGTCGTAATCCCGTGTGCGCAGACGGTTGACGTACTGGGCGGAGTCGACCGTGCGAAAGTCCAGGGTGACGCCGATCTGCATGAGGTTGCGCTTGTACGGCATGATCAGCCGGCCGAACGTGGCGCCCGACGTCAGGAAGGTGAAGCGCAGCGGCTGGCCCCGCGCGTTGACCAACTGGTTGCCACGGGGCCGCCAACCGGCGGCCTCCAGCAGCGCCAAGGCCTGTAACTGCTTGTCGCGCAGCATGCCGCTGCCATCGGTGACAGGCGGCTCGAAGGCCTGGCTGAACACTTCATCGGGAAGCTGGCTGCGCCATGGCTCCAGCACCTTGAGCTCGCCAGGTCCGGGCAAGCCTGTTGCCGCCAACGGGCTGTTGGAGAAAAAACTGCGCTGGCGACGATAAGCGTTGTACAGCAGGGTGTGGTTGGTCCACTCGAAGTCCCACAACAGTGCCAGTGCCTGACGCACACGGCGATCGGCAAATTGCGGCTTGTCGAGGTTGAAGAAAAACCCCTGAGTGTTGCGGATGGCACCCGGTGCCAGATGATCGCGCTGCAAGCGCCCGTCGTCGAACGACTCGCCCTGGTAGCCCGTCGCATACTGCGCCGCCGAGCTGACACCTTGCACATCGAAAGCCCCGGCCCGAAACGCCTGGGCCACGCCGCTGCCACCGTTAGCGTAATACTCGATGCTGATCCGGTCGAAATTGAACTGGCCGCGGTTGACCGGCAAATCGGCGCCCCACCAGTGCGCGACACGCTCCAGATGCACGGTGCGGCCCGGGTCGACTTTGCTCACCCGGTAGGGTCCGCTGCCGGGCGCGGGCTCGAAACCACCGCCATTGGGCAGGTCGCGCTGCTTCCACCAATGGGCTGGCAGCACCGGCATCGTCGACAGTTCAAGCGGCAAGGTCCGGTCGTCACCATTGGCGAAATCGAAGCGGATCTGCCGCGGGCCTTCGACCGTCACGTGGCTGACATTGGCGAACTGGATGCGGTAACTCAACTTGCCGTAGGCCATCAGTTGCTCGAAGGTGTAGCGAACGTCTTCGGCGGTGATCGGCTTGCCGTCGTCGAACTTCGCCCGTGGGTCGAGGCGCAACCGCAACCAGCTACGGTCAGGCGCCAGCTCCAGGGTCTGGGCGACATCGCCGTAGACGGTGAAGGGCTCGTCCTTGGCGCGCTGGGCCAACGGCGCGTATAGCCAGCCATCAAGCTTGTCGACCCCCCGACCTTTGTCGACATAGGGAATCAAATGGTCGAACGCGGCAGCCTGGGAGACCAGACTCAAGTGCCCGCCCTTGGGCGCGCGCGGGTTGACGTAGTCGAAGTGCTCGAACTGGCGGGCGTATTTAGGCGCCTCACCATAGACGGTCAGGTAGGTCTGCGGCTGGGCGTGCACCAGCGGAGCCCCCAGCAGCAGCAACCAGACACATCGCGCCAGTTGGCGGATCGTCACTGCACGGCCAGGCTTAGTAATCGAAGCTGACATTGAGCGACACCGTGCGCGGTGCCCCTAGATAGACGGAGTTGTCGGAGGCATAAGCCCAGTAGCGGCGGTTGGCGATGTTGTCCATCGATGCGCGCAGCGTGACTTCGTGGCGGTCGACCGGGATGCGGTAGCTGGCACCGGCACCGAACAAGGTGATGCTGGGCACCTCCAAGGTATTGGCGCTGTTGGCTTGAGCCGCGCTTTTGTACGTCGAGTTGGCGTAAACCTTGAGGCCGTCGACGGCCGTGACCTTCTGGCTGACTTGCAAGCTTTGCTGGAAGCGCGAGACTCCCGCAACTCGGTTGCCGATCAGGTCGTCTTCGCCTTTGGTGAACTCGGCATCCAGCCAGGTCGAACTGCTGGTCAGCGTAGTGGTGTCGGTGGCCTCCAGACGCCCGTTGAGTTCGATGCCCTTGAACACCTGTTGGCCGTTCTGAACATAGTAGCCAGCACTGTTGCCGTACTCGGCACCGCGCTCCAGACGGAACACGGCAAGCGACCCACCCCAGTTCCTGCGATCGGTCTTGACCCCCACCTCATACTGCTTGCTTTGGACCGGCGCGAGGGTCTCGCCCGAGTTCAGATAAGTGGAGCCTGCGGTACTGCCCGCCTCGAGTGCCTCGACGTAGCTGGCATAAAAGGTGGTGTCTGGCCGTGGGCTGTACATCAGCGCGATGGTCGGGGTCAGCGGGACTTGCCGATAATGGCTGGTATTGACCCCGGCAACGTTGAAGGTGTCCTGGATATAGGTGGTCGAACGCAAGCCACCGAGCAGCGACCAGCCGTGGGTCAGGTCCAGGGTATCGCTGGCGAACAGCGAACGTTGTTCGATATCGGAGACGTGATAGGTGGGGAAGTCAGTCTGGCCGGTGTAGTCGATCGGTACCGGCGTGGTGTAGATATTAGTGTTGCCAATATAGGTCCCCAACGACGTGGTGGACGAGCGCCGATCATAGGTTTGCCGCGAGGCGCCCAACACCAGCTTGTGACCGATCGGGCCGGTACTGAAATCGCCCTGCAGCATCGCCTGGAACTGCTCGTAGTCCGCTGTGCCATCGCCGGTATTGAGCTGTTCGCGGGCATCGCCGGCCTTGTTCAGGATCGTCGGATACTCGGACAAATAGTGGCGGTTCTGGAAGAAGTGGTTGTAGTCCAGCGACCCCGACCAGGTGTCGTTGATATTCCAATGCAGGCCCGTGGCGACCATCCACATGCGCGTGTCGAAGGTCGTGCCTTCGATGCCCGGCTTGGTGTCGCGCGGGTTGGGCACCCTCGGCAGGCTGCTGCCAGTGTAGAGCGGCAGACGGTAGTTCTGCTTGCCGCCCGTGATCAGCCGCTCCTGATAGAGTGTGTCGGCAGTCCAGGTAAGGTCTGGCGTGATATGCGCGTCCAGCGACAGGGCGAACGAGTCACGATGAACATGGGAATTGGTGGGCGTTTCACCCTCTTCGTGAACCGCATTGAGGCGGTACCCGAACACATCGTCGGGACCGGTGCGCCCGCCTAGATCCACGTGTTCGCTATAGACGCTATCGGAGCGAAAGCCGGCGTCCATGCTCAATTTGGTTTCGTCGGTGGGCTTCTTGGTGACGTAGTTGACCACTCCGCCCGGCGCGCCGAAGCCGTACATGAAGCCCGATGCGCCCTTGAGCAATTGCACCGACTCGAAGGTCTCGAACGGCAGCTCAAGAGTGGTGATGAACACCGGCAGGCCATTGATCTTGTAGCTGCCGCCATTGTCCAGGCGTACACCGCGTACAGTCACGTTGCTGGCGGTGAGCGAATAGGTATTGCCGTTGGAGCCCACCGAAGAGTCGCCGCTGAACACATCGCTCATCGCCTTGACCTGGCGCTCCTCGAGTTCGGCGCTTTTGACCTCTACCACGGAAAACGGCGTCTTCAATGCGGTAGCATTGCCGAGCGCCCCACCGATGATATCGGGCCGGCGAGCCTGCCCCACGACCGTCACGGTCTTGAGCTGGGTTTGCGTGGCGGGGCGCGGTGCATCGCGTTCGATACTCAGGCCGACATCGCTGCGCACCTGATGCAGACCGGTTCCTTGCAAGGCCCGATCAATCGCTTGCCCGACCGTCAGGTCACCTTCGATGGCGCCACTCTTGAGCCCGCGCAGGGTGTTCTGCTCGAACGAAATGGCCACCGCGCCCTGCCGAGATATCTGCAGCAGCACTTGATCCAGCGCGCCGGAAGGTAACGCGAAATGGACCACTCCAGACTGAGCCAAAGCGTCCGCCGACGCTGATGGGACAGACGTCCCACCCAAAAGCCCCATCACCAGCCACGGCGCCAACACCGCTCCGTTCACATATTTCATCCCGCCGTATCCCTATCGTTTGACTGATGGGCATAGGTGCAACTGGGCGGACGGATTTATAGGGGGGGCGTGAATTTTTTTTTTGCGGCCGTGGCGCAGACGGCAAAACCGGCCCGTCGGACCGGTCAGACAGCGCATGGGCGGTTAGACCCGCGGTTCGATATCGACCCAGAATGGGCTGTGGTAGCGTACCGTTACCGGTAGCGAGCGCTCCAGCAGCTGCAGCGTCTGGTCACTGTCATCAAGGAAATAGACCCCACTGATGCGCAGGCCGGCGATTTTCGGATCCAGCACGATAATGCCCCGGCGATATCGCCGCAGCTGCTCGACCACGTCGCCTAGAGAGGCGTCACGCACCTGTAGCACACCATCGACCCAGGCGCTTTCATAGCCGCTGGCGGCAGCGGTGGCCAGATACGCCGATTGATTGAAGCGCACGCTCTGGCCGGCTGTGGCGATTTGCTGCAGGCCAGAGCGCGTGGTGATCTGGACTTGCGAATGGAGCATCACCAGACGCGTGGCATCGGCTCGGTGAGCCACCAGAAAGCGGGTGCCCAAGGCGCGCATCCGCCCGTGTTCGGTTTCGACCACGAAGGGCCTGAGCGGGTCCCGCGCGACGTCGATCTGCAACTCGCCTTGATCGAGGGTCAGCAGGCGCTCGCGCTCGTTGAAGCGCACCGAAACGCGGCTGCGCGCGTCCAGGGTCAGCGTGCTGCCATCTTCGAGCATAAAGGTGTGCCGTTCAGCGGTGCTGGTCTGCAGCTCGCCCGGCAGTGTTACATAGCCGCAGAGGCGCCCCAAACTCAAGCCTAGGGCAGTGAAGCCCAAGGCCGACAAGCTCTTGCCCAGGAACTTGCGCCGGCTTGAGGGGGCGTTGACGCTGTTGAGCAGCGTCGCCCGCGGCACACCGCGCAAAGCCTCGACGGGCAGCTGCTTGAGCCCGCCGCCCATGCGGCTGAGGATTTCGGCGTGGCGCGGGTTACTGTCGCGCCAGGCCACGAATGCCTGGAGTTCCTCGGGGCTGGCCTGGCCGGACTGCACCAACGCCATCCACTGCGCGGCCTCGTTGATAGCACGGGGATCGACCAGACTCATGTAGGCGTTGCTACCTGATAGAGGCGTTTGAACGCCTGCGCCATGTACTGCTGCACCCGGGCGCCCGAGACACCCAACTGCGCGGCAATCTGCGCATAGGTCATGCCGTCCAGTTGGTGGTACAGGAACGCCGCCTTGGCATTACTCGACAAGCCGTCCAGCAGTTGATCCACCGTCAGCAGCGCCTCGATGATCAGCGCTTGTTCCTCGGCAGACGGGTGGTAAAGGTCACCTTGGTGGGCAAGGCTTTGCAGGTAGGCCTTTTCCAGATCGCGGCGGCGCCAGCCTTCATACATCAGCCGCCGCGCGATAGTGGTGAGGAAAGGTCGAGGAGCGCGCACCGCCAGGACATCGGTAGCCGTCAACACTTGCGCAAAGGTTTCCGAGGCAATGTCTTCGGCACTGTGCGGGCAACCTATGTCTCGCCCAATCCATGACCGCAACCACCGATAGTCACTGCTGAACCATTGGCCGATCAACAGGCTGCGAGATTTATGATCGACATCCACGACTTGACTCCCCCACACCCACTTGTCCTGAAAAGGGGGCCACTATGCTCTGAGGACAAAAAAAATCAAAAGAACAAATAGAACAGGAGCTAGTTATAAAAACACTATGGGCTATCCATATGACGGCGCCACCAAACGCGCGCTCACCCGGCTGCTGAGCGCGCTGAAACGAGCATGGGCTACGACGTCCGGGATACCCACCAAGGGTTAGCTCATCCAGTTCCCACCATCAACGTTGTAGGTCTGGGCGACCACGTAGCTGCTATCGGCAGAGGCCAGGAACACAGCCATGCCGGTCAGGTCCTCGGCTGTGCCCATGCGCCCGAAGGGCACTTCCTGGCCAACCAGTTTTTTCTTCTCCCCCAACGGCCGATTCTCATGCTTGGCGAACAACGCATCGACCCCGTCCCAATGCTCGCCATCGACTACACCCGGGGCGATGGCGTTGACGTTGATGCCATGCTTGATCAGGTTCAGCCCCGCGGATTGGGTCAGGCTGATGACCGCCGCCTTGGTTGCGCAATACACCCCCACTAGGGCTTCCCCACGCCGGCCGGCCTGGCTGGCCATGTTGATGATCTTGCCGCCCTGCCCTTGGCTGATCATCTGCTTGGCCGCCGCCTGCAGAGTGAATAGCGTACCGGCAACGTTGATCGAGAACAGTCGCTCGTAACTGTCGCGGGTAATATCAACGATGGGCGCGAGATCGAACAGCGCGGCGTTGTTGATGAGGATATCGAGTTTGCCGGCGTGGCTGACGACCGCAGCAATGGCCTGGTCGATGGACTGTTGGCGGGTGACGTCCATCTCCACGGCGTAGGCATTCGGGCCCAGCTCGCTGGCGGTGGCCTGGGCGCGCTGCAGATTGATATCAGCGATCGCAACGGTGGCCCCTTCATTGATATAGGCCAGCGCGAAAGCGCGACCGATTCCGCGTGCTGAGCCGGTTATCAACGCGCTTTTACCTTCGAGTCGTTTCATGAATTTTATCCTTGGCGGTGGGGTCGAGGCGCTATCGCCTCCAGAAGAGTTCAGGCCGCGCGCAGCTTCAAGGCACGCATCGCTTTGCCTTGGGCGTCGAACAAGTGGCAGTGGCTAGCGTCAATGCCGAGACGGCGCCTCTCGCCGTAGGCGACTTCGCAATCACCTTGCACGCGCACCGTCAGCGCCTCGCCGGAGATGGCGTTGACGTGACAGAAGGTGTCACTGCCCAAGCGCTCGGTCACATCGGTGGTCACCGGCAACGCGCCTTCCGGGTCCAAGCTAAGGTGCTCGGGGCGAACACCCAAGGTGACAACTTCCCCTGGTGTCAGATCACCTGGATCGCGAGGAATCAACAGGTGCGCACCGCTGGCCAGCTTCACTTCGACACCCCGGTGGTTGGGGACTACGACTGTGGCATCGAGAAATGCCATCTTGGGCGTGCCCAAAAAACCCGCCACAAATCGATTCGCCGGCTGGTGATACAGCTCCAGCGGCGAGCCCACCTGCTCGATCTGGCCGGCGTTGAGCACCACCACCTTGTCGGCCAGGGTCATGGCTTCGACCTGGTCGTGGGTGACGTAAATCATGGTGGCTTGCAGCTCTTTGTGCAGGCGCGACAGCTCCAGGCGCATCTGCACGCGCAGGGCTGCGTCGAGGTTGGAGAGGGGTTCGTCGAACAGGAAGATTTTCGGGTTGCGCACGATCGAGCGGCCGATCGCCACGCGCTGGCGCTGGCCGCCGGAGAGCTGCTTGGGCTTGCGCTCCAGCAGCGGGCCGAGTTCGAGGATGCGCGCGGCGTCGTCGACCTTGCGGGTCACTTCGGCCTTGTCCTGGCCGGCCAGGTTGAGGGCGAATGCCATGTTCTGGCGCACGGTCATGTGCGGATACAGCGCGTACGACTGGAACACCATGGCCAGGTCACGCTTGGCCGGGGTGACTTCGGTGATGTCGCGGCCATCGAGCTCGATGGTGCCGCTGGTGACGTCTTCGAGCCCGGCGATCAGGCGCAACAGGGTGGATTTACCGCAGCCCGACGGGCCGACGAACACCACGAATTCCCGGTCGCGGACTTCAAGGTCGACGCCCTTGATGATCTGCAGCCCTTCGAAGCCTTTTTTCAGGTTTTTTATTTTCAGCGTGGCCATGTCTGTTGCTCCTTATTTTTGTGAACGCCTCTGTGGTGAGGGGGCTTGCTCCCGAGGGGCCAAGCCTGCCTTGCTCGGTGTGTCAGTACCGGCCTCTCGGGAGCAAGCCCCCTCACCACAGGGTTGAAGTGGATATCGGGCATGGTCATTTCACTGCGCCGAACGAGAGGCCGCGCACGAGTTGCTTCTGGCTGATCCAGCCGAAGACAAGGATGGGCGCACAGGCTAGCGTCGACACCGCCGACAACTTGGCCCAGAACAACCCTTCAGGACTGGAGTACGAGGCGATCAACGCCGTCAGCGGCGCCGCCTGGGAGCTGGTCAGGTTGAGCGACCAGAACGCCTCGTTCCAGCACAGGATCAACGACAGCAGCACGGTCGAGGCCAGGCCGCCCTTGCTGATCGGCAGCAGCACCCGCACCATCTCTTGCCACAGCGTGGCGCCGTCCAGCCGTGCGGCTTCGAGGATGTCCTTGGGGATGTCCTTGAAGTAGGTGTAAACCATCCACACCACGATCGGCAGGTTGATCAAGGTGTAGATGATGATCAGCGCCGTACGCGAATCCAGCAGCTCCGCACCCTTGGCCAGCAGGTAGATGGGCATCAGCACGCCTACCGGCGGCAGCATCTTGGTCGAGAGCATCCACAGCAGGGTCTTCTTGGTGCGTTTGGTCTCGTAGAAGGCCATCGAGTAGGCCGCCGGCACGGCGATCAACATGCACAGCGCGGTGGCGGTGAACGAGATCAGCACCGAGTTCCAGGCGAAGTGGAAGTAGTCGCTGCGCTCCTGGATGTGCAGGTAATTCTCCAGCGTCGGCGTGAAGAAGAACTGCGGTGGTGTGGCGAAGGCGTCAATCTCGGTCTTGAAGCTGGTGAGGATCATCCAGAAAATCGGGAAGAAGATCACCAGCGCGATGATCCACGCCAGGCTGCCGAGCAGCGCGCTTTGCAGGCGCCGCGATTGTTTGAGCGTCATCATGGCGTCGTCCTCAGGTCTTGTCGGTCAGATTCTTGCCGATCATGCGTACCAGCACGATCGCCGCGATGTTGGCGATCACTACCGCGATTAGGCCGCCCGCCGAGGCCATACCCACATCGAACTGCACCAGCGCCTGGTTGTAGATCAGGTACGCGAGGTTGGTGGACGCGAAGCCCGGGCCACCGTTGGTGGTGGTGAAGATTTCGGCGAATACCGAGAGCAGGAAGATCGTCTCGATCATCACCACCACTGCAATCGGCCGCGCCAGGTGTGGCAGGGTCAGGTGCCAGAAAATCGCAATGGGCCCGGCACCGTCCAGGCGTGCGGCTTCTTTCTGCTCCTGATCCAGGGACTGCATGGCGGTCATCAGGATGAGGATGGCGAACGGCAGCCATTGCCAGCTGACGATGATGATGATCGACAGCAGCGGATAGTTGGCCAGCCAGTCGATGGGCTGCAGGCCAACGGCCTTGAACAGGGCGGCAAGAATGCCCGAGACCGGGTGGAAGATCAGGTTCTTGAACACCAGCGCGCCCACCGTGGGCATGATGAAGAATGGTGAAATCAGCAGCACCCGCACGATCCCGCGCCCGACGAAGTCACTGGCCTCCAGCAGCGCCGAAATCAGCACCCCGAATACCACGCTGATGAGCAGCACACTGCCCACCAGCACCAGGGTGTTCCAGGCGCCGGGCAGGAAGCCTGAGTCGGTGATGAAGAAGCTGAAGTTGTCCAGCCCGGCGAACTCGTTCTCGCCGGGGTTGAGCAGGTTGTAGCGGATCAGCGAAAAGTAGACGGTCATGCCCAGCGGCACGATCATCCACAGCAACAGGAGCAGGACCGACGGGCTGACGAGGAACCAGCCGGGGTTGATCAAGCGGCGCTTGGCGGTGTCCTTGGGGACATGCAGTTGCGCCTTGGCGGTGTGGGTGTTCATTGTTCTTGTACCTCAACGTGCGCAAATCCAAGGACCTGTGCAGATCCAGTGTGGCGGGGGGGCTTGCTCCCGATATGGTGGGTCTGCAACAACTTCGGCGACTGACATACCGCCTCGGGAGCAAGCCCCCTCACTACAGGGTTGGCGTCCAGCGGCGTGTTACTTCGGATACCCGGCGCGCTTCATGTCGCGCTCGGTGCTGCTCTGAGCGGCTGCGAGGGCCTGCTCCACCGACATCTGCCCCGTCAGAGCCGCCGAGAACAGCTTGCCCACGGAGGTACCTATCGCCTGGAATTCCGGAATGGTCACGTACTGGATACCCGTGTATGGCACCGCCTGCATTGACGGATGCACGGGGTCGGCATGTTTCATCATCTGCAAGGTCACCGCGGCGAACGGGGCCGCCTTGAGGTAGGCGTCGCTGTAGGTCGATTGACGCGTGCCTGGTGGCACGTTGGTGATGCCATCCTTCTCGGTCACCAACTGGATGTAGGTCTTGGACGTCGCCCAGGTGACAAAAGCCTTGGCCGCTTCCTTGTGCTTGGAGCTGGTGGGAATGGCCAGCGACCAGGCATACAACCACGACGAACCTTTGTCGGTTTTTTCCACCGGCGCCGGCGCAAAGCCGACGCTGTCGACCACCTTGCTCTGCTCCTTGTCGGTGGTGAATGAACCGGCCACGCTGGCATCAACCCAGATGGCGCACTTGCCACTGTTAAATAACGCCAAGGTCTCGTTGAAGCCGTTGCTGGACACCCCAGGCGGGCCATTCTTCTTCAAGGTGTCGACATAGAAGTTGGCGGCTGCGGTCCATTCAGGGCTGGTCAGCTGCGCCTGCCACTTTTCATCGAACCAACGCGCGCCAAAGGCATTGGCCATGGTGCTGAGCAGTGCGATGTTCTCGCCCCACCCGGCCTTGCCACGCAGGCACATACCGTACTGGTCCTTGCTCTTGTCGGTGAGTTTGTCGGCGAACTCGCCAAGCTGCGTCCAGGTGGGTTTTTCCGGCATGCTAAGGCCAGCCTGCTTGAAAAGATCGGTGCGGTAATAGGTGACGGTACTTTCACCGTAGAACGGCAGCGCGTAAAGGGTGCCATTGACCGATAAACCCTGGCGGACCGCGGGGAAGATATCCTCGACGTCATAGTCGGCGGGCAGGTCCTTCATCGGCTCCAGCCAGTTCTTGGCGCCCCACAGCGGGGTTTCGTAAGTACCGATGGTCAGCACATCGAACTGCCCGCCCTGGGTAGCGATGTCGGTGGTCAGGCGCTGGCGCAGGACGTTTTCTTCCAGCACGACCCAGTTGAGTTTGATATCGGGATGTTGCTGCTCAAAGACCTTGGACAGGCGCTGCATGCGGATCATGTCGCCGTTGTTGACGGTGGCGATCGTCACCGTGTCGACCGCAAAGCTGAGCGATGCGTAAGACAGGCCAGCCGAAAGAATTAACGCGGGGGTAATCTTCATGGGGCTCTCCGCTCCTGGCTGATGCAGCTGGAGCTATTATTTTTGTTGTTGACCACCGTTGTGCAAAACCGCACGTCACATCGGTGATGGACGATTCGATTAAAGCACCTGCCAAGACCTTCAACAAACGAATCAAGAACCGCAAAGTGATACTTTTTTAACCGAAGCCACCCCCCTACCCTCGAATCAAAAAAGTATCACCGCTCGACAAAATCGCCCCTAGGCACGTTGATGGATTTAAACGTATGGTGACGGCATCAGAACTCAAAAAATTATAAAAGAGGCCCCAGATGCCTGATACCCGCACGGCACTGTTCGAGCACCGACCGGCTGAACTCGAAGTCATATTGCCGCCCCCGGACCAGAGCTTTCGCTGGTACGAGCATGACTATCCGTACGAACTGGCTCGCTGGAACCACCATCCTGAATTCGAGATACACCTGATCCGCCAAGGCAGCGGCAAGCTGCTGGCCGGTGACTACATCGGCCCCTTCGGCCCCGGCCATGTCGCCCTGATCGGCCCGGACCTGCCCCACGACTGGATGGGTGACGTGGCGCCGGGCGAACACCTCGAGGGGCGCGACGTGGTACTGCAATTCGAAGGCACCGCCCTGGTGGCGCTGCGCAGCGCCTGCCCCGAGGTCGGCGAGCTCAAGCAGTTGTTCGAGCTGGCCCGCCGCGGCCTGCAATTCCATGGCTCGACGGCGCTGCAGGCCGCCGCGCTGTTGGAAGATATCGGTGGCGCCCAAGGCCTGGCACGGCTGATTCTGTTCCTGCAACTGCTCGACACCTTGGCCAAGGCACCCGCCCCTGACGTGCAAATACTAGCGAGCGCCTGCTATGCGCCGTCGCTGGACCCGCGCAGCTCGGCGCGCATCCATCAGGCGTTCGACTATCTGTTGAGCGAACTGACTGGGGACCTGCGGGTATCGGTGATCGCCGAACGGTTGCGGATGAGTGAGCCCGGTTTTTCGCGGTTCTTCAAACGCATCACCGGCCATTGCTTCATCGATTTGATGCGCAAGCTGCGCATCCAGCGCGCGTGCCGCCTGCTGGTACAGACCGAGCTGTCGGTAGCTGATATCTGCTTTGACGTCGGCTATGGCAACATCTCCAACTTCAACCGGCACTTCCGCACGGAAATGCAACAGACGCCAAGCGATTATCGGCGGGAAGCTGCCCGTGAGCTGTTCAATAGAGGCGGCCGCCATGCGCCGTTGCCGGGCTCGTCCTACGGCCATGTCCCGCGCTGACGACCGCCACGAAGTGAGAGGGCTGCTCAGATGAACAGCTGAGCGATCACCGTCGCTCCAAGAAACGTACCGGCGTTGGCCACAAAGGAAACCAGAACAATGCGCCAGCCCAGCCGGCGAAAAGCGGGGAGGTCTTTGGCCAATGCCAGCCCCGCCAACGTCAGCAATGGTGTCGCCATGGCCAGGAAATCCACCTTGTTTGCGAAGGAAACCACCGTGGCAGCCCAAGGGAACAGCGGCGAACTGAAATACATCGCCACTAGCGAAACGATTCCCACCGCTGGGATTTTACCTTTCAGCGTGCGAGCAAGTGTATGGCCGGTGATGACACAACCAAGCATGATCAACATGCCTGGGAATGGCGCCCAGAATTCGTTGTGATTGAGGATCGTACTACCCAGCAGCGCGATCAGCGCAATCACCGCCCAGGCAATCAGGCGCTCGCCGGCCGTCAGCGACTGCGCGTTCTCGACGTCTTCGACAGGTGCCAATGGTTTGAGCGAGGCGCTGCGCTTGGAAAATCGACCAATCCGGGGCTCCAGCACTCGATACAACCAGGTCGCCACTGGCAACGAAATGAACAGCGTGAAGTAAGTACCGACAACCGAGGTGAGTAAATTGCTGGCCGCTGCAAATGCGAGAATGGTCTTGCCCATTTCCGGCGGGTGTGCGGCGGCGATAGCAGCGGCGGCGGCTGCCATCACGGTCCCGCTGCCCACGCCCGCGCCCATTGCCAGTGCCTTGGCATCAAAAATATGCAGGCTGGCAATGAAACTGGCCAGCACGGTGATAAAAATCGCTCCGAACAAAGTGCCGGTCAGGTACTCCGCCAACACGCCACGACCTTCAGGAGAATTCATGCCGCGTCTTTCGCCGATGATGGCCAATGCTGGCTCGCGACCGATGGAAAAGGTTGCACCAATGGCCTCTTTCTTTATGCCAAGCAGCAACGCGAGGGGCAACGCCACGATCATCGTCCCGGCAAAATGACCCAGTTCCTGGAACAGCAGCGACCACCCGGAATTAAGCAACACGGGTAGCGACCCACCGACCAACAACCCAGTCTTGGCGGTAAATAGCAATAACCCGACTTGCAACGCACCGGCAGCCTTGAACTGCAACGGCAGGTCGAGCTTCAACGGGGCAGGCAAAACGGACCGCGCCGCGCCAACGGCACCGCCAATAATGATCGCCCAGATCATCGGCAACATTACCAGCGATATAGAACCTAGCTTCAAGGTGGTGGCGCCAATCAAATCGGCGACCACCACAATGGTTAACATGAACAGATAGAGACGGACCGTATTGAAGGACCTTCTCTGCGGGACGGCCGCAGATGCGGTTTGCATGATAGTTGCACCTAGTAGGCAGACTTTGAAAATGCCGGACCATCCTTACAATTCAGCGAGGATGTCGGCGCGCACAAAACAGCGCGAGATATTCGCATGTGCCGCAAAGCAACCAAAGTGACCAGTTGCTCTAAGCTTAGACAGCTAATACAAATGAATAAAACCAATAAAACGGCACTAGCATTAGATTAACCTTGACTAGAACGCAGCCGCCCATCCATCTCGTCGCGGATCTGAACCTGCAACATAAACACCGCCATCGAGCACCCGGATGCAGGATGCGCTGCCCATGCCCTCCAGCGGCGCGATCGGGTACAGGGTGTGGCCCTTGGCCCGGAGCAATCTCTGTTCAGCCATTGGAAAGTCGCTCTCGACCGTCAGCATATCGCCGCCACCGTGCGGCCAATTCGCATCCTGTCCGGGTTGCGAGCTGCCCCAGCGCGGTGCTTCGACCACGCTCTGCGGCGGCTGGTCGAAATCGACCAAACCCACCGCGATCTGCAAGTTGATCTGCACCTGATCGTCTGCGCCAGGCGTGCCGAAGACTGCCCACAACTTTCCATTCTTCAAGATCATTGGAGCGTTCATGGTATGGCGGACCCGTTTGCCGGCTACTAGCCCGTTCGGGTGCGCCTCGTCCAGATGCCAGCAACTCATGCGGTTGTTCATGACAATGCCCGACGCTGGCAAGGTCACACCAGAACCAAAAGTGCTGTTCAAACTTTGAATCGCCGACACCGCGTTGCCGTGTCGGTCGACGACACAAAAATACGTGGTGTTGCCTTGATGGGCGTACGTGCCGACGGGCAACAGCGCCGCCTGGGCGAGGTCTACACGGGCGGCAAGGCGAATGGCGTTGGTGTCGGATAGCAGGCTGTCCAGCGGGATCTCGAGGTGGTGTGGATCGCCGCCATAGCGCTCCCGATCGATGAAGGCCAGCTTCTTGGCTTCAATCAGGATATGCGCGACGTCGGCTGAAAGGTGGGCGCAGTTGCCGAAATCAAATCGCTCTACAATATTCAATGCCTCGAGAAGAACGAACCCGGTGGAATTGGGCGGCGTCTGTCTGAATTCATATCCGCGGTAGGTGCTGGCAATAGGCACCTGTCGCTGAGCGTCGAAAAGTTGCAGATCCGGTGCATTCACGGGAATGCCAACTGCCATAAAATCACCCAGCAGTTGATCGGCAAGCGCACCGCGATAAAAGCTCGGGGCGCCCTCTTGGGCAAGTCGCTCCAATGTCCGAGCCAGGCGCTCTTGGACCACGAAATGACCCAGAGCCGGGATCTCGTCCTGATCAAGGAAAATACTCGCGCTCAGCGCATTGGCTCGCAGACTGTCGAGTGCCCGCTCAGCGTAACGTTGGTAGGTTTGGGTCACCCCAAAACCGCCCCGCGCAGCCTCGATGGCTGGCTGCAGCAAGTCTGCCCAGGCCAGCGTACCCTGCTCTGCGTGCATCATGCCTAACGCCCCTAATGCCCCGGGGACCGAGACGCTGCATGGGCCGTTGAGCGGCAGTTCGTTGACCTTGTACAGCGCCGAGCCAAGTGGCGCGGTACCAGAGCCGTTGTACACGACGCCCTCCCCCGTACGACCGCGCAAGGTGTGATAAAAGCCGTCCCCGCCCAGTCCGGACATGTGCGGTTCAACCACACCCAGGGTCAAGGACACCGCAACGGCGGCATCCACCGCCGTACCGCCCGCTCGGAGGATATCCAAGCCCGCTTGTGTCGCGAGCGGATGATTCGAGGCGACAGCGCCCTGTTTACCGATGATCGATGGGCGGTGAGTGCGTTTGACTTGCATAGTGTTCCTTACTTGCAGAGCATTGATGATTTAAGCCCACCCCGCCTTTTTACAAGTACAACCGCTGCCAGGCAACTTACGGCTGAGTGTTCAAATAGCGTCCTGTGCCCCTTTGACCTTAATGGCTGTTTGAATAAGCCCGCGCAACTGCTGCGTGAGCAACACTTACCGAGCAAACTGTTGGATTATCAACACTTAACCGCCAGCAGAGTTTTCCTTGAATTTAAATGTTACACCCGCATTCATTGCCCCAAACCTAAGTCATTCAATGATTGGCACGGCCGTTGCAAATAGCGACGACTACAAAGGGCGAGCTGCCCCCTGTTTTGACCAGGCCGACTTACCGATTTCAAACCCATCGTTCAACGAAGACCTCATGAAAAACACCAAGTACTTGATTGCTGCCTGCCTTTCGCTCTGCGCGTCCTTCACTTCTGCCGCCTACGCAGGCAGCGACCTCGATGCTATCCGTGCCCGCGGCGTGCTGATCTGTGGCGTCACGCCCGGCACGGCGGGTTTCGGGGTACCCGGCAGCGATGGTAAATGGAAAGGCCTGGATGTCGACCTTTGCAAGGGCATCGCCACCGCGATCCTCGGGGACCCGGAAAAAACCCGCTTCGTGCCGCTGTCTGATCAGGTGCGGTTTGCCGCGCTCAAGGCGGGTGAAGTGGATGTGCTGACCCGTACCGCGACCTGGACGCTGCAGCGCGACGCCGGCCTGGGCATCGACTGGGAAGGCATCAACTTCTATGACGGCCTGGCCTTGCTGGTCAACAAGAAGCTCAATGTCAAAAGCGCCACCGAGCTCAATGGTGCCACTATCTGCCTGCCACAGGGCGGCACTGGTGAAGCCAGTTTCCGTAATTACTACACGGCGCTAAACAAGAAATTCACCCCGATCGTTTTCGAAAGCCAGGCCGAGCTGGTGTCGGCGTACTTCTCCGGGCGCTGCGATGCACTGGGTTACGACTCTTCGGGCCTGGCGGGCTTTCGCGCTACCCGTGCGCCCAACCCGGATGATTACGTGATCTTGCCAGAGCGCATCGCCAAGTCGCCATTGGGCCCGGTAATCCGCGAAGGCGACAGCCGCTTTGGCGATATCGTGCGCTGGACGCAGTTCGCCATGGTGGCCGCCGAGGAGCTGGGCGTGACCTCCAAGAACATCGACACCCCCGCCATCGCCAACAGCCAGAACCCTGATATCAGGCAACTGCTGGGGGTAGTGCCGGGCAACGGCAAGGCATTGGGCCTTGACGAGAAGTGGGCCTACAACATCATCAAGGACGTCGGTAATTACGGCGAATCCTTCGAGCGCAATCTGGGCCCTGGCACACCACTGGGGCTGGACCGCGGGCTGAACGCGCTGTGGTCCAAAGGTGGGTTGCAGTACGCGCCGCCACTGTGATGGCCGAACCTGTCGCGCTTGCCACCACTGCCGACAAGCGGCGGCTGGCAAAGCGCGGGGCGACCTGGGCCGGGGCCTTGCTACTGATACTGCTGGTGGGCCAATTGCTGTCGGCTTACTTGCGCTCCCGTGGCATGCCAATCAGTTTTGGCTTCCTCGATTATCCATCGGGGTTCGATGTCAGCGAGGCGCTCATCGACTACTCGGGCGCCGATACTTATGCCCGTGCATTCGTGGTCGGCGCATTGAACACGTTGAAAGTCAGCGCGCTGGGTATCGTGTTGACCAGTGTTCTGGCACTGTTGATCGCGCTCTGTCGCCTCGCGCAAAACCCGTTGCTATCAGGCCTGGGCCGCGCATGGGTCGAGACGACACGTAATATCCCCCTGCTGCTGCACCTGTTCGCCTGGTACGCGGCTATCACCTTTGGCCTGCCCGACAGTCGGAGCGCGCTGCACCCTTTACCGGGCGTGGTTCTGAGCAACCGCGGAATATGGCTCCCCGCTATCAATGCCGCAGGCCAGGGTTGGCTGCTGTTCGGCGTGGCGGTGGTTTGGCTGCTAGTGGTACGCCTGGGCATGGCCGTTTGGCAACGCCAGCGTCCGGGCTTGGCGACTGCGCTGTGGGGCCTGAAGTGGCCGGTGGCGGCGCTTGGCGCGCTAGTTGGCAGCTATGCGACCAGCGCACTCATGGGCCTGACGCTGTCGATCAGTACCGCCCACCTAGATGGCTTCAGCATGTCCGGCGGCGCGGGTATCTCAACCGAGCTCGCCGCGCTGCTGATCGGCCTGACGGTATACACCAGCGGTTCCCTGGCCGAGGTGTTCCGCGGCGCTATCGTCGCGGTGCCCAAGGCGCAGACCGAAGCGGCCATCTCCGTCGGCCTCGGCGCCGTGTCCCGGCTCCGGCTGATCGTGCTGCCCCAGGCGTTGAAGATCGGCATACCGCCGACCATCAATCAGTACCTGAACCTGATCAAGAACAGCTCGCTGGCCGTCGCCGTGGGCTATCCCGACCTGGTCTCGGTGGGCAATACGGCCATCAACCAGACGGGCCAGGCCTTGGCGATAGTTTTCATTTTCCTGGCGTTCTACGTGGCACTGGGTTTTCTGGTGACCGCGCTGATGCGCTACCTGACAAAGCATCTCGACCATGTTGCATGAAAATGTTGCGGCGCGCGCCGCGCCGCCCCCCGGCGCACCATGGCATCGCCACCCTGCTCTGTTCCCTTGGTACAACGCGCTGATCACCGCCGTGCTGATCGTGCTGCTGCTGACGCTGGGCTGGCAAGTTTGGCATTGGGCGGTGGTGGATGCCATTACCCTGCCGGCTGGCCCGGCTGAATGCCGCGCCGGGCATGGCGCCTGTTGGGCGTTCATCGAAGACAAGGCGGCGCTGCTGTTCTTCGGCCTGTACCCACGGGAAAGCCTCTGGCGGCCGTTGCTAGCGATCCTGCTACCCGTGCTGTTCTTCGCCGTGCGGCCGCTGTTGCCGGCACGGCGGTGCATCAGCACGCTAGCCTGGGGGCTGATCGCCCTGGCGGCGGGGCTACTATTGCACGGTGGCGCGGCCGGCCTCGCAGCAGTCCCCTCGGACCAATGGGGTGGCCTGACGCTGACCTTGATCCTGGCCGTGGGCAGCACGCTGCTGGCGTTGCCGGCGGGTGTGCTGCTGGCCCTGGCGCGGACCTCGAAGGTGCGCGCGCTGCACCTGCTTGCCACCGGTTATATCGAGTTGATGCGCAGTGTGCCCTTGCTTGCGGTGCTGTTTGCCGCGGCGGTGGTGGTACCGTTGTTGTTGCCCCCACAAACCGACGTACCCAAGGTGTTGCGGGCCCTGGTCGGCATTGCCTTGTGCATGTCGGCCTATATCGCCGAGGCGCTGCGCAGCGGTCTGTCGACGTTGCCCAAAGGCCAGTTCGAAGCGGCGCACTCCATCGGCCTGGGCTACTGGAAAACCCAAGGCCTGATCATCCTGCCGCAAGCTTTAAAGGCGGCCCTGCCGGCGCTGACCACCACCTTCCTGGACTTTTTCAAAGGCACCTCGCTGGTGCTGATCATTGGCGTATTCGATTTGATGGGCGCCTCGCGCGCAGCCTTGGCGGATGCTCAATGGCAGGCGTTCTTCCTGGAGCTCTACCTGGCAGTCGGGGTTATCTACTTCTTAATGAGCTTTGTGATTTCAGCGGCTTCCGCACGCTTGGAACGGCGACTGAACAACGGAGCTAACCACTGATGAGCCCTTTCTCTCTTGTGCACGGGAGCACCCACCTGTGAGCGGCAACCCTGTAGTGACCCTGCAAAACGTTAACAAATGGTATGGCGATTACCACGCCCTGGTCGATATCAACCTGCAGTTGGCCGCGCGTGAGCGCGTGGTCATCTGCGGCCCATCGGGCTCGGGCAAGTCGACGCTGATCCGCTGCATTAACAGGCTAGAGGCGCATCAGCATGGCACCATCACCGTCAATGGCATCGTAGTCGATGAGTCCGCCAAGAACCTGCGGGCCATCCAGCGCTCGGTGGGTATGGTGTTTCAACAGTTCAATCTGTTCCCCCACCTCAGCGTTCTGGAGAACCTGGTCACCGGCCCCATATGGGCGCTGGGCCAAAAGCGCGAGGTGGCCGAGGCCAATGCCGTCGCGCAACTGGAGCGGGTGCGAATTCTCGAGCACGCCCACAAGTTTCCCGCACAGCTGTCCGGCGGGCAGCAGCAACGGGTAGCGATTGCCCGCGCACTGTGCATGAACCCGCAGGTGCTGCTGTTCGATGAGCCCACCTCGGCCCTCGACCCAGAAATGGTCAAGGAGGTCCTCGACGTCATGACCGGGCTGGCGCAGGACTCGGGTGTGTCGATGATCTGCGTGACCCACGAGATGGGCTTCGCGCGCCAGGTCGCCGACCGGGTGATCTTCATGGACCGCGGGCAGATCATCGAGGAGAACGCGCCTCAGGCTTTTTTCGAGGCTCCGGAGCATCCCCGCACGCAAGAATTTCTTCGTCAGATCCTGCACTGAGTCCAGTGCCCAGATAGTTACTCAAGGTCGTCCCCTATGAGCTTTCAAGACTTCCCCCGCTACCCCCTGGCGCATCTACCGACGCCACTGCAACACCTCAAGCGCCTCAGCGAGCAGCTGGGCGGGCCACAAATCTGGATCAAGCGTGACGACTGCACCGGCCTGGGCCTGGGCGGCAACAAGGTGCGCAAGCTCGAGTACTTGGTGGCCGACGCCCTCAAACACGGCGCCACGCATTTGCTCACCGCCGGCCCCCTGCAATCGAACCACTGCCGCCAGACCGCTGCCGCGGCGGCCAAGGCCGGCCTGGGCTGCGAGTTGATCATCGACGACCGCCTGGCGGACGCCGACCACAACTACCGCACCAACGGCAACATACTCCTGGACCGCCTGCTCGGCGCAACCTTCCGGGTGGTCGCAGGCGGCTCCGATCTGGACGCCGAACTGGCTCAGGCGGCCGCTGAGGTGCGAGCCCGTGGCGGCGTTCCCTACACCATCCCGGTTGGCGCCTCGGCCCCCATCGGCGCATTAGGCTACGTCAATGCCGCGCTGGAGTTACAGGCCCAGGCCGACCAGGCCGGCCTGCGCTTCGATCATATCTTCCATGCCAGTGGCTCTGCCGGTACGCAGTCCGGGCTGCTGGCCGGCCACGTCCTGTTGAGGAGCAGAACCCGCATCCATGGCGTGAACATTCTCGGCGGCCCGGACCCGGTGCGCCGTCGCGTCGACGAGCTGACCCGCGAAACGCTCGCCCTCATCGGCCATTCGCCAGCCCTGTTGCAAGCCGAGGACGTCATCGTGCATGACCAGTTCGTGGGCGACGGCTTCGGAAAGCCCACCCCTGGGATGCTCGAGGCGCTCGACCTGCTCGGCCGCCAGGAAGCCGTTCTGCTGGACCCAGTGCACACTGGCAAAGCCATGGCTGGCCTGATCGCGCTGGTCCGCCAGAAGGCCTTCAGGCCCGACGAGGCCTTGCTGTTCATCCACACCGGCGGCCAGCCGTCGCTGTTCGCCTACGCCGATCTGTGGAGCAGCACCCCTATCGCCTACCAGAACAAGAAGGATTGACCGCCATGTCGCAAATCGACGCCGCCTGGGGTGCCGGCCCCGGCGCCGACTACGAGGCCCTGGCCGAGCGCTTCCGGCCGCTGTTCGCGCGCATTCGCGAGACTGCGATCAAGCGCGAACTCAATCGCCAATTGCCTCACGAACAACTCGCCTGGCTCAAGGACGCTGGTTTCTTCGCCCTGCGCGTGCCCACAGAGCACGGCGGTAGCGGCATCGATCTGGCGCACCTGTTCGCGTTGCTGATCGAGTTGGGCGAGGCTGACTCCAACCTGGTACAGATCATCCGCGGCCACATGGCCTTCGTCGAAATCGTACTCAATAGTCACCAGGCCGCATTCCGCGAGCGCTGGCTGCCGCGCCTGGCCGCAGGCGAAACGGTCGGCCAAGCCACCAGCGAGGTCGGCGACGCCAAACGCGCCGAGTTCACTGCCACGGTGGTCCGCAAGGACGACCACTGGATACTGAACGGGACTAAGTTCTACACCACCGGCGCACTGTACTCGGACTGGATCGATGTCGGCGCGACTGCGCAGGACGGTACCCGCTCCAGTGTCTACGTCAACCGCCATGCACCCGGTGTGGAAATCATCGACGACTGGGCCGGCTTCGGTCAGACCCTGACCGCCAGCGGTACCGCGCACTTTCGCGATGTGCGGGCGGAGCTCATCGACGTGATCGCCGTTGAAGACCGCTTCCGCTACTCGCCGGGTTATTTCCAGCTGTTCCACCTGGCCAACCTCGCCGGGCTGGGCCGCGCGATGACCAGCGAAGTCGCCCAAGCGGTCGCACAACGGACCCGCACCTTCAGCATCGGCAACGCGCCGCGGGTTGCGCTTGATCCGCAAATCCTGCAGGTGGTCGGCAAAGTCCGCAGCGCGGCTTACTGCGCGGGGGTGATCGTGCTGAAGAACGCCGAGGCACTGCAGCGCGTCGCTGACTTGCGCTTCAGCGACGACCCGCTTCGCGAAGACAAGGCGAGTGAGGTAGCAGAACTGGAAGTTGGCCAGGCCTTGACGGTAGTCAGCGATCTGATTCTCGACGCTTCCACTCTCCTGTTCGATGCCCTGGGCGCGTCAGCGACCTTGCGCCCACTAGGCCTGGATCGCTTCTGGCGAAATGCGCGCACGCTAACGTCGCATAACCCGCGGATTTACAAAGAGCGCATCGTCGGCGACTTTGCCGTCAATGGCAGTGCACCGCCGCCGCAATGGCGGGTGGGGGTTGCATAGGGATAAATGACGACCGCCGGTACCGCGCGGTACACCAATGAAGGGTGTGCCGGCCAAGGCGGGTCAGTGTGGCAGCTTCCAGGAAGTGCAGAATTCAGGCACGCATTATGGGCAGCCTGCGCACGCCACCCGCACAACTAGACGTCAACCCCCTGCCGCGGCTCGCCTCGGCTGATTCCATCACGCACCAAAACTGCCAGCCCCTGCAGAATCGCCAGCTACTGAGCGGGCGCTGCTGGCAGCCAACGCTCAAGCCCCGATGCGATCACATCACGAATGTCGTCACGGCGCCTGGACCGATGACCGCCTGGCGGTGGATCATCCGCCGGCCGCGCCGACGCAGAACCGGGCCGGGAACACAAGCGGCCAAGCCCCAGGACGGACGCAGACCTGCCCGTAAATGATGCGATGACCGCGCAGGGACTTGGCGTCCGGACTCCGGACGCCCTGGGAGGTCTGGCAGCGGTAGAGGCGCCGCTGGAGGAGGTGGCGGCTTTGTTGCCGTTTTCTGCTCTCCTCGCATCACGCTATTGTTCGTCCTACGGCGAGCCTCACCATGGCGTATCTATCGGGTCTGCAGGGGGATGCCATCAACGAGTTTTTCGGCGACCTTGAGGGCAGTTGCGTCCAGCCCCCGACCAACCCAGTCCGATCGTGCGCCGCTGGCCTGCCAAAGTACCTGCCGGTCCGCTACCCGAATGACTGCGAAAGTAACTCCGACCGCCGGTCCGCCAGCGCCGTTGCCCCGATAGCCCCACTCTCCGATGACAGAAGTCAGGATGTATTGGATGCCATTGCCCCTCGCCCAGCCAACCGCCGCTTCCAGGCTGGACGCTTGGTAGGCCTTGACCACGGCTGGGTAAGGCCGGCCAACAATATCCCGCCGTGCCAGCGCGGCACCGAGCATTTGCTGGAGAATCAGATCGGCGTTGGCCGCACCCGCGAGGTTATCGGGCCCGGCGACCGCCCAGCTCGAGCCTTGCGGCAATGCCGGACCGCGAGGTTTGATATAGGTGCTGCACGCCGATAGAGAGACTATCAATCCTGCCACCAAGGCCGTTCGTATCCCCTTGGCGATCTTAGACATGTTGCCCTCCATCGATCTGAATCTCCGCTCCGTTGATATAGGACGCTGCTCTGGAGCACAGAAAGAAAATGGTCTGCGCCACTTCTTCCGGGCTGCCGAGGCGCTTCATGGGGATCTGGCTGTCGACGATGGCCTGGGTGCCGGCCGACAGAATCGCAGTGTCGATTTCACCTGGCGAGACGGCGTTGACACGTATGCCAAAAGGGCCGAGGTCATGGGCGAGCTCGCGGGTAAGCGACGACAAAGCGGCCTTCGAGCAGGCATAGGCGCCCCCCGCGAACGGATGCACCCGCGTACCGGCGATAGAGGTGACATTGACGATCGAGCCGGCGCTTGCCTGTAACTCGGGCAGTAACCCGCGAGACAACACCGCGCAGGAAAAGAAATTGACATTGAAGACCGCCATCCATTGCTCGAAATCGGTTTCAAGAGCGCCCAAACGCTGCCCTTCGCGGTTTTTTGGCGAGATGCCTGCGTTGCACACGATTGCATTCAGGCCCCTGCCACCCAGGCGGCTTCTGATGCTGGAAATCAGTGCGGGATAGGCCTGGATATCCGCCAGGTCGGCCTGGATATGGTCCTGTGCGCCCGACGACCATGGGCACTTGCCATCCAGGGGGGTACGGGACACGGTGATGACCCGCCAGCCTTGCTCTTCGAAATTTTGCGCGGTCGCATGGCCAATACCGCGGCTTGCACCGGTCAACAGGACGGTCTTAGGAGTTGCGGCCGCGTCGATCATGGCTACTCCACTTCCTTGAGAATGTTTTCGACATTGCTCAGGCGGCGCTGGATCTGCGCCAGGCTGTCGCGCACTTCGATCAGCGCAGCGGCGTTGCTGTCGGCAGCCTTGATGGCGTTTTCCAACAACTGCGGATTGGCCGACGGATCACCTGAACGCTTACGCGACAAGTAAAAGAATTTCATGCCGAAGATAAGTATCACCGTCAGCAAAACCAGACACGTAGTGATGAAAATCATCGAGGATCTGTCCATGTGCGCTCCTAGCAATCAGTTGGGTCAGCGGCTTGCTCGGTACTCAACGTATGAGCCGATTCAGCGATGAGTGAAGGCGTAACGGTCAAGGCGAAGGGCGCCACTTGGTAGAGGCTGATAGCTTTGCCGTCCTCGGCAGTCTCGACGGTCCAAGTGACCAGCCCTGCGGCTTCCAGCTTGCGCAAGTGCAGGTGCATCAGCGGCCGACTGATACCGATGTCCCTGGCAAGCTGGCTGATATAGGCCGGCCCCGCACGGGCGAGCCGGGCCACCGCCCGCAGCCGGTGTCGGTTGGACAGGGCTTCGAGGACCTTGAGCAAGTCATCTCCTGATGTAGTCAATGGGGGAACTCCGATAGGCGTCAGAAATACCTTACGGCTTACCCTGCATACCCGTCAACAAAAAATTACGGGTTATCTGGGTTGACCTCATTTCCGTACCGGGCGCGCATTTTCCAATGGCCAAAGCAGCGCCCGCCCCGTTCGGATATACGACGGGGCGGATGCCAGGAGGGCGTTGCAGGGCAACGGATGATCTTGCCTCCTGAGTTGGCAGCCTGCGGCTGCGCGGGTGATTAGGCGTTTACCCCTCCGTCGACGCTCAGCCCCGTACCGGTGATATGCCTCGCGTCAGGGCTGGCAATGAAGGCGACGGCGACCGCCACGTCCTTGGCGGTACCGTAGCGCCCCAGCGCAATATGCGATCTCATCGCCGGCGCACCGTCGCCATCGGCGGGGTTCATGTCCGTATCCGTCGGGCCCGGATGCACTGTATTGACGGTGATGCCGCGCGGTCCCAGTTCGCGAGCCAGGCCACGGGTAAAAGACAGTAGCGCGGACTTGGACATGGAGTAGACAGTCACCGCTTCGAACGCCACCCGTTCGGCCAAGCATGAACCGATGTTGATGATCCTTGCGCCTTCGCGCAGATGAGGAATGGCTGCCTGAGTCGCAAGCACCACAGCTCTGATGTTCACACCGATGATCTGGTCGATCTGCTCCAGCGGCATGTCCTCCAGCGGGCCTATGAAGGCAACGCCAGCGTTGTTGACCAGGATATCCAGCCCGCCCAACAAGGACACAGCGTCGTCCACTGAGGTTTTCACGGCGTCGGGGTCGAGGCTATCCGCCTGGATGGCAAACGCCCTGCCCCCCAAGGTTTGAATTTGCGCCGCTAGTTGCTCCGCCGCCGTTGCCGAGCGCACATAACTGAAGGCGACATCCGCGCCCCTTTGCGCCAACTCGATGGCAATGGCCGCACCGATACCACGCGCCGCGCCGGTGACGAACGCACGTTTTCCTAAAAGATCTTTCATGACTGGCCTATTCGCAGGTGAGTGAATGTTCGCTGATCCATTGCGTTTACCGATGTCCAACACCCCAGCGTAAGGGCAGGTCAGACTTTGACAAACGACGTATATCCCTCGATTTACGCCGCCCGCAATACGATGGAGGCGCCGCTATTGGAGGGATAAATGTCTTTTACGGCCTGCGCAATGTGGCCGATGATTGCGACCGATGCCGGGGGCAGATAGGGCTGCGCGTTGTGCAAGAGCGACCTGGGCAGCGAGGACCTGTGATGCGCCTGGGCCGGATAAAATCCCTTACCTGCGCAGAATCCCTCCATGTTGAAAGCCATCGCTTTTGAGGCGGCCCTATGCTCTGTCCTCTCCGTGCTCGGTACAAATGAATGCATCGCCGACGGCACGCTCGCCACGCCACCTGTCAACGGACCAACGCTTACCTTGGATACCATCGAAGTCACGACCACCCGCCTGCCAAGGGTGCGCCCGGGCGACGCTGCGACGCTGATGCCCCAGGCCCCCGGCGGTCAGACTGCCACGGGTAACCGCCTGGGCGTCCTCGGCAACCGTACTGCGCTCGACACCCCATTCAACTTGACGGGTTACACCGCGCGGTACGTAGACGACAGTCAAAGCCGCAGTATTGCCGATGTGGCGGCAGCGGATCCGTCAGTGCGGGTCATTTTTCCCAGGGCCAGTTACCGCGATGTCTATTCGATTCGTGGCTTTAATCTGTTCTCTTACAACATGGGCTTCGACGGGCTCTACGGGATTGCGCCAAAACAGCGCTATCCAGCGCAATTCGCCGAACGCATCGAGATACTGAAAGGCCCCGATACGTTCTTGAATGGTATCTCGCTCGGCGGTTCGGTCGGTGGCGCGATCAATATAGTGCCCAAGCGAGCCACCGATACCCCGGTCACTCGCCTGACGACTGGACTGGAGTCCGATGCTGCCCTGAGTTCGCACTTGGATGTAGGTCGCCGGTTTGGCGAAGAGCACGCATGGGGCCTGCGGGTGAACGGCCTGACCAGTGGCGGCGACCAAGGCATTGACGATCAATCGGAGCGCAGCACCGCCATGGCCACCAGCCTTGACTACCAGGGCGATAGAAGCCGGTGGTATCTGGACCTTGGCCAGCAACGCCAAACGCTGAACGCCCCGGACTGGGCCGTGACACTGGCTCCTGGGGTCTCATCCCCGCCCAAGGTCGACAACCGCACTAACCTGGGGCAACCCTGGGCGCGCATTCGCACCACCGATCACTATGGCGCCGTCCGTACTGAATATGACTTGAGCGAGCAATGGACGGCATTCCTCGCCCTGGGAACGAGTAAAACCGAGACCACCGGCCTATACATCCAACCCACGGCGTTGCAGGCCAACGGTGATTACCATGCGGCGATCAACTCGTTCCCGTCGAACGGCGAGCATATTTCTGGGCAGGCAGGGCTACGAGGGGCTTTCGAAACCGCCACCGTTAACCATCAGGTAACGTTGGCAGCGGCCTATTGGCAGCAGAACCTGAAAGCCGTATTCGCCCCCCTGGGCGGTTATTCCTCCAATACCCACGAGCCTCGAACCGTGCCCCGGCCCGATGCGGCCACCGTGCCTGACCTGGATCACCTGCATCGGACCTCGCAAGCCCGCTATGGCAGCTGGCTCATGGCCGATACCCTGGGCCTGGCAGACGACCGATTGCAGCTCACCCTCGGCGCCCGCCTGCAAGCGATTCGCAGTGCCAACTTCGCTGCGCAGACCGGCGCACGCACAGCACGCTATGATCAATCCGCGGTATCACCGGCCTATGCCGCAGTCTACAAAATCACCGAGAGTGTCAGCCTGTACGCCAATTATGTAGAAGCGCTGCAACAGGGCCCGACTGCCCCGGCCGGGTCTATCAATGTCGGGCAAACTTTCGCACCCGTGGTGGCCAGGCAAGGTGAAGTGGGTATCAAAGCTCAATGGAGCACTGGGTTTACCAGCCTGAGCGCCTTTCAGATCACTCAGCCAAACGGCACGACCGATACCGTGAGCGGCGTTTATGGTGTGAACGGCCGGCAGCGCAATCGCGGCCTGGAATGGAATGTCTCGGGGCAGCCGGCAGAGCGTTGGCGGATGCTGGGCGGAATCATGTGGCTCGATGCACGCCAAACTAAAACGGGCACTGGCCAATACGATAACGACAAAGCGGTTGGCACACCCGCCTATCAAGCCAATGCCGGCATCGAATATGATACCGACGTCCCGCACTTGACCCTGACCGCGCGCGCCATTCTGACCGCCAAGCAGTACATCGACGCCGCCAACAGCCAGCACATACCGGCCTGGACGCGATCCGACCTGGGCCTGCGTTACTCGCTCGAAGGCGTCACCCGCCAGCCCATCGTGCTGCGGGCATCGGTTGAAAACGTCGCTGACAGAAGCTACTGGGCTTCGGCAGCCTCCGGCCAGGCAGCGGGCATCTCGAGAGGTTCGCCACGCACACTGTTGTTGTCTTCCACCTTCTCGTTTTGAACGAGGGGCCATGGCTTTACGCCTTGGTGCGGCGCCGTCGATAAACGTCGGTGACCGTGGCGCTATCCGCTGAGCCCCAGGCGCCGGCCGGCCTTGACCGCCGCATTGCGAGCTTGCTCGTCCATCCAGCGCCGGCTGTGCAGAACCTCGGCCGTGCGCTGCTCTCCGGCTTCTGCGGGGGTGCCATTGCTGAACGGCGGCTGGGGGGCGTATTCGATGAATAGCTGCACGCGCCTTGCCAGTTCCTCGCCCTTCATCTCTGCGACCAGCGCCAGGGCAAAATCGATCCCGGCGGTTACGCCGCCCCCGGTCATGCGATTGCGATCCTTGACCACACGCTGATCGACATGGCGCGCGCCCATCAGGGGCAGAAGCTGTGCGACCGGCCAGTAGGCGGTGGCGTCATAACCCACCAGCAGGCCGGCGGCGGCCAGCACCAGGCCACCCGTACACACACTGGTGACCCATCGCGCACGCCCCCCGCGGTCCGCGAGGAATGCCAGTACCTGAGGGTCGGCCATGCAGTCGATGGTGCCCATGATTCCCCCGGGAATGAACAGCACATCGACGTTCAAGGGGCACTGTTCGAATGTGTGGGTGGCAACCAGGGGCAGGCCAACGTCGGTCGAGACCGGTTGTTGGTCCTTCCAGACCAGATGCAGATCGAACCTTGCAATCTTGAAGATGGTCATCGGCCCGATCAAATCCAGGGCGACCATCTTGGGATAGATCAACATCGCCACCTTGGGGGCATCAGGTGGGATCGAGTTCATCATTCGCAAGTGTTCGGCGCCGGGCCGATCATCGCCCAGTGCAGGCAGCGCCATGGTCGCCGCCCAGCAGGAAGCGAGTGTCAATAATGTCCGGCGGTCCAGTGAGTCTGGCATAGCATCAGTCCTGCTTTGACAATTGAAAAATCAGTGAACGCTCTCACGGCAGGCGCCGAAGACGAGCGCAGTCACCCGCGCGGCCGTACGGCAGCTGTAGCGGTATCGTGCATAAGGGGGCCACCCATGCACACAGGAGCGGGACTCGGCTAGGCGGTCACGCCTTGCTGCGCGGCAAGGCGCCGAATGCTCTGTGGCGGGTGCCCGGTCACCCTGATAAACGCCCGGCGCATGCGTTCCGGGTCTTTGAAGCCCACTGAACTGGCGATCAATTCGATAGGTTCGAAGCCGCGCTCTACCCGTTGCCGAGCGACCTCGACACGCAAGCGTTCTACGGCTTTGGCGGGCGTTTCGCCGGTTTCGGTGAGGAACGCTCGGCCGAACTGGCGCAAGCTGAGGCAGGCGATCGAGGCCAGGTGCTCGGTAGACAGTGGCTCGTGCAGGTGCTCGCGCATATAGGTAAGCACCTCGCGCATGCGATCGGTGGTCGGCTCCATATCGGCCATTGCGGAAAACTGGGACTGCCCTCCGGGGCGACGGTGGTACACCACCAGATAACGGGCGACCTCGTGGGAAACGGCGCTTCCCAGATCCTCTTCAACCATTGCCAACGCCAGGTCGATACCCGCGGAAATACCCGCTGAAGTCCAGATCTGTTTGTCCTTGATAAAAATCCGGTTGGGTTCGACCCGCACCTTGGGAAAACTGCGTTGCAGCCGCGCCGTTTGCTTCCAGTGGGTCGTCACGCGGCGACCGTCCAGCAAACCGGCGGCGGCCAGCAGAAAGGCCCCGGTACAAACGCTGGCGATACGCCGCGTCCCCTTGAGCGCGGCGTTGGCGAGGTGATCGGAAATCAGGGGCATTTCGTGGGGCCGGGACGGCAACTCGGTACCCACCACGATCAAGGTATCGTAGGGTGTCGATCTGATCTTTCGCGAGCTCACTTCCACGCCGGCCGAACTCATCACAGCCCCTCCCGTCAGTGACACCACCGAGCAGCGATAAGGCTGTGGCACGCCTATTCCATTGGCGATCTCGAATGCGGCCAAGGGGCCACTCAAATCCAGGATCTGAAATCCCGGGAAGATGAAGAATGCGATGTCGCGCATGAGCTTACCTTTCCAACAGTTGTGCAACGAAGTCCAAATCACCCGCTCAGCTCACCAGCGGGATGCGGTCCAGCCGCGCCACGCGGGAAAATCATCCTACAAAAACGCCCCTCAGCAAACCCCATAAATCCCTCATAAAGCGTCACCACAACCTGGGCACGGTGTCGGGCATGGCAACGCACGCCCGCGTTCTTGCCCCTGGGCGCCCATGACGCTAATGGAGGGAACTACGTCCTTTCTCCGGCCTGGGCGATCGCGAGACCATCCAGGCTTCGTCAGCAGGAGAAATGCCATGGTATGGAACTCCAACCGTCTCTCATGGCCGTCAGGATGGACCCGATGAGCGCATCGAAGCCAGCACCGAGCAACCCACAACCCGAGGCACGCTCAGTGGCCCCGAACGTACCGGTGTTGGCGATCGCACAGGGATTGTTCACGGCGGCACTGGCGATCGATCTGACGTTGACTGGGCTGACGGGATATCAACTGGCGCCTGACAAATCGCTCGCCACCCTGCCCTTCGCCCTCATTACGGTGGCCGGCGCGGCTGCGGCCTATTTCGCCTCCTCGCTGATGGAGAAAGCGGGCCGGCGTTACGGGTTCGTGCTGGGCGCCGTGACAGGCGCGGTGGGCGGAGTGGTCAGTGTCTGGGCCGTTTTGCAACAGGCGTTCTGGCTGTTCTGTCTCGGGACGGCTGCCGTCGGCGTGTTTCAAGCCTTCGCCCAGTATTACCGGTTGGCGGCAACAGATAGCGAGCCCATAGCGCGCCAGCCACGGGCAATTGCCCTGGTGCTGGCCGGCGGGGTCATGGCTGCGCTGCTAGGGCCGCTATTGGCGAGTTGGAGCAGGGACCTGTTGCCGACCCTGTTCGCAGGCTCCTACCTGATGGTGTCGCTACTCGGTTTGGCATCCGCCCTATTGCTGTGGCTGGGTTACCGAGACGCCAGCCCAGGCATCGCCCACCCTGGGCAGCCGCTGGCGCCACCCCGTCGCCTGATCACAGTGTTGGCATCGCCCATTTCCCTGGCAGCGCTGGCCAATAACGTGATCGGGGGCATGGTGATGATGTTCATCATGACCGCAGCGCCCTTGGCCGCGATTGCCAGCCGGCACTCGATGGATGATGGCGCCAACATCATCCAGTGGCATCTGGTAGGCATGTATGCGCCCTCGCTGTTTGCCGGTCGATTGATTACCCGGTTCGGCCTGCCTTGGGTGCTGTACGCAGGCATGGCACTGAGCGCCGGCTGTGGCGTGATAGCGAACCTTTCCGACAGCCTCCTGGGGTTTTACACAGCCTTACTGCTGTTGGGCCTTGGCTGGAACTTCATGTTCGTGGGCGGCACTGCGCTGTTGACGGCGTCTCATCTTGCCGCGGAACGCGCGAGGGTGCAGGGAATGGCCGAATTGATTCGCTATGGGTTCACGGCCATCGCCACGTTGGCCGCGGGCCCCGCATTGCAGTGGCTCGGCTGGAAAAACATGAACGCGCTCGCTTTTCCACTGCTCGCGGCGTGTGCGCTGGTCACGCTGAGGTGGATACGGACCAAGCAAAAGGCCTGCCCCGCTTAGCTGTTCACCCGGCCAGCGAAATGGACCGGACGCCCATTCCAACAATATTCACACCCACGTTCACCCCTTTGGAGCATTCATGAGCGCTAAACCCAGGCCCTATTTGAAAGGGTTGCTCTATTCGGCCACCGGCATGTTCATTTTGGCGGCCGTTGGATATGGCACCCTTACCGGGCCCCATCGCGCTCTGGCCAAGGACGGCCGGGGCCCGCTGCAGGAAGTCGACGTTGCAGTGGTTAGGCGAGCGGCGGTCACCGATTGGCAGTTCTATTCCGGCCGTTTGGCGGCAGTGGAAAAAGTCGAGGTCCGGCCTCAGGTCGCGGGCGCTATCATCGCGGTTGGCCTGCACGATGGCCAGTTGGTGAAAAAGGGCGACACGTTGTTCGTCATCGACCCTCGCCCCTATCAGGCACAAGTGGACCGCGCCAGCGGCCAGGTCGCTGCTGCCAGGGCGCGCGTCGCCTATACGCAAAGTGAATGGCAAAGGGCTCAACGGCTGATTGGCGACAATGCCATCGCCAGACGCGATTACGACGAAAAGAACAATGCCGCACGGGAAGCCGCCGCCAATCTCAAAACCGCGCAAGCGGCATTGGACGCAGCGCAAATAGACCTGGGCTACTGCCAGGTGACCGCGCCCATTGCGGGCCGGGTCTCCAGGGCTGAGTTGACGCTGGGCAATATCGTCAGCGCCGGTGCGAGCGCTCCGCCCTTGACGACGATTGTTTCTGTCGACCCAATCTATGCCGAATTCAATGCGGACGAACAAACTTATCTCAAATATATAAGCAGCGTCAGCCACGACGCTAATATCCCCGTCGAGCTGGGCCTCGCGGATGAGAAAGGCTACTCGCGGCGAGGGGTGATCCAATCCGTCGACAACGAACTGGACACGTCGTCGGGCACCATCCGCATGCGCGCCCGGTTCACCAATGTCGACGACGCCTTGCTGCCGGGCCTGTACGCGCGCGTAAAAGTGGGCGGCAGCGAACCCTACAGCGCACTGCTGGTAGACGATGCCGCCATTGGCACTGATCAAGACCAGCGATTCGTACTCGTGGTCGATCAACACGAGCAGGTGATCTATCGGCCGGTGACCCTGGGCAACCTGCAAGGCACTGAACGCGTTATCACTTCCGGGTTGGCGGAAGGAGACCGCGTAGTCGTCAACGGCATCCAGCGAGTTCGACCCGGAACCCAGGTACAAGCCAAGTTACTCAGCCCCAGCGGCGCACAGGCCAGCACCCAACGCTGATCACCCACGTCATGTAACAGCGCGCTGATCGAATGTCGATGGAACAGCGAGCGCTCTCGTCTTGAGTCCCGTATGAATATATCCAAGTTCTTCATAGACCGTCCCATCTTCGCGGGCGTGCTATCGGTATTGATCCTGCTAGCAGGGCTTATCGCACTGTTCCGCTTGCCGATCTCGGAATATCCAGAGGTGGTGCCCCCCTCGGTAACCGTCAACGTCCAGTATCCGGGGGCCAATCCGAAGATCATCGCCGAGACGGTGGCAGCGCCGCTGGAGGAGAAAATCAACGGTGTGGAGAACATGCTCTACATGCAATCCCAGGCCAACAGCGACGGCAACCTCACCATTACCATCACCTTTGCCCTCGGCACGGACCCGGACCTGGCCACCCAGTTGGTGCAGAACCGCGTCAATCAGGCCCTCCCGCGATTGCCCGAAGACGTCCAGCGCCTGGGCGTGACGACGCTCAAAAGCTCTTCTTCGCTGGTGCTGTTCCTGCACCTCGTGTCGCCCAATGACCGCTACGACACCACGTACCTGCGCAATTACGCGGTACGTAACGTCAAGACCCGATTCGAACGAATACCGGGTGTTGGCCGCGTCGATATGTGGGGGGCAGGTGATTACGCCATGCGCGTCTGGCTCGACCCGCAAAAGGTGGCCCAGCGTGATCTCACCGCCACTGATGTCGTCACCGCCATACAGGAACAGAATATCGAGGTGGCGGCAGGTGCCGTAGGGGGAGCGCCGGCGTCGCCAGGTACGGCCACCCAATTGACGATCAACGCGCAGGGCCGGCTGAAGACGGTCGAGGAATTTAGCGCCATCGTTCTCAAGACCAGCCCGGACGGCGCCGTAACGCGTTTGCGCGACGTCGCGCGCGTGGAACTGGCGGCAGCGGAATACGGCCTGCGCGCCTTGCTGGATAACAAACCGGCGGTTTCCCTCGCGGTCTACCAACTGCCGGGCGCCAATGCGCTGGATATTTCCGAGCGTATCCGTGCCGAACTCGCAGCGATGAGCGCTGACTTCCCTCCCGGGCTCGATTACCGGCTGGTTCATGACCCGACGCGATTCGTCAAGGCCAGCATCCTGGCTGTCATCCATACCCTGCTCGAAGCCATCGCGCTGGTAGTGGTGGTGGTGATCGTATTCCTGCAGTCCTGGCGCACGGCGATCATTCCGCTGATAGCGGTACCCGTCTCTATCATCGGTACCTTCGCCCTGCTGCTGCCGTTCGGCTTTTCGATCAACGCGTTATCGCTTTTCGGTATGGTGCTGGCTATCGGTATCGTCGTCGATGACGCTATCGTCGTGGTGGAAAACGTAGAAAGGAACATCGCCAATGGGTTATGCCCCCGGGACGCCACCTACAAGGCCATGCAGGAAGTCAGCGGGCCCATCATAGCCATCGCCCTGACCCTGGTTGCGGTGTTCGTCCCACTGGCATTCATGAGCGGCCTGACCGGCCAGTTCTACAAACAGTTCGCGATGACGATCGCCATCTCCACGGTGATCTCGGCCTTCAACTCATTGACTCTCTCGCCGGCACTCAGCGCCTTGCTCTTGCGCAGCCACGATGCCAAGGAAGACCGCCTGACACGGGTGTTGAATGCTCTGCTGGGCAGGTTCTTCAGGGCCTTTAACATAGGCTTCGAGCGTGGCTCGGAACACTACTCCAGAGGGGTGGCTGGTGCTCTCGGCCGCCGAGGCTGGATGCTGATCAGTTATCTGCTCTTACTGGGTTTGACTGTATTCGTAGCCCGTGCAGTGCCCACGGGCTTCTTGCCCATGCAAGACAAGGAATACCTGATCACCATCGCTCAGCTACCCAATGGCGCCTCACTGGACCGAACCGAGCAGGTGATTCGGCAGATGGGTGACATCGTCATGCAGCAACCTGGCGCCGCGCACGCCGTAGGTTTTCCTGGCCTGTCGATCAATGGATTCATGAACAGCGCCAGTTCGGGGATTCTGTTCGTACCGCTCAAGCCCTACAGCGAGCGTCTGAGCAAGGACGAGTCAGCCAGCGCCATCGTTGCCTCGCTCAACCAGAAGTTCGCCAGCATCAAAGGGGCCTACATCGCCGCCTTCCCTCCACCCCCTATCCTCGGCCTGGGTAGCCTGGGCGGCTACAAGATGCAGCTCGAAGACCAAGCGAGCCTAGGCTACGAAGCGCTCGACAAAGCGACACGGGCCTTCATGGCAAAGGCCGCGGCGACCCCCGAACTTGGAGGCACCCTGACCAATTACCAGATCAACTTTCCGCAACTCAAAGTTGACCTCGACCGCGTTAAAGCCAAGCAGTTGGGGGTCCCGGTGGCCGAAGTTTTCAAGACTTTGCAGGTGTATCTGGGCTCGCAGTACGTTAACGACTTCAACGACTTTGGCAGGGTCTATCAGGTGAGAGTGCAGGCTGATGCCCCCTACCGTCAGCGCGCGGATGACATCCTGCAACTCAAGACCCGTAACGATCATGGTGACATGGTGCCGATGTCTTCATTGGTGACGATCAGCTCCACCTATGGTCCCGATATGGTGGTCCGCTACAACGGCTATACGGCGGCGGATATCAACGGCGGCCCAGCGCCGGGCTATTCCTCCGGACAGGCCCAGGCGGCGGCGGAGCGTATCGCCGCCGAGGTATTGCCCCAGGGCATCAGGTTCGAATGGACGGACCTGACCTACCAGAAGGTGATCTCAGGCAATGCCGGGCTGTGGGTGTTCCCCATCAGCGTGCTGCTGGTGTTCCTCGTGCTCGCCGCCCTGTACGAAAGCCTGACGCTGCCCTTGGCGGTCATTCTGATCGTGCCGATGAGCATCCTGTGCGCGCTGACGGGGGTCTGGCTGACCCAGGGCGACAACAACATCTTTACTCAGATCGGCCTGATGGTACTGGTCGCGCTGGCATGCAAAAACGCTATTTTGATGGTGGAGTTCGCCAGGGAGCTAGACCAGGCCGGCTACACTCCACTGCAGGCCGCCATCCAAGCCAGCCGGCTGCGCCTGCGGCCAATCATGATGACGTCGATAGCATTCATCATGGGCGTGGTGCCACTAGTGTTCTCCACGGGAGCTGGTTCAGAGATGCGCCAGGCGATGGGTATTTCGGTGTTCTTCGGAATGCTGGGTGTCACACTCTTCGGTCTTGTGCTGACACCGGTCTTCTACGTGATGTTGCGTACGTTCACGGGCGGCAACGCGCAAACGGCGGCTAAGTCGTAATACAACGCGCCACGGGGGTGAGTGTTTAGCGGGCAAGTTCAAGCTTTAGCACGCGCTCCCGGTAAGCCAGCCCGGGTGGCGCCCCGCCAGCAGTCCCGAGCAGCCCCGTGAACCGCGGCGTGCGCCGGTTCCGGGGCCAGGCGTGGCGACCCTGAGCGTGAGTGATGTAGCAAGGCCAAAGGTTGCACAGCGTAAAGCGCAAGCTCGTCGGCTCGCAAATCGCGACGCCACAAGCGCTCAAGCACTCAAGCACTCAAGCACTCAAGCACTCAAGCACCCAAGCACCCAAGCACTCAAGCATAAACCTATCGACAATAACGAAATCCGAGTGCCCAGCTTTTTGAACAGAATTGCTATTATGAACGCTTCAACGCTGCCACAACCTTTATCTCGATTTTCAGCTCAGGCCGTCCCAAGGCTTCCACACCAATAAGCGTCCACGCCGGGTACGGTTCTACAAAATAGTGTTGTTTGACCGGCAAAAACTGATCCAGATTACTTTTGACGTCAGTGTGATAACTCACCACCTCGACCAGATCGTTCATACTGAGACCTTGGAGACGCAGCAACTCTTCAATTCGTTTGAACGCCAGGTCCGTCTGTTCGGCCACCGACTCCGGAATCGAGCCATCAGCCCGGACACCAACGGTGCCAGCAACAAACAGAAGCCCTCCAGCGCGTACCGCCGGAGAGTATTGCCAGTCCTGGAACGCTTGTGTGCTCACGCCGTACACCGGATTGTTCTCAGGTATGCTAACAATCGACTTAGTCATATAAAGCTCCTTACTGACTCGACAAGTTCGTGAGATACGACCGCAGCGGTCGGACACTCATGAGAATGAGCGTTCTGATACCCCAATCTACTATATCGAGCCCGTCACGATTATATACGACACAAATACCTCAAATCGGGACACGCAGCGCGCGGCCCTAGCAGCTCAAGTTACAGGGTTAGTAAATATTTTCCTTTCCCTGGTCCACCACGATACGTGCCCATAATACTCGACTGCATTGCAGTCGCCTCAGCCGTTGATATGGCTACCTACTGTGGCATGTACTGACTCGTGCGGGCCTGACTATTGCCCCACGCCACGGCCAATCAGCCCCTGCGAAGCATCAGTAGCGACTTGAGTTCGAGCAGCTCGCGGTCTTGTGCGGACAACGTGGTTTGCAGTTGTGCCAGGTCCGCGCGCAACTGATCGATGCTGCGGTGGCAATGGCTAATGACTGTGCCCACGATCTTGAGTAGGTTCGAATGGATAGACTCTTTCAGATCTGTATGAAGGTCCGCGTAGTCTGGCGTTCCTGCCTGAATCCCGTAGACCGCTACGCCATCGAGCTTTGGCGGGATCAATGCTGGATCAAGGCCGATATCGAAATCGGCGAATACTTCATCGATTGCCTTCGCTGCGGTTTTGCCGAGCCATTGCGCGGCTTGAGTGCGGGCCGCCGCTGCATCCCCCGTACCGGCATGGTCTTCCAATAAGCGGGGCAATTGCGCAACGATGCTTCGCCAGGCAACAGAGAGAAACTGATCGCGTTGCCGCTCCAAAGTGGCATCCCACTGCAGCAGTTGCTGCTGCAACTTGGCCAGGCACGGTAGCAGGCTACTTCTAAAGTCGCCGGCAATGTGCTCGTCCAAATGGTGCAGAAGCACCGCTGCCGGTTTGAACCGTTTGTATGTCAGCGCGGGCTCGGTAATGGCCATAAGCGCGGCGTACAGGCGTTCGAAGCCTGCCGCCTGCATTGCTTCTGCCGTTTGCCCCTGCTGGCGTGCGACGTAGGCGGAGATCGATACGGGGTTTTCCAGTAGTTCGATGTTAACTCCCAGCTGTGCCAGCTTTGCCCTCGCCCGCTCGGCCACATCGGCCTCCTGCAGTGTCCGGTTGTGCCCTGCCTTGTTGCACAACAGCCTGACGATTTGATTGTCGACCTCGTCCTCTTCGTATACATCACTGCGAGTCAACACAGGCAACAAGGGCTTGTCTCGACGCAGTTCGCGAGCCAGTTCATCCAGTTCCTGTACCTGCCCTGGCGAGGCGGAGCTGGTCAGCCATAGAACACCATCAGCGCTATCGGTGAAACGACCAGTCAGCGCCGCATTCTCCGGCGTCATCGAATGCAGGCCGGGCGTATCCAGCAACACCAGCCTTTCGCCCAGGCAAACGCCTTGCAGTCGGGTGGTGGTTTCGGTCGATCCCTCTTGGAACGGGCCAGCTGCATCCTTTATCGTTGCGTCTTGCACATAAAAATGATGCACCGCTTTGCCTCGCGCCACGAAGCGTTCCGCCAGGAAATTGCAAAGTGAACTCTTTCCAGCATTGAACTTGCCGAACACAAGTAGCAGCACTTTATCGTCAAACACCTCGGCCAGTTGCTGCGCCGGCTCTAGTTCGGCCCATTGACGAGGCCAGTTTTCCAGACACGCAATCACCATTGAATTCAACGCTTCGACCTGCTGCGCCAACGCACTGCGGTTGGCAATGCCTGGAAACCGTATCCGGGCTGAGCTCAAGAGCCTCCCTACGCCCTTTTCCCACGCTCGCAACCGATCCAGTATTTCGCCTGGACTGTGTCCGATAACATCAACGCTCGCAGCTTGGGCAATGAAACGCTCTTCGTAGCGGGTATTGTCGTTCATGTTGCGGGTTCCAACACGCGCAAGGCTGCGAGCGCCTTTTCAGTCAAGGTGATCTGCGTTTCATGGTCGGTGACCGCTGCGGCCAGTTCAACGCGGTCTTTCGACAACTCGAAGTAGCGTAGGCACTCCTGTTGCAAACGGGCCGACCCTTCTGCCTCGCAGAACATGCGCCGCAAATCGTTGCGAAATTTTACCGACACCCCCATCAACGCTACCATCACCGAGTCCATTGCCCGAATACCGGTCTGCTGTGAGCCGGGCAGCTCAGCCACACCCTGCCCCGTGAGGTAACTGTCGATCTCGATACAGGCACGGGAATACGCCACTTGGATACGTGCCCGTTCCTGCTTGGCGGCCGTGCGCCGGTAGTGTTCTTCGGCAGAATCCGCAGTTTGCGCATGATCCGGGCCCGGGGCGTCGATGATCTCGAGTATATTGGCACCGATCTTGGCGAACACCGCCCTCAAGCCTTGAACGAAATCTACGCGCTGTTGCTGCTCAAGCGCTTGCGATTGCGCCAGCCCTGACTTGCGGTGGGAAAGCAACGCCTGTAGCTGCGCGTGGATCTCGCCGAGCAACACGGCAGTCTCATGAGCACGGGCCTCATATACAGCGGTCAAACATGCCGCCAACTCCTCGCGCAACCGCGAGAATCCGCTACGTTCGAGCATCAATCGCTTACCGTCTTGTACGCCAAGGCGATGACGGGTGGACGAGGTCGGTATCGGGATGGGGCACGGTATCTGCGACCGGAGGACGCCAATCACCCTCCCCAATTCAGTCTCGTCGGCCAATTGGTCCACTTGAGTCAGCACAAACAGGGTCTTGCGCCACGTGCGGTCGGCATCAGCATTGAGCTCTTGCAGTAACGCCAATTCCCGCGCGTCCAACTCGCCTTCTTTCGCTGAGTGCACGAACAGACGAATATCGGACTTCAGCCAGGTCGCTTGCATAGCATGGCGGTCATCCTCGACGCTGACGTCAGCGTCGATCCCCGGCGCATCGAGCCAGCGCACGCCTTCGTGCTCGTAGTCAGCCAGCGTAACCGTCTCGCGCCGATCAGCCACGGCGAAAGTGTCGCGGTTCAACAGCTCGTTGAGCAGGCGACTCTTGCCATGATTGTATTTTCCGATGACGGTGACGATGGGCATGCCGCCCTCAGCCACCACCCGGAGTCGAGCCAGGTCGTGTGCTCGTGCGGGCAGCATCGCGAGGATGTCGCATTGCGCTCGCTCGTAGGGGCACATTGGGGTAGAAGCAGCGCCGCCGATCGCTACTGGCGTATCGTCACGCGGAGCGAACGCTGCTTGCGCACAGGATTCGAGGGCCTTTTCGATCATTGATATGCCATTTTGATAGTTATCCTTATTGGTATGCCTTGACGGGCTGGCACAGACAACTGCGCACCTCCCTGGCGAGGGCGCTGCGCATGCCATGAACCTGAATCGGCAATGGCACGCGCGCCCACGTGGCTTGCGACTTACGCGGCCTTCCCTTCTGCGCGCGCGCGGTGCACGAGCTGGTTGTCCACGCCATTGAGCTGGGGAGTGAGGATGAAGTCGAACTCGATTTCTTTGTAGGCATCGGTCTTCAGTCCGAGCGCCGCGCCACCGGTCTTGTCGGACACCGGTGGAATCAATTCCTCACGCGTGGCATAGGCGAAGTCATCCCAGATCAGCGGGTCGCCTTCGAAATTAAACTGCGTGGTGAGTTTGCGAAAATTGTCCGTTGTGACGAAAAAATGCACGTGTGCGGGCCGATTCCCATGCCGCGCCAACCTATTGAGCAGTTGCTGAGTGGCGCCCTGCGGCGGGCAACCGTAGCCAACGGGCATCAGGGTACGAAACTCATACTTGCCATCGGCGCCGGTGCGCACGGCACCCCTCAGGTCGAAATCGGGTAGCTTGCCGGTAGGATCGAAGTGCGAATAAAAGCCCCGGGAGTCCGCGTGCCAGCACTCTACCAGGGCATTGCTGACGGGCTGGCCATCGGGTCCGATTACGGCACCGCGGATCACCAGTGGGCCCGCATCCGGGTCATCGACGATATCCATCTTCGCCACGCCCTCCTTGACCGGCGTTCCTGCGGCGTATAACGGCCCTTCGATGGTTCGTGGCGTGCCTCCGGTGAGTCCCAGCGCGGCATCTTCAGCGTCGAGGCGGATATCGATGTACTTTTCCAAACCAAGTCCGGCGGCCAGCAGAGCGGCCTCGCCATCGGCACCTAGCTTATTGATGTAGTTCACTCCTAGCCAGATTTCGTCGGCGGTGATATCCAAGTCATCAATGGCCTTGAACAGATCGCTCAACAAACGGTGGATGATCTTCTTGGCACGCTTGTCTCCATCTTCGCCTTCGAGGTTGGTGGCTGACTTCAGCAGATCCTGGACGTCTTTATTATTGAATACCTTGGTGCTCATTGGCGCTCCTCTTCGTTGGCTTGCAATTGAAGCTATCTCCAGAATCCGTCAGGAGAACCTGTCGTGCGGCACCTAATCAGGTGTCGTCACCAGAGGCCGACGACGGATACCGAGACAGCCGCGCGGGTGCTGTGATGATGTCCGCCGCAAACGGCAACCCCGTCAGCAGTGTGCACGGTTGCTCACGGTTTGACGGCTGGGCCATAACTTCCACGGTCAGCAGCATTGGCCCGAACAGCTCGGCCCTGCACTTCAACTCATTGTTGATTCAGGTAAAAATGTGGTAAATGCTTTGCCACGCACTCCATCAATGCGTAGGACGCACGGGTGTACGGCTGTTTGGTAGCACCCTGATATGGGGTTAGTATTCCGTTCAACGCAATCCTAGTGAGAGGCGCAACGGTGCATCCTGATCTGAACTTGCTGTTCGCGCTGGACATCTTGCTGGAAGAGGGCACCGTGGTCGGCGCGGCGAGGCGTATGAAACTGAGCCCTCCGGCCATGAGTCGCACGCTAGGCCGCATCCGCGAAACACTAGGCGATCCGGTACTGGTACAGGCGGGGCGCAAACTCGTACCCACTCCGCGGGCGCTGGCGCTGCGTGAACAGGTGCGCGCGGCGCTCAAGCAAGCTACCCAGGTACTCACACCTCCCGCCGATATGGAATTGAAAACGCTTGAACGGCGCTTCAACGTGCGGGCCAACGACGTATTCGTGGGAATGCACTCGGGACGCTTGCTGGAGGCGGTGGCGGCGGATATGCCGCGGGCCATGTTGCGTTTCTCTCCCGAAGAAGACGACGTCGACGATGAAGCGCTGCGCAGCGGGCGAATTGACCTGTTCATCAGTGGCTCGCGCAAGCTCGGCCCGGAAATTCGCGTTCAGCCATTATTCACCACAAACTTCGTCGGCATTGCCCGCGCAGGCCACCCCATCTTCGAGAACGCCATCACGGCCGAACGGCTTACGCGCTGGAGCCACATCGGTGTGTCACGGCGTGGCAAGTCCACAGGCCCGATCGACACCGCGCTAGAGGCGCTGGGCCTGCGCCGACATGTCGCCCTGGTGGTGTCCACACCCTACACCGCCTTCTTCGCTCTGCAGGATTCCGATCTGCTGCTGCCGTTGCCCGAGCACCTGGTGCGCAGTGCCCTGGCGGCTGGCTTGCGCATCCGCTCATTTGATCTGCCCATACCGTTGGAGCCCGTGGTACTCACCCAAGCGTGGCATCCGCGGTTTCAGAATGACCCTGCCCATCAATGGCTTCGCCGCACCATACGTGACCTTTGCGAAGACGATGGTTGCCGTGATCACATCAGTTGACCTGAGACATACCCCGGAAAATCCGGGATGATCACGGTATAATTCTTCGCTAACTTGGGTGCAATGCGCCTCCAAGCAATATGGGGCTGCGGATAGTCGTGAAGGAGCAATACGGGCGGGCCTTCGCCACCGATCGCTCCAGCGAATTGCATGCCGCGGCCTCTACGTCGATAGGCCGAAACACAGAAAAAGGGTGCGGGTAGTTTCCCCGGATTAGGCATCAGGCTCTTAATGACGGTCATCATGGGCAGCAAACTCAAGCAGATCTGCAGTTTCCTGGGGCATGAACGAGCCCCATGAAAGACAGGACACCGTTCCCCCCTTAAGATAAGGGATAGGCAAACGGGTATGTATATGACTAACAGCAACGATAAGGGTGGAGAGCTGCTCGGCCAGGAACGCCGACGCCGTTGGAGCACCGACCAGAAGCTGGCCATGGTTCGCGAGAGCCTCGAACCCGGACAAAGTGTATCCGTGGTGGCCCGGCGCAACGGTATCAACGCCAACCAGTTGTTCCTGTGGCGCAAGCTGTACCAGGACGGAAGCCTGTCGGCGGTCAGTGCCGGCGAAGCAGTGGTACCGGCGTCGGAACTGAGCGATGCGCTCAAGCAGATCCGCGAATTGCAGAGGATGCTGGGCAAGAAGACCATGGAAGCCGAAGTCCTCAAAGAGGCCGTGGAGATCGCCCGGTCGCGAAAATGGATTGCGCACTCACCCTTGTTGCCGGGGGACGACCAGTGAAACTGGTCAGCGAATGTCTCGGTGTGTCGCGCTCGCAATTAACGGCTCGGATCAAGCAATTGGTATCGCCCAAAGTACGGCAACGTCGGCTCGTGAACGATACGGAGTTGGTCGCCGAGATTAAGCAGCAAGTCAGCGAGTTGCCAAGTTATGGCTACCGTCGGGTTTGGGGGTTGCTGCGCCGCGAGCGTGAAGTCCGGTTACTGGCCCCGATCAATGTAAAACGGGTCTACCGCGTCATGCGCGATCACAATCTGTTACTGGAACGACGCATCAAGCAGCCTGGCGTGCAGCGCCGGCATGAAGGCCGAATTGCCGTTACTAACAGCGATACACGCTGGTGCTCGGACGGCTTCGAGTTTCGCTGCGACGACGGTGCAAAGTTGAGCGTGACTTTTGCCCTGGACTGCTGTGACCGCGAAGCCATCGGCTGGGTCGCCAGCCCGACGGGCTACAGCGGTGACGACATCCGAGACTTGATGTTGGAAAGCGTGGAGAAGCGATTTGGCGATCAACTACCGAGCACGCCTGTGCAATGGTTGAGCGATAACGGTTCGGCCTATATCGCCGAACAGACGCGTCTGTTTGCCCGTCAGATCGGCTTGCAGCCGGTGACCACACCAGTACGCAGCCCGCAAAGCAACGGCATGGCAGAGAGCTTCGTGAAAACGATCAAGCGAGATTACGTGGCGCACATGCCCAAGCCGGATCGAGAAACGGCGCTTCGCAATCTGACGATTGCCTTCGAGCATTACAACGAGCAGCATCCGCACAGCGCTTTGAAATATCGATCGCCGAGGGAGTTTAGGCGCTTGGCAGCAGCATCAATTTAACGGGGAGTTGGTGTCCGGTTTTGTAGGGGCAAGTCCAGGGCATATCCACCATAACGTCATGCCCGCAATTGAATGTGTAAGTCGCCACCCGCTTGCTACCCTAACGCGCTCATGAATAGGACCGAAAGGCCCATTCCATCCCGTCGCAAATACATACGGCGATTAGTAACCATGTAGGCATGATAGCGAAGCGTTTGATGGCGAAGCGCGGAGGCCAATTGAGGGTTGGGCCGACTGCGCTGCTCATTCCCGAAAAAACGAGCGCTGGTTGTAAGTTAGTGGCGGATTTACCACTCTTGTACCAACCAAGTGGTACAGCAAAGCCAGCGCCGGAAGCTTCGAGTTTGTTACATTTTATTTCAGATCATGCACTGTCAAGAAAATTACACTACTGGCTCGACCCGATGAATAAAGGACAATCTATAAACACCTATCTGACCTGTCCGATTTTTTGACACCTCTCGGTGAGAGTGTTGATCTAGAGCACTTGCTCCAGGCTCTTGCTTTTCCTACGCTTGCCCCCTCCTGAATGGAGTTTATTACGGACGCCTGAGTCTGATATGAATTCGCTCATCGCCTGGGGCAGTTCAGCGAAGGGCTAACAGCTTTTCATGCTGCAACTAACGGCGTCTCGCTGAGCACATAACAATAACGATTTCGCCCGCGTCTTTAGCGGTGAATCGATACGACTAATGCGAGAGGCCATCCTAAGGAATAGGAGGTCCCATGTGCCGACAATGCTTGGATCCGCATTTCAAATTGCTCTACACCCCTATCGAGGCAGCACTGCGTTGGTGTGGGCTTCAAGCGTTCGAGACACAGATCTGCCAGGCAAACTGGTTATATCCCGAACAACTTCTGAAGATCTTTCCCCGATGGCCCTGCCTGGCGACACATGTCGGCATGATCCTGGATGCCGTGCAGCACCAAGAGCTGCCCAGTCATCCGCAGGCGTTATTGCCTGGGCCTGATACCAATCTCGGCCCAAGGTCGCTGCGCATCCGCCACGGCGAACTGAAGGCATGGATGAGCCTTTACCACCCAGACCAGAAACCGCCTTTCCTGTTTACCTACGCAGCAGACGCGGAGGGCTCGGTGAAATGGGGGCACTATCTGGTACTCAAGGCTGACAGGGACACGCTCCAGGTTCTGTGCAATCGGCTGACGAGGTCTCACGCTGAAGTGGTGGAGCAACTCGCCACGCTCGGGGTCGAGGTGGAGCAGCTTCGCGCCTCCGCTGAGGAGGAAAAGCCGGCGGATGCACGTACCGAAGCTGGCTTGCTGGATCTGATTGGCGTCCTGCTGAGGCTTTTGCTCAACGGAAGTCCTGGAGAAAAAAATAAGCCTTTTTTTGCCAGCCAGGACGCGATCGTTGCCGCTATCCAGCAGCAACACCCTGATCATCCAGGCTTCAAAAAAAGGACGTTGGATCAACGGTTTGCGGACGCAAACAAGAGATTCAAATAGAGCACCTGCACCCAATTGCAATGCAATCGTCCGCGATTGCATTGCAATGACAAGCTCGATTTCCTGGTGTTGACTCATGTCACTTCCCATCGCAAGCCATCTGGCGCCAAGGAGTGACACGTATGCAAACCCAAACTGACGTGACCGTTAGCCCCGCCCAAACCGACCGCTACATCATGCGCCGTGATGAGGTCGAGAAACGTACTGGATTCAAACGCGCCCACATCTACAACCTGATGAAGGAAGGCAAGTTCCCCTTGGCCCGACGCATTGGTATGCGTGCCGTCGGTTGGGACTCTGCCGAGATCGACCGGTGGATCGCGGAACGCCTCGGCGCGCAGGCGTGACGGTGAAGGTGCTATCCGTAGTGTCGACCAAGGGCGGCGTCGGCAAGACGACAGTCACCGCCAATCTGGGTGGCCTACTGGCCGATGCCGGACTGAGGGTGTTGATGATCGATCTGGACAGCCAACCGACGCTGTCCAGCTACTACCCGCTCACCTGCGCTGGCACTGCGGGCAGTGTTGAGCTGATCGGCCATCGCCTGGTAGATCTCAGTCAGATCGTTTCACGGACCTGTGTCGAAGGCTTGCACGTGGTCCTGTCCAACGATCCGCTTGGCCAGTTGAATACCCTCTTGTTGCATGCCGCCGATGGCCGCTTGAGGCTGAAAAATCTGATCCATGTCTTCGAGCCATTTTACGATGTGGTGCTGATCGACACACAGGGCGCGCGCAGCGTCATCGTCGAGATGTCAGTGCTGGCCTCGGACATGATGCTCAGCCCCATCCCACCCGAAATGCTCGCGGCCCGAGAGCTGCACCGCGGCACGCTAGCGCTGCTGCAAAGCTTGGCGCCCTATTCGCAGTTGGGCGTCCGCCCTCCCCCGGCACGGCTGCTGCTGAACCAGGTCAATTTGAGTCGCCGTGATACGCGGCTGATCATTCAGAGCCTGTCTGCAGACTTTTTTGCACATGACCAGGTCACCATGTGTTCCGCGGTGGTGCTCGATCGCGTGGCCTACCTGAACGCGGCCTCGCTGGGCCTGCCCGTGCACCGGATCGACTATCGCCCTTCTCACTCTGGCGGGTTGAGCGCGGCGCAGTCGATGCGGCAGCTAGCGCTTGAGCTGTTTCCCGAGTGGCACCGACTGATCGACCCGGCGTCAGCACCGGATGCCTGTGCCCGCTACTGAAATCTTCCGACTAACTCATTGGAGCTCGCCATGCATGAGCCACGCTGCGTGATCCCATCGCCATCAGCTTCTCCCCATCGCGAGGTAACAGAACCCTGTTATTGCACCGTGGTGTTCGACCTCCCGGGCGGTCACCCCGCTATCACCGAGCTGTTGCATGAGCTCAGCCAACACTTCGAATTGCCGGGCACAGCTTTCGTGGTCAAGTTTGAAGTTGGCGACAAGTTACCGCAGGCGTAATTGAGGCCCATCATGATCAAACCCACCCAGGAGCAGATCAGCACCGGACTGCGCCCGCAAACGTTGTTGCGCAGTCCCGGCGAAAGCGCGGCGCCGGAGTTCGACCAGGAATCGGAGATCGTCGTGAGCCTGGAACAATTACGGCCCTACGAGCGCAATCCCCGATTCATCCGCAACCCGCTGTATGACGATATCAAGTCGTCGATTCGTGAACGCGGACTGGACCAGGCGCCTTCCATCACCCGACGACCCGGCGAGACGTATTTCATCATCTTGAATGGGGGTAACACGCGCTTGGCGATTCTCAACGAATTGTGGAAAGAGACACGTGATGAGCGCTTTTTTCGAATCGCCTGCCGCTATCGTCCCTGGACCAGCGAGACCCACGCCTTGCTCGGGCATCTGGCTGAAAGCGATCTGCACGGACAGCTAGCGTTTATTGAACGCGCGCTGGCGGTAGTCAACGTGAAAGCATTGCTAGAGGAAGACGGCACGTCCCTTTCGCAACGCGAACTCTCCCAGGCGTTGGCATCGGGCGGGTATCCGGTCTCGCAATCGCAGATCAGCCGCATGTTCGACACCGTCGAATACCTGCTGCCCAGTCTGCCTAATGCCCTGTGTTCAGGGTTGCCGAAGCCTCAGATCGAGCGGCTAATTCTGCTGCGCAAACGAGCTGAGCAGGCGTGGAACCGCCTGCTGGCCCCGCTCGATCAACTGCTTGTGCTGTGGCAGCAGACGCTGTCCAATTTCGACACGACGTCCGACGAGTTCGACTGGGACGAAGTACGCGGCGCCTTGTTGGCGCAGATGGCCAAGGTGCTGGACATCACGCCGCGGCTGATGGAATTGGAACTGACGCAGAACGGCTCTCACGCTACGCCGCCGAGTGAACCCTCCACCACTGAGCAGCCCACCGCGACGGTAAACGAATTGCTAGATGCCGGCGCCAAACCCGCAAGCGCGCCTCCGGTGGTTCACAGTCAGACACCGCTAATGCCATCCCCAACCGATCAGGTCCGGGACGATGACGGGCCGGTCGACGAGGACCCGCTCCGGTTGGACGATATTTTCGGTGGTCTGCGCCCAGGTAGCACAGAGGTGATCGAAGCACAGACGACCAGTACCTCATCGCTCCCTTCTCTGTCACACCTGATGGATTTCATCGCGCCACTGGCCATCGCCGAACTGCGCAGCCTCGCCGCCGAATTGGCGCAGTCATTGGCCCACTACGCGGCACTGACAGACTTTGTCGTGGGCGCAGAGCATGGTCTTGGATTCACGCTCCACTGGCAGGCCGCAGAGGCAACCGACCCCCAAGGCGTGGCCGTGCATCTGCTGCTCACCTCCATTCTGCGCGCGCAGGACGGGGTCGAATGGGAACTCAAGCAGCAGCTTCCCCCGACCCTGGTGGGCCAACTGCTGGTCGGTGACTATCTGACCTCGCTCGTGGGCAACTCAAGACTCACCTTCGAACTTCAGCGCCTTCCCGACGCGCAACTGAATCAGTGGATCCAGTTGGTGGTGCTGGCACGACGTATCGTGGACCTGAGCCAGGCCACATCTCAGGACGATTCGGAGACACTCTCATGAACGCGATCTTCGCCCTGCTGAATAACACCATGCTCAACCAGGTGTTGCATGAGTTGCGCCAAGGCCACCTTCAGCGCTGTCGCGCGTTGGGCTTGGCCGAAGAGGACCTGGAGATCTTGCAATCCCTGCCACCGACCACGCTCTCGCGTTTAGCCCATGCCGCAGTCCCCTGGGTGGAAATCAAGGTCGATACCGCAGTGATGCGCCGGCTGATCGAGCACGCCGACCGTGACGAGCAAAACGAACGCCTGATCAATCGCGCACTCAAGCTCGGCGCGAGCTCGCTGATCATGAACAAGTGCTTTGGGCTAGACCACTCCGAAACCGCCATGCGCCGGCGGCTGCTGAAGATCGAGGTCAGCCGCGGTCGCCCACGGAGTCTGACCGAAGCCCAGGAACATGCGCTGTGGCAGCGCTGGCGTCAGCTGAGACAGGAGGACGGTACCGCCGACAAGCTCGACACCATGATGATGCTCGCCGAGGAGCAGAGCGTCACCCTGACCATGGTCTGGCAACAGTTGCACCTGTACGGAGAGCAGCTATGAGGCACGGTCTCAGCTTGGAGGATCTAAAACGGGCCATGCGCCAGTGCGCCCAATACATGCAGGACAACCCTCACCTGTTTCCACTCCCCTCGCCGCCCAAACCTAAGCCACCGCCCGACACCTCGATCCAGTTTCGCTACATCGGCAAACCCCAGAACATCATGCCCCGCTCTCTGCTGCTCGATACCCGACTCACACCGCTGGAGCGCAATGCCTGGCAGGCCCTGCACTTCATGATCGTAGAGCGCGGCCTCAAATACCCCCGCTACGAGGACCTGCAGCCGTATCTGTCCGCCGTCCCCTGCGGCGAGAAAGCTTCACGCGAGACAGTAGCACGTGTACTGCAGAATCTACGACTGACCCGTTGGCTCAGCCTGGTCACGCATCTTCGCGATGATCAAGGTCGGTTGCGGCCGCCCATCTATGTCCTGCACGACGAGCCGCTGACGCCGGCCGAAGCACTACAGTTGGACGAGGGTTACGGTGATCTGATCAAGCGCAGCCTCAAGCACGCCGCGAAGGGCGTACGCATCACCGCCGGACATGTGCTGGGGGAACTGCGGCGCGACCAAACGGTACCGGCGGCCTATGTACCCAAGGTGCTCGCCCTGGTGCCGTTGGCGCCTGAGCAACAACCACTCGAGCTCGAGGCGCCCTCTCCTGCTCACGAATCCGAACAGCCTTCGCTGGATGTCGCTTCCTTGCCCTACGCGGCACAACATCAATCCGAACCGCCAGCGAAAGCCTCGGATTTAGCGGTGGTTCGGATTCCGAATCCCCCTAGTACTGTACAAGGGCGTATAGAGCAAAAGAGTACGGTACTTCGCGAAGAGGAAAGATCCGAACTCGAGTGGCCAGCGAATCTGCCCATCAGCGCGAGTGATCGGCAGATCGCCTTGCAGGCCATGACCCCATTGCCCAATGAGGCCAGGGTGGCCGTGCTGCAGGAGGCTGTGGCCCGGTGCACGACGGGGGGCGTGCGGCGCCCGGCCGCTTACCTGATGGGGTTGATCAGGAAAGCAATCGAGGGGGATTTTAGACTGTGGGCCGCCAGAGATATCGCGGCCAAGGTGCCGCCCCCAAAAGCTGTGCGCGTCCAAAAGACAGTGCCAGAGCCGAAGATCGCTGAACGCGGCGACGCACCGCGATCGGCGTCCCCCGTTGCACGGGCCTGCCTGGATCAACTGCGCCAACAATGTGGGCTGATGAGTAGCGCTTAATGGATTTGATGCCTGAGGCATCAAATCCATACTGTTCCTGTAGCCATGGCTTATCCGAACACAGGTCCTTCAGGTTTTCGGCAGTCACGCCGGTGTTTGCCCGGCACCGTGTCCTCACCCGCCGACTTGAGGACCTGCCCATGGCCGACCATTTCCAGCTCAACCTGGGCTCGCTGCGCAGCACCATCACCCTGACCCTGCACACTCATCACGCCGCTCGGCTGTGGCAGGGCCGCCTCGCCCGCGAGGGCAGCCATCCGATCATGAGCATGGCGGCCTACATCAACATCACCAACATCCTCAAGCAAGCGGCGGCGCAGGACGACCCTTTCGCTGACTGGTTCATGCTGATGCTCGAGGACAAGGTGCTGCGCGCCAAGGCACAGATGGGCCAGTTGATGGAGCAGGTCAGCCATCTAGAAAAACTCCTGCCCTCGCAAATCGACGTGGGTGACAACCTCAACATCCACCCCGTGACCCTGCCACTGTTCATCGCCAGCCAGCTAGGATTTCTGGCGGTGTACCTGCTCACCGATTACGACACGCTGGTCAGGCGCGTGCTGCTGGCCCATCACACAGCGCTTATCGGCCGACCGGACATGGAAGGCTGGATCGACCAGGGCGCCCACCAAGTGCGCAGCTTGTTTGGTATCGCCCATCGATGCCGCGTGTCCGGCGTCACCCGCAGCGATGTGGTCGCCGACAATGCTCGCTTTCAGGAAGCGGTCAATAAGTACGGTCGCCCGCCTCAGGATGTGCTCGATGGCGAGCGTCGCTCGCAGTTCGCCCCGCCCATCATCGCGGTGGCGGGATCGACGGAGAGTGAGCCGGCTAGTGCAAGTGATCACGTTCCGGCGGACGACGAGACAGAAGCGACGGATAAGCCGTCATGACCCCACGAGACTTCCCCGCCGATCTGACCCTAGCACCCACTGCCTATCGGGACATCGAACACGCTGCCTCCCTAAAAGGCCTTTTAAAGCCTTTTAAGGGTAAGGGGGAACTGGTCCAGCTGACGAACGTCACGAGGGAGCTTGAACAGCGTGTGGCGCAGCTCATGGGCACCCAGGTGGCGATCATGGCGCTGCCGCCCTTGTCGTTGCTGGGCATTCGCCTGGTGGTGCAGAACACCGGCGCCGGCACCACCTTTCTGCGCTGGCGCACTCAGGACTTTTCCCGCATGGGCGCCCTGGTCTGGGAGCGGCTGATGCGCAATCCGCGCCTGCACCCAGACCTGCGCACTGCGCTGTTCCAGCTCGAATGCAACCGCATCGCGCTGAACCTGCAGATGAGCGTGCTGCATTCCCTGCAGCGCCAGGCGCTCGACTGCAGCCACAAGATGGCCAACGCCGAGAGCGTGCTGCGCCAATCCCCATCCGGAACGGAGACATCATCATGAGCACTTTTTTTGTCGGCGAAGGCAACATCGGCAGCGCGCCGGACTTTCAGGAATTCACTTCGGGCAATGATGAGCCGCGGCGTCTGCTGCGCCTGAACGTCTACTTCGACAACCCGGTACCGCGTGAGGGCGGCTACGAAGACCGAGGTGGATACTGGGCCCCGGTGGAACTGTGGCACCGCGATGCCGAGCATTGGAGCACGTTGTTTCAAAAAGGCATGCGCGTGCTGGTCGAGGGGCGCACGGTGCGCGATGAATGGGAGGACAGCGAGGACAACGCACGGGTGACCTTCAAGGTCGAGGCGCGGCGCATCGGTATCCTCCCGCATCGGCTGGCCAGTGTAAGCATGCGCGAAAAGTCCTCCGAAGCCGCGCCATCGGGCTCGGCCGACAAATCGAGCACCGGCAATAGTCGCAAAGGAGGTCGAGCCAAGAGCTGATCAGTGGACCTCAGTGGAATGAGCGCCTCACCGCGCGGCGCTCATCCAAACCCTGCACCATCGACGCGCGTCACTTCAATGCCGTGTCAAACCCGCACTGTATTGCAACAACATCGCCTCCAGTGCCGTCTCCAGCACGTCCGGATCCTCAGCGACTTTCGCCAGCGCCTGCCCCAGTTCCCGAAACGCCTGCCGGTGCGTAGGGCACTGTTCCAACCACTGCGCCAAGGCGCTGAGCTTGTCCTTGTCATCGGGTGATCGATGAATCTCCAGAAAGCGCCGAAGCGCCTGCAACCGCGCTTGGCCCATCAGCCCATCGCCCGCTGTATCCACGTGAGTTTCCTTGTACGTCAACACGCGCCTCGCGCGCGCAGCGACCGCCACTGATTCTTGCCCATTTTCAGCAATCCACATACTCAATTGAACAAATACAACCCATATCGCCCGGAGTCAACCCAATGGGTTGTTCATCTTGCGAGGTCTTTGTTCGACCATTCAGGTTGAATGGGAGACCCACACAGTTGCCGAAAATCATCGCCGCCGCCGATAAGCAGATTGGCCAAATGATCGCCAAGCGTCGCCGCGCCCTGGGTCTGACTCAGGACCAGTTGGCCGAACGCCTGTCGATGGGTCGTGAGGCCTATTCCCGGCTTGAACTGGGCAAGACGTCGCTGTCGGTCCCTAAGCTGATTCAGCTTTCGGGCGCGCTGGATTGCGGGTTGGCCGAGTTGGTGACCGACTTCAGCCCGCGCCCCAGTGATCAAGGTCACAAGATCGGCTTGCTGCTCGCGCCCCTGTCCGATGCCGATCGGCAGTTCATCCTGTCTTCGACCGAGCACCTGATTGCCCACCTTAAGCAGCGTTAGTCTGCCGCAACCGTCCAATTGGACCCCGCACATTCAGTTTTAAGCTGGCACCCTTCCCCCTGAGCGTCACCCTGCTTCAGTCATCCGACTGGAGCGAAGCCATGCAATTGTTCATCTGCGAAAAGCCCTCCCAGGCTCGCGACATCGCCCGCGTGTTGCAGGCCGGCCGGCGTGCCGAAGGCTGCCTGGTGGGCGAACGGGTCACCGTCACCTGGTGTGTCGGGCACCTCCTGGAGACCGCGCCACCTGAAACCTACGGCAGCCACCTCAAACGCTGGGCCCTGGAAGACCTGCCGATCCTGCCCCAGCAGTGGAAGGTGTTGCCAAAGCCCAAGGTCGCTTCCCAACTCAAGGTCATTCGCGGCTTGCTGGGCCGGTGCGACGAGGTGGTCATCGCCACCGACGCAGATCGCGAAGGTGAGATGATCGCGCGCGAGATCCTGGAACTGGAAGGCTACCGGGGGCCGGTGCAGCGCCTGTGGTTGTCGGCGCTCAACGATGCCTCGATCCGCCAGGCGCTTGCGGCGCTCAAGCCCGGTGCGGAAACCTTGCCGCTGTATCACTCGGCCTTGGCCCGTTCGCGGGCCGACTGGCTGGTGGGCATCAACCTCAGTCGATTGTTCACCCTGCTTGGGCGCCGCGCGGGTTATGACGGAGTCCTGCCAGTGGGGCGCGTGCAGACGCCGACCTTGAAACTGGTAGTGGCGCGTGATCGGGCCATCGCGAGCTTCGTGGCGCAGCCGTACTGGACGCTGGATATTCGCCTGGCCGCAGGAGCAGCAGATTTTCAGGCTCGCTGGCAACCACCCCCTACGGTCTGCGATGACCAAGGCCGTTGTACCCAACAAAGCGCCGCCCAACAGGTGCTGAAGAGAGTGCTCGAGGCCGCACAGGTGCACACCGACAGTGTCGAGACCGAGCGGGTACGGGAGTCCGCCCCGCTACCGTTCGACCTGGGCACGCTGCAGGAAATCTGCTCGGCCCGGCTCGGCCTGGGCGCTCAGGAAACACTGGAATGTGCCCAGGCCTTGTACGAGACCCACAAGGTCACCAGCTATCCTCGAAGCGACTGCGGCTACCTGCCTGAGAGCATGATCGACGACGCGCCAGCGGTGCTTCAGGCACTCACCGAAGCCGATCCGACGCTTCGGGATCTCCTTCAAGATCTGAACCTGTCCGTGCGCTCGCGCGCCTGGAACACCGCCAAGATCACCGCCCACCACGGCATCATCCCGACCGCCGTGGCGTTCCGGATCGACAGCCTGCCCCCGCGCGAACGTGCGGTGTACGCGTTGATCCGCGCCCGGTACCTGGCGCAGTTCTGCGCGCTGCACGAGTACCTGAAGACCGAAGGGTTGTTCATCGGGGCCGGTGAAACCTTCAAGGCCACTGGCAAGCAGATTCTAGTACCTGGCTGGAAGCCCTGGATCAACGAAGCCGACCCCACTGGCCAGGCCGAAGCCTCGCAGGCGCTGCCCCCGTTGCACGAGGGCCATGCCCTGACCGTGTGCTCGGCCAAAGTCGATGCCCGCACCACACAAGCGCCCAAGCCCTACACCGAAGGCACGCTGATCAAGGCCATGAAATCCATCGCCAATCAGATCGAGGATCCGCGCCTGCGCCAACGGCTCAAGGACAGCATCGGTATCGGCACCGAAGCCACCCGGGCCTCGATCCTGCAGGGGCTGATCGACCACGGTTACCTAGTGAAAAAGAAGCGCAGCCTGTCGGCGTCGGCGGCCGGTCACACGCTCATCGAAGCCGTGCCGCCCGAAGTCACGGATCCGGTGATGACGGCGCTGTGGGAGCAGGCGCTCGAGCACATCGAATCCGGCCGGCTGACCGTGGACGCCTTCCTCTTCAAGCAGGGCGAATGGCTCAGCCAACTCATCAAGCACCACGCGACACTCAAGCTCAATGTACCGGCGGCGCGCGGACCGGGCTGTCCGATCTGCAAGACGGTGATGCGCAAGCGCACCGGGCGGACTGGCACCTTCTGGTCGTGCTTGCGTTATCCCGACTGCAAGGGCACCAGGCCGTTGGCCAAGCCCAAGGCGTCGAAGCCCAAATCCAAGGGACCGTGACCCTCACCGTGCACTTGACGGGTCTGGTCGAGGCTGTTGTAGTGAGGACGCCCTTCGCCATTGGCGAGCCAAGACCGATTCGCTCCGGGCAGCTCGGTCGGACTCCATGAGTTCGGAGCCACTTCTTCCTGCAACCTGGTTGCCCTTCACTGCCCTGCATATCGCTACAGCGAATGACCCGTGCCGCTTTTCACCAGGCCGCAGGGGTCATTCGCTTCGGCGATGACGATCAGCTCCGGTGCCCGCCGGCGAAACACTGGGCGCCTTTTGTGCGCGGATGCGTGCCAGAAAATTCCGACCCAGGCCACGACAAGGGTTGGTTGGTCAGGTCCTGCCAACGTGTGCTTGTCACGAGGAGCGACGTTGTCGCGATTGGCCAAAGGTGGTCCCTTTTTATCCCCAGCCCGATGACCGTCGGGCTATTTTTCGCCAGCGACGTTTCCACTGTGTGCCACTCGAATCTGGGCCAACAGCCTTTGCTCGATCGGCTGTTGACGTCCCATTGATCGCGTTTTATAGATGGGCTGCACTTGCTGTCGATGACAGCGCCCAGGCAGCTTGAACCTTCAAGGCTGCGCCATTTCGATGGTGGTTCTCCCAAGTGCGATTCGCGTTCGGCAGCTCGCACGGTCATCGATTCGTCGGTGATGAGCGCTGATTGTTTTCGCAGCCCTTCTGGGCCTACTTGTCATCCCCCTGCGGAATTCACCTCCCGCCGGGACGGTGGGTTTCCGCGTTTCTTGCAAACAGGAGATTCACCATGACGCAGTCCACTACCCAAAACCAAACTCAAGCTAGCAGCTACTTCAATTTGCACACTCAAGGCATCGGCTATCTGAACCGCGTGCGTGAAGTCACGGTTCGTCGCGGCCAGCCGTTCATGGCCTGTGATATCGCTGCCCTGCATGGCGCCAGCGATGACGTGGAATACACCCGCTTCGACTGCAAGGTCGCCGGTGGTGAAGCGGAAAGGCTGATCCGCCAACACATGGCCGACGTCCAGGCCGAACGCAAAGTCCTCTTGGGTTTTCGTATCGGTGATCTGTGGACCGATGCATTCATCTACGAAAAAGGCGAACGCCAGGGTCAACCCGGCGCCAGTCTCAAAGGCCGCTTGATCTTCATCGAGTGGATCAAGGTCGACGGCACCTTGGTGTACAAGGCCCCGGCCCGCACGCCCATTGCCGCCGATACGGAGCAACCCACCGCTGATGCAGATCACGCACAGCACCAGGACGAATCGCAGGCACGACAAACTGCCTGATCCGTCCGCTATCCCGCAACAGGCGCTCTCCCCGAGCGCCTTTTCTTCCACCATAGGAGGCTTCCATGGAATCCTTCTGGCTCTGCCAAACCTGCCTGTTTGCCGTCGCCTATGACGATTTCAGCGCGCTGTCTTTGTATTACACCGATAAGGAACTCGAGCAGCGCATGGCCGCAATCCATGAGGGTGTTCGAGAACTGATGCCCTTGAGTGCCGACTTCGACTCGGAGACCGGTCTAGGCATCGACGACTTTTCCACGTCACCTTGTGATGCGTGTCACTGCTCACTTCATGGCACCCGCCACCGTTTCACCCGACTGTGATTACTGAAATCCAAAACTCTTTCACCCAACCCATCAGGGGCCATCACGCCCTGGGGGTGTGCCCCTTTGCGACTGGAGGATCACACCATGCACGCTCCCCTCACCTTGATCGACGGTACCGATGTCACGCGCCGCGGTGCAGAAGACCAAATGATTGCCGAAGCGCTTGACCTACTGGATCGGCGTTATTTCACCCGTGGTGAATGCCTGTTCAGTCCGACTGCGGTGGCCGACTACCTGAAGCTCCAACTGGCCGGGCATCACCAAGAGGTCTTCACCATGGTCTGTCTGGACGCACGTCACAGGACCCTGAGTTTTGAAAAACTGTTCTTCGGCAGCATCGACAGCGCCAGCGTGTACCCGCGAGAGATCGTGATTCGCGCCTTGGCCTGCAATGCCGCCGCCGTCATTTTCGCCCACAACCATCCTTCGGGGTGCGCCGAACCTAGCCAGGCCGATCGCAACCTTACGGCACAGCTCAAGAATGCCCTGGCCTTGGTAGAAGTCCGCGTTCTGGATCACTTCGTGGTGGGTGAGGGAAAACCCGTGTCGCTCGCCGAGATGGGTTGGCTCTGACTTCCCGTGCAAACGCTTCACCCTGCCGGGGAAAATCTCTTCCCCGCTGGGGAGGCGGTGACTCCGGTTTCACTCAACCGAAACAGGAGAATCACCATGGAACTGTCCATCAATGATCTGGCGGGCGTTCAGTTTGTGGAAAACCCGTACGCACCCGACACCCTGCTGCGACGCGACGTGTTCGAGCGTCAATTCGTGGTGATGGGTCAGGGCGAGATGATCTTTTCCAAAAGCAGCTTTTGCTCCCAGGCCTTCCAGGAACGAGCGCTGGTGGTGCTGGGCTACTGCGGCCTGATCACCGAGGGCATGGCGACTGCTCACGATTGCCTTCTCAGCGACACCTTTGGGCTGCGTGCATTGGAGCAGGCGTGCGCGGTGGATTTCAGAATCCACCAGGTCAACATCGTCGACCTGCAGCGCCGCACCGTGCTGTCGGGCGTTGTCCGTGAAGCAAGCATCGAGTGGCTGTCGCCCTGTGTGACTCGAACCGAACGGATGCACGCCAGACTGACCGCTCAGGACCTGTTGAATCGGGCACAAGTGCATACCCACGACGGTCTGCACGAGGCCGCCCGGCAACTGCGCAACGAGGCCGAAGAGTGGCAAGGCCGGATGATCGCCGAACACTGGATACCTCACGCGCTGCAAGCGCTCTCGCACTGACCCAGACCCGACCGGGGAGTAACCTCCCCATCGGGCGGACTCTCCCGGCTTTTCGATCAACTTGGAGAGACAGCATGAACCTTCATGTACAGCACTTCGATGGCGTCGCTTTCGTTCACAACCCCTATCTCGCTGGAACAGCCCTGTGCCAGGACATCTTCGAACGTCAGTTCCGGGTGCTCGCCCACGGCCAGGCAGAACGCGCCGATGATGATGGCTTTGCTCATACCTTATGGATGCCGCTGACAATCGAGCTCGCACAGTGCGCCTTGCTCGAGCAGTGCCCGCTCAAGGCCCTGCATTACCTGGTCTCGGGCAACGCTGGCTTCATCGGCGATGCAGTGCTGGACTTTCGGCCGGAGCGCATCTCGATTCAAGATCGCGATGGTCGAACCGTAATGTCAGGCCTCGTCAGGCAGTCCACGCTGACCTGGTTGCCGCCCTACTGCACCGGTGACGAATTGCTGTTAGCCGAAGCGCAAATAAGGCGCCTGCTGGCAGATGCCATCGACGAAGATCGTTGGGACAACCACAGCACCGCAAACAACCTGCGGCGTCAGGCAAACCATCTCCAGGCCCGCATCATCCCCACTCGCTGGCTACCGCACGTGTTGAAGCTGCTGAACATCTGACTATCAACTCACATCCCTTGGGGGCCTTTCCCCTTTGGGATAGGTCCTCCTCACCTTGTGGAGAACCCAAGCATGAACAACACACCTGCAAACCCTTTCGCCCGTGGCTACCTGGCCATGGTCAGCGAACGCGTGCTGATGATCATCTACGACGACAAGCAGCCGCCCTGCTACCGCACGCTGCACCCGTCACAGCTTCATCTGAGCGACGAGCACATCGAGCACCTTGCCTGCCGTTTCAACGACGACATGGTATGGGTCGGTACTGATCCAAAGCCAGACCCTGATCTGGAAGCGCAATGCATGTCCGAAGGCACCGTCGCGGCAGTGATCTACCAGGTAACGGCTGACGATTTCGGTAGCGCTGTGCACCTTGGGGATTTCCCCACCGAGGCTGCTGCGCAATCGGCGATCCTGCAGATGGCGTTTGAGACCGGCCACTACAGCCGCAGTTGGGAAATCAGCAGTGCCCACCTGCCTCAGCCGGACCTATGGACTTTTTGCTTTCCGGCCAGCAGCGAGCGATCGATGGGCTACTTCGAGTGCTTCAGCCTACCGGGCAGTACCGCGGTCGGGTTCAAGCTCTACTCGACTCCGTGGTCGGCAAATCCTTCTCGACGTTCGTTCGATGCCAACAGTAGCGATGTCGAAGCGCGCCTGCGCAGCGAAGGTGTGCCCGAGGCGCTGATCAGGATTCTGATGCTGGCAGGTGAGGCTGATGTGCGGTTTTTGTTCCTTGATCCTGACGCTGCGGCAGTGCCTGGATTACCTATCTTCCCTGATGATTGAACGAAAGGCGCCCTTGATACGGGCGCTTTTTCTGCGTGGCGCACCGGCAACTACTTGAGGCTAACGCATCCTGTAGTTCAGAAAAGTGGCCAGGTTGAATTCGGGTTTCTAGTAAGTGCAGCTTCATCCTGACTGCCATGGTTAGCCCTCGCAAATGCCGAGAGCTCATCATGAACCTGAATGTTTCCATCAGTCTCGCGTTGGCCCTCGCACTGACGGGGTGTACCACCGCCCGCACTGACGCTACACCTGTGCCCAAGACGGCAGCGCCTGTGGTATCCAGCTCTACTAAGCCCAGCCTCAAGTCGAGGTCAGCTCCGGAAATCGCCCAAGGGCGCTACGGCCTGGTGAGCACCCAGCCAACCGTGGAACAACGTGATCCATTGCTTCAGATCATCGACATCCATATCACGCCGACGCTCAACGCCACGGTCGCCGATGCCTTGCACTTCGTCCTGCAACGATCCGGGTACTCCCTGTGCGCCGCTACCCCTGGGGTCCAGATGCTGTTCAGTCGTCCACTGCCGTCAGTGCACTACCAGCTGGGGCCCATCTCGCTGATGGACGCCTTGGACGTGTTGGGGGGCGAGGCCTGGCAATTGCAGACGGATCCGGTGCTTCGCACCGTGTGTTTTACCCAGCGGCAGGTCGTTATCAACGACCCATCGCTAACGGCCGAGGGCCAGCCATGAAACCGACTTCCTTTCAGGCGCTGGTTGTCGGCGCCCTGTGCCTGTGCACGTCGGGACTGGCGGCGGTGGCCGTTAATCAGCATCGGCAGCTACAAGCGTTGCAAGCCAAACCGCAGGACGAAATGACGGTCTCCGAGTACCAACGCCAATGGAGTGAGCTGAACGACAAGCAAGGCTTGGCTGATACCGCCATCGCGCAACTGCGTAGCATGTTATCCAAGCTGGCCTCGACACAAACCGAGCACGGTGAACAGACGGTGCAACTGGCCAGCGACATCGAATCCCTCAGGGTTGCCAAGCAGGCACCAACTGCCAATCTCGACCTGCAGCCCTTGGAGCTACGGGTCTCGCTCATCGAGGAGCAACTGGCTCAAGTCCGTCTGCAAGCGGCGCCTCGGCCGAAGGCGAGACCCGCCAGCGTTTCAAGCAAGTCGCCGGCCGTCCCACGCCCACAACCGCCAACGCCCCCCTTCTCGATCATCGGCAGCGAGCTTCGCGGGCCAGAGCGCTTTCTGTCGCTCCTGCCACTGGGCGACAGAACGCTTAGTTCGGTACGCCTGATTCAAACTGGGGAGACCTTTGGTGGATGGCGATTGGACAACCTGAACACGAGCACTGCCGTGTTCTCGATCGCCGGCCAGGCTCAAACCCTGCCCATTCCATAGGGAGGCGCCATGAAAACCTTCGTGTCGTTATCCGCCTGGTCGATGGGCTGTTTCTGCCACCTGGCCCTGGCCGCCCCTGACATCTCGACCGCAGACCACACTGCACCTGAGCGGCAAGCATTGCGGGCTTCAGCCCAGCACTCCCAGGAGATATGGGGGCTCACCGAACAGGAATGGGCCAAATTCGAATCGCTGCAAGCGGGTCCGCGCCGCTATTGGAGCCCGCAACTCGATCCTCTGACGACCCTCGGCGTCGAAGCTGAGACGGACCAGGAACGCCAGCGCTATGCTGAGCTGCAGGTTCGCCTTGAGGCCCAGCGTGCCGAACGCGAGCTGGCCTATCAGAAGGCCTATACGCAGGCGTGGGCCAAGCTGTACCCCGATTTGATGCCAATCCAGGGCATGGCGACTACCGCTGGCACCGTCTCTCAAACCGCAGCACGCAGCGCGCTCTTCGTCAAAGACGATTGCGACAGCTGCATGAGCGCGGCGAAGCGCCTGCAGGACCAAGGTGTGGCGTTTGATCTGTATCTGGTAGATAGCGACGGCGATGACGATTCGGTCCGTCGCTGGGCTAAAACAGCTGGGATTGTCCCAGCCAATGTTCAACGTCGGCAGATCACCCTCAATCATGACCGCGGTCGCTGGTTCAGCCTGGGTGCCTATGGCTCGCTCCCCGCCCGCTTCGAACAGGTCGATGGCCAATGGCAGCGCATCGAATAGCCTGGCTGGCCGTGCTGCTGCCGGTGCGGCTGGTGCTTGCTGAGAGCATCCCGCCGCCGGCTTACCAACTCGTCGCAGCGCGCGCTGGCGTCCCGGCGACCGTGCTGTTCGCGGTGGCGCTGCAGGAGAGCGGGACGCTGCTTCGCGGTCAGCGCATCCCCTGGCCCTGGACACTGAACATTGCCGGTCAGGGGCAACGCTATCCCACGCGTGATGCAGCCTGCCAAGGGATACACAAGGCTGCGAGGCAACACGATCTCAAACGTATTGATGTCGGCCTGGGGCAAACCAACCTGGGCCATAACGGCGCACGCTATTCATCCCCATGTGCCGCCCTGGATCCGCAGCAAAACCTCATCGTGACCGCTACGCTACTGCGCGAGCACTACGATCTGACCGGCGATTGGGTTCTAGCGGCCGGCCGCTACCACCGTCCAGCGGGTGGTGCGATTGCCGAGCGCTACCGCGCCCAGTTTCGACAGCAGTTGCAGCAGTTACAGGCCTCTACCTCTCCCCCCTTGGAATCCTCACCATGATTGGACATGACCTCAATCGCCTTTTGCTGTCTCTGGGTATCGCTGCGCTGTGCGCTGCACCCGCAGTAGCGCAGGACAACACAGGAAAGCTCAACCTGGTATCGCCGTCGATCATCCATACCGACATGCCCCTCCCTTCGGGACTGCACTGGATCCTGCCGGTACGCAGCCCCAAGATGAGCCCAGGCAATGTTGAAGCGAGAACGCTGCATATGCCGGGCCTTAAACCTTTCTTCCTGGTCGGAGAGGATGCGACATCGTTGGATTGGCTAAGCAGCAATGCCACCCGCCTGACAGAGCTAGGCGCCGCCGGACTCGTGGTGGACGTGACTGACGCTGGCTCTCTGCAGCACATCCAGTCGCTGGTACCCGAGCTCACCGTCATGCCGGTGAGTGGCGATGACATCGCCGAGCGATTACAGTTCTCCCATTACCCGGTACTGATCACCGCCACTGCGCTGGAACAGTAAGGTACCCGTCATGGCCGATCACGTGATGGAGTCGTTGCTACGCCCCGCCGTCGAGCTGTACACCGTGGCGGTCTGCGGAGGGGCCGCTGCGCTGTGCCTGCACTCCCCTTGGGCTGTCGCGCTCTCTCCGGAGATCGGCGCCGGGATGGCCATGGCCTACACAGCCTTCGGCCTCAAGCGGCTCAATGAAGCGCGCATGGTGCTGCGCTACCGGCGCAATATCCGGCGCCTGCCCCGCTACGAGCTGACCAGCCGCCAAATACCGGTGAGCCGTAAACGACTGTTCATGGGCAGGGGCTTTCGCTGGACCCGCCTTCACACACAGCGCCTGGTCGAAGCTCAGGATCCGGATGTCGCCCGTTACGTAAACCAATCGTTACCCCATCGCATGGCGCGGCACCTCGAAAGGCGCCTGGAATGGGCGCCCTACCCGCTCACTCTCCTGGGCCGCGCCACTGCCTGGGACAGCGCCCTCAACCCCGTCAGACCGCTGCCGCCGGTGGGTGGCTCGCCGCTGCTGCATGGGGTCGAACCCAACGAAACCGAAGTCAGCCTGCCGCTGGGCGAACGCGTTGGACACACCCTGGTGCTAGGCACCACACGGGTCGGTAAAACGCGATTGGCAGAGGTGTACATCACCCAGGATATCCACCGGAAAGCGCCCGAGGTGGTGATCGTGTTCGATCCCAAGGGCGATGCCGATCTGCTCAAGCGCATGTACGTCGAGTCGCGCAGGGCCGGTCGTGAAAAGGAATTCTATGTCTTTCACCTGGGCTGGCCCGACATCTCCGCGCGTTACAACGCAGTCGGTCGTTTCGGCCGCATCTCAGAGGTGGCCACCCGCATTGCCGGCCAACTGAGCGGCGAAGGCAACTCGGCGGCGTTTCGCGAATTTGCCTGGCGCTTCGTCAACATCATCGCCCGCGCGCTGGTCGAGCTGGGTCGCCGGCCTGACTATCTGCTGATCCAGCGACACGTGGTGAACATCGACGCCTTGTTCATCGAATACGCCCAGCAGTTCTTTGCCCGGCATGATGCCAGTGCCTGGGAAGCCATTGTGGAAATCGAGGGCAAGCTCAATGAGAAGAACGTCCCGCGGCACATGGTCGGGCGCGAAAAGCGTGTGGTAGCGATCGAGCAATACCTGGCCGCCAAGCGCATCTTTGATCCGGTCATGGATGGTCTGCGCTCGGCGGTACGCTATGACCGCACCTACTTCGACAAGATCGTGGCTTCCCTACTGCCATTGCTGGAAAAGCTCACCAGCGGCAAGACCGCGCAGTTGCTAGCCCCCAACTACACCGACCTCGAGGATCCGCGGCCGATCTTCGATTGGATGCAGATCATCCGCAAACGAGGCATTGTTTACGTCGGCCTGGATGCCCTCACCGACGCAGAAGTGGCCGCGGCAGTCGGCAACTCCATGTTCGCGGACCTGGTGTCGGTCGCGGGTCATATCTACAAACATGGCGTTGACCATGGCCTGCCGGGCGCCGATGCCTCCGGGCAAAAACTCCCGATCAATCTGCACGCCGATGAGTTCAACGAGCTGATGGGCGATGAGTTCATTCCGCTGATCAACAAGGGCGGTGGCGCCGGTATCCAGGTGACAGCCTATACCCAGACCTTGAGCGATATCGAAGCCAGGATCGGCAATCGCGCCAAGGCCGGTCAGGTCATCGGCAACTTCAACACGCTGCAAATGCTTCGTGTGCGCGAGACCGCGACCGCCGAGCTGCTCACGCACCAACTGCCCCGGGTCAATGTGCAGACACGCACCCTGGTCTCGGGCGCCACTGATACCGCGGATCCCGATGCCCATACCGACTTCACCTCGTCCTCCCAGGATCGCGTCAGCACCACTGCCGTGCCGCTGATCGAACCCGCGCACATCGTCAGTCTGCCCAAGGGCCAAATGTTTTCCTTCCAAGAAGGCGGACAGCTCTGGAAGGTGCGGATGCCCCTGCCTAAACCGGCGGATGACGATGCCATGCCCAAGGACCTGCAGGAACTTGCCACCCGCATGCGTGCGGCGTACAACGCCCACGCGAACAAGTGGTGGACCGCCAGCGGCGGTGGTCCGACCGTGGACTATGACCCAGAGCAACCCCCGCCTGGACGCCGACGTGGATAGCGGTATTGCACAGTCCCTATGCAAGCGGCTAGTACCGTGAGCGCCGATCCGCCGCGGCAGGCCCCACCGCAGCAACGTCCTGGCCTGATCATGTCGTTCATTGCCGGCGTGCTAAAAATCATCGGACTGCTCTTCATGTCCTTGCTGGCGTCGATCATCATGGAATACATAGGGCTGATCTGGTTCTGGCCGGAGCAAGGCTGGCACCACAGTTATGCGATGCTCGACAGCGAGCTCGCGTGGCTCAGCAGCCACTTCAAGAACTCGCTCATTGTTGAGCAACCGGGTGCAGAGACGCTGAAGGTTTTAACCCTTCTGGAGGAGTGGCTCATCGAGCGAACCGGGCTAGCGCACCTGGATGCTCGCGCCGGCGAGATCGGTCAATCCGATAGCTTCTGGGCGTGGGTCGGCGGCATGTATGTGCTCACGAAGGACTATATCCTCGCCGCGGTCTACACGACGATGACTTTTGCGGTGCGCCTGGTGGTGCTGACGTTAGCGACACCGCTGTTTTTGCTCGCGACGCTGACGGGGCTGGTCGACGGACTGATGCGCCGGGACTTGAGAAAGTTCGGCGCCGGCCGTGAGAGCAGCTTTATCTATCACCGGGCCAAGCGATCGCTCATTCCCCTGATGTTTATGCCCTGGATTATCTATCTGTCGTTGCCGACCAGTGTAAACCCGCTATGGGTATTCATACCATGCGCTGCCCTGCTAGGCGTCATGGTGGCCGTCACAACTTCGACCTTTAAAAAATACCTGTGATAGCCAGACCAATTAGCGCAAAGCGCTAGCGCGCACTTTTTTTTCTCGCACTGGGGGATGTTGCGGGTTGAAATTGACCTGCAGTAGCTTCACACTTTAGCTCTCATGGGAGAGCACACATTGAATTCACAAAACCAGTTAAAATATAACTCTATACCGCTTGGATTAAAACCGACGATCTCGATGGATATTGCATCCGAAGTACGCAGGGCCTACGCATATCAAACTGCGGCGGGAGTAACGCTTATCTGCGACGCGCTAAAAAGGGATAACTATAAAGAATTTTGGTTCGAACACCATGACGATATCATAGGCGTAAACCATAGCGGAAAATATGATATTTTCCAAGTAAAAACCAGAGAGTCCACCAAAAAATGGACACTCCGCGATAAAGAAATTGTAAAAGCCATTACGAAATTTGGAAAACTTGAAAATGATTTCGGCAGACACATACAAAATTATTTTATCTACTCTAACACACCTCCATATATCCCATCAGAATCCTCACCACCAAGCCCCAAACAACAGATCAGCCTGGTATCACTCAGAGAAGCTATCGATAGCTCCACCAATAAAGATGAAGCATTATCGAGCATAGAAGAACTAGAAAAACTGTCCAAATCTATTGGGCAAACCATAAGCATCACCAGAAGCATAATCTTCAAACTTGAGTTCATCAAAGGACGTAGTCTAGAGGACTTTCGTGAGGGCCTGGCAGCCGACCTATTTTCCCTTCCCCTACTTGATGGACTCTCGATATCTAAACTTCAAAAACTAGGAAATCTCATTTTTCAACGAGTGGAACAAGCTAGCACCCTAGATCTACCGGGACTTGATATTCTCACATCCATCACATCTCCAGCAGGCCTTCCTTCTCGGCTCATAGAAAATAAGTGCGTCACCATCAACGCTGTGAGAGCATTACTAGATGAAGAGACCCGCCGCAATAGAAGAAGCTATCACCTAAAGATCGGCAGCGCGGTTAGTATATTGATTATCTGTACAGCGTTTACCGGTTTGTTTTTTTACAAACCAGACTCGGAAACGTTATTGGAAAAATCCTTAAGAGTAGTCCATTCCGCCAGGAACGCTTCGCTCCCTCCCACATTCGCTGAATCGATATCTGCAATAAGAGCTGCGAAACTCCCTCTAGACGGGATGGACCTCAGCGGTGCCACTCTTCGGTGCCAGGATATGTCAAAGCTAAATTTAAGTCGAATTAATGGCCAATCAATGCACGCAACCGGGGCTAAATTCCTCGAATCGCAATTGTATATGGCTGACTTTTCACAAAGTGAGCTCAACGCCTCATCTTACGCGAGAGTGACAGCAGATAGTGCGATATTTGACAATTCAAATATGCTTTCTACAGATTTCTCCGACTCCATTGTCAGATGGGCGAGCTTTAAAAATGTCACATTAAACGGATCAGAATTTTCGCGATCAGACCTATCTCAGTCCGACTTCACAGATGCGGACCTTACTCTTACGGAACTACAGAACACCAACCTTTCCGGAGCAAAATTTAACAATGCAAAGCTGGACAAATCCAACATTTCCGGAGCAAATTTCAAAGGCGCTATTGGATTGACACAAAGCATGCTAAACGTGGCGTGCGTTGACTCTTCCCCACCGACTTTAGACTTCGACTTAAAGGCTCCTATCACCAAATGCTTTACTGATGACGACTCAAAAGCAAAGCGCGCGGTCATGCAACAAGTGTATGCAGTGATCGGACAGATGGCTGTATTGGGTGGCTATTGCAAAGAAGGCCAGTTCATCCCTCGAGCACCGGACGGGCATGGACACATAGAGCAAGAGCTGCCTTTCTTTATACCATTGAGACCAAAAGACTAATAACGACTACCAGCCACTACGGATTCCCTTCGGATAAACTTATCCTCCACTTGAGGACCCCAGCCACCCTGACGGCTGCACACCGCAATGCAATGTTGCCCCCTGACGTATCACTCAAAACTTATTTGGGCTACTCCTATTCACTTTATTCAAGGTTGCAGTGACTAAAAACCCATAGGCTCTCGCTCAGTACCCACTGAGACGAGCCTTATGCCTGTGCTGAAACTTAGAAGCTATCTGCTCAGCCTAACCACTCTGGCATCCCTCAATGCGATGGCGTATGCCGGCGATGAACGCGCAGAACTGGACCTCATCATTCAGCAAATCCGAACGATCAATCAGATCGCGCAGCGTGCCGACCAATCGTCGAACTCGACTGCGCGCTACCGATTTGATTACCCCCGGTTTCGCCAGGACCTTCGGCGTATCGAGGCAGGCCTCCAGGATTATCTATCCCCTCGCCGTGCCCAACCTGCCGATCCCACCGAACTGATCGGCGATTACACCACCGAGCCCGCCCGCGAGTCATCGCCATGAGCATGAGCGATGCACAAACCGCCGCCTTCCAAGGCGCCGCCGGCTATACCCCGCAGCTGAGCTCCGGGCTCTGGATTTCGCTGACGCTGGTGATCGCGCTGCTTTGGTGTAGCTGGGCGTTGTGGACCGGCTACCGAGGCTGGGCAGTGGGTCATGTGAGTTTCGGGGCACTGGGCGGCAGTGCCGCCCGGGTGTCCGTCGCATTGTTGGTCCTGATGTTTTTCACGTTGTCCTGATGCCCTGGAGGTAATGCCATGATCCCCACCGTCCTCAACACTGCGCTGATCAAATCCCGCTACACACAAGCCAAGCAGCAGGCTTTCGGCTTGGTCCTTATTCTAGGGCCAGGCATGGCGTTGGCCGAGTTGCCCGCCATGGAAGCGCCCTCTCGCGGCGAAGGCGGCGGCTTGATTGAGACCATCAAGAACTACGCCTATGACGGCGGCATCATGATCGGGCTGCTCATCGCCGTACTGGCCTTTCTGGGGGTCGCCTGGCACTCCCTGACGGTCTACGCCGACGTGCAAAACCAGCGCAAGACCTGGAAGGATCTGGGCGCGGTGGTCGGGATCGGAGCTCTGTTGGTGGTGATCATTCTCTGGTTCCTCGACAAAGCCGCCACCATTCTGTGAGGCCCACATGAGTGACGATATCGCTCGCCTGGCAGATGGCACCTTGAGCTTCCTGCCAGAGCGTTTGAACCGGGATCCTGCCGTACTGCGCGGGCTCACCAACGACGAAATGTGGGTGTCATTGGGTGCCGGCGCAGTGATCGGCCTTGTTTTCGGCGTGCCGCTGGCGATCGTCACGTCGTCGATCGCCATGGCGCCTACGGGAATGATTGTCGGCATGGCGATCATCCTCTTGGTCAGCGGCACCCTGCTGCGCCGCGCCAAGCGTGCGCGCCCTGAGACCTGGCTGTACCGCAACCTGCAATGGCAGTTGGCCGTTCGTTGGCACATCGGCCAGGAGGCACTGGTAATCCATTCCGGCCCTTGGATGGTTCGTCGTACGCGCCGCCTGCGAGGACCAAGACCATGAGCCGATTCCGCAACAAGGTGGATGCCCAGCAGGCTCATATCATCAGTCTACGCATGGGGGTGGTTGCGCTGACCCTCGTGTGCGCCGGCCTGTGGTATGGCTGGCAGTCTGCGCCGACCTCGCTGACGGTACATGTGCCACCGGACCTGCGCTCAGGCAGCACGCGCAAATGGTGGGACGTGCCTCCCGAGAACATCTACTCGTTTGCGCTGTACATCTTCGGCCAGCTCAACCGTTGGCCCACGGATGGTGAAGCTGATTATCAACGCGCCATCTATGCCTTGCAGTCCTACCTGACACCTTCGTGCAGAACGTTCCTGGAAGGCGACTTCGAGTTTCGCAAGGCCGCCGGCGAACTGCGCGATCGAGTGCGGGGGGTTTATGAAGTACTTGGCCGCGGGTACAGCGACGACCCCGAGTTGCGGGTCGCCCAACTCGACGCAGATTCCTGGTTGGTGAAACTGGATCTAAACGCCGACGAGTATTACGCCGCGGAACCGGTAAAGCGCGTTGTGGTGCGTTATCCATTGCGGGTCATCCGCTTTGACATTGATCCCGAACGGAACAAATGGGGCCTGGCGCTCGACTGCTACCAAGGTACACCACAGAAGCTGATATTGCCGGGAGGTGATTCATGAACCCACATTCGTGGCGCACTCTGCTAGCGCTGTGCCTGGGGATCAGCACTGGCGCCCAGGCCGTCGAGGTCAAACAATGGGACCGCCTACCGATCGCCGTACCCCTGATCGTTGGACAGGAACGCATTATCTTTGTCGACCAGGACGTCCGAGTCGGCATGCCGGGGGGCATTGCCGGCAAGCTGCGAGTGCAGTCGATCGGAGGCACGGTGTATCTGCTGCCGTCTGACTTGATCGGGCCAACGCGGCTCCAACTGCAATCGATCAGCACCGGCGAAATCATTTTGCTGGATGTGGACGCTCAACCCGGCGAGCGCGCTTTGGAACCTATTCAAATCGCGACCACATCTTCGACCACTGAAGCCGGTGGAACAGGTAGATCCGAACGTCCACCGCAGCGTACGCCCGTTCCCGTCGCCCTGACCCGTTACGCCGCCCAAAACTTGTATGCGCCCTTGCGCACAGTCGAACCGCTTCCCGGCGTTCGACGTATGGCGTTGAAGGTCCCCACCGACTTGCGCCATTTGCTTCCCACCCAACACGTTGCGATCACCCCGCTGTCCGCCTGGCGACTCGATGACTTCTGGGTAACCGCCGTGAAGATCAAGAATCTAAGCCTTCAGGTTATTGAGCTGGATCCTCGCGAACTGCAAGCTGAATTGTTCGGTGCTGCTTTCCAACACTCGACACTGGGTCGATCCGGGACCGCCGAAGACACCACCGTCGCCTATCTGATTACGCGCGGCAGTGGCCTGGATCAAGCCGTTCTGCTGCCACCGACCCCGCCTGTAGGTGACGACCATGAAGGCTAACGCACTGCTTAAGTGGCTCGTACCAGGCGCCCTGGTGGCCGTGGTGCTGATTATTCTCCGCTCTTGGGTCAGCGATGCCCCAACCTCTAGCTCTACCGTCTCAGCGGAAGCGGAGCCGGTGCAACTGACCGCCGACCAAGCGAAGTCCTTGGGCATCGCCGGTGACACCCCCCGCGACACGGTCGCAACGCTGGTGGGACAGGTCAAAGCGATGCGCACCGAGATGCTGTCACTGAAGAAAAGCAACGATTCCCTGCAATCGGAGAACAATCGTCTGCGCACACGCGAAGGGAGCATCGATACCCGTATTCAATCAGCATTCGGCAGCGTGACGCAGCAGGTCAGCGAGGAGCGCAAGCAAGCCGATGCGGCACGCCAGAAAGCCGAGCAGGACAACCGCGAGGCCAAGTCCTTGTTGTCCCAGTTGAAGGATCAACTCTCCGGATTGGGGGGAAAGAACGATGATCTGCCAGTGGGATTCGGCCTGGAACCCGGCGATGGGGACCGATTCAAGTCAGCGGTCAGCGAGAACGATGCCATGCGCTGGGTCGAACCCTCGGACAGAGCCGCTTCCGCCAAGCCCGGCGAAGGCTCGACTGCGCTGTCCAACCTTCCCTCGCAGTTCAAGCTCGACGGGTTGAAAGACAACGCCATCGATCGTGGCCAAAAACAACTCCGCGCCACCTCGAAGGGCGAGCGCGACCTGGACGGCAAGACCGACCGCACTGAGGGTGCCCGCCCCGTCTACACCATTCCCGAAAACTCGACCCTCATGGGATCGGTGGCGATGACCGCACTGATCGGCCGGGTGCCAGTGGACGGTACCGTCAACGACCCCTACCCCTTCAAGGTGCTGGTCGGTCCGGAGAATCTCACCGCCAACGGCATCGATCTGCCCGACGTGGCAGGAGCGGTCATGAGCGGCACGGCTTCAGGTGATTGGACCCTGTCATGCGTACGCGGCCAAGTCGAATCGATCACTTTCGTCTTTCAAGACGGCACCGTGCGCACCGTCCCGCAGCCGCAAGCAGTGGTCAACCGCAATACGGCCGCTACACAGTCCAGCAGCACCGAAAAAATCCGCGGCGGCCTGGGCTTTCTCTCGGATCCTTATGGTATCCCCTGCATCGCCGGCGAGCGCCGCTCCAACGCGCAGCAATATCTGGGCAGCCAGAGCCTGATCACCGCCGCCGGCGCCGGACTGGCCTCGGTGCTGAGCAATGAGCAGAACAGCACCAGCGTGATCAGTTCAGGCAACACGGCGCTGGGCATGTCTCAGAGCAACGGCAACAGCGCTTTGAACTCGGTGCTCAGCGGCGGCATCAGCGATATTCGCGAGTGGGTCAACAAGCTCTATGGCGAAGCCTTTGCCGCGGTTTATGTGCCGCCGTCGGCCAAGGTGGCGCTGCACCTGGACCATGAGATCGCAATCGACTACGAGCCCAAGGGCCGGAGGGTGAACCATGAAAGCACATCGGTTTCGTCACTGGATCTCGACTAGCCTGCTGCTGGTATTTTTGGCTGGCTGCTCTACCGACAAGGAAGCCATGCTGCCCCACGGAGAGCAGACCATGATGGATATCTGGAACAGTGCTGGATCTGTCGGCACCCAGCAGCAGTTGTTCGATGCACGCAGCGCGCTAAGACGCCCGCTGGTGGATCCTTCCTCAAATGCCGGTGAGCAGGCCAGTTACACCCGCACGGCTAAAACCGAGATTCATAATTTGTTCCCTCGACTGCCTAATCCGGACCTCGTGCTCTATGTCTATCCGCACCTGAGCGGCTCCGAGCAGGCGCCGGTGCCAGGGTACTCGACGGTGTTTCCGCTCTATCGGACGGTGCAGTATGCGCAGCCTGGCGAACGCGTGGATGACCTGTGATGGCGGAGGATCAAGCGGGTGCTCGGCCCTTCTGGAAGCCCTGGCGCGATGATCGACGTCGCCGCGCCACCCAGGGCGACGAGTCAAAGTTCTATGATGCTAATCCCAGCTTCACGGATCATCTTCCCTGGGTGGAATACCTGGAGGAAAGCCAATGCTTTTTGCTCGACGACAACCGTTCCGTCGGTGCCGCGTTCGAACTGACTCCCATTGGCACAGAGGGGCGAGAACCAGAATGGCTGATGACCGCGCGTGATGCCCTCGAAGATGCCCTGCAGGACAGCTTCGAGGAATTGGATCGTGCGCCATGGGTGGTGCAGTTCTTTTGCCAGGACGACAGCGACTTCTCGCCGTACCTGCAAAGGCTGTCGGATTACATCCAGCCGAGTGCCCGCGGAACCGCCTTCACTGAAGCCTACCTTGAACTGACCCGGCAACATCTCAAGGCCATTGCCAAACCTGGAGGATTGTTCGAGGACACGGTTGTCTCGCACCTGCCATGGCGTGGCAGCAATCGTCGCGTTCGCTTGGTGATCTATCGCCGCGTGCAGAGCTCAGACGAAGACGCAGGGTCGCCGGTCGCATCTCTGGAGCGCGCCTGCGAGCGCATATCTGCATCACTGCAGGCCTGCGGTGTTGCACCACGGCGTGTGGACGGTAAAGCTTTCTACGCCTGGCTTCTGCCTTGGTTCAATCCCGCACCGACGCTTACCGATGAGGCGCCCGCTGACTTCTACGCCCGTGTCCCCTATCCCGAGACGTCTGACGGCGAATCCCTAGAATTGCCCTTCGATCATGACTTCACTGAGCGACTGTTCTACAACGAACCTCGGTCCGATGTGAATCACGGACGATGGTACTTCGACAATCAGCCGCACCGGGTGATGGTGGTGGACAAACTTCGCAAGCCGCCACACATCGGCCAGGTCACTGGTGAGACTCGCAAGGGTGAGGCCTTGAACGCGCTCTTCGATCAATTGCCCGACGACACCATCATGAGTTTGACCATGGTGGTGACGCCGCAGGACGTGCTCGAGGAACAACTCAATCGCCTGTCCCACAAGGCCATTGGCGAGAACCTCGCCTCCACTCAGACCCGACAGGACGTTGAACAAGCGCGTGCGATCATCGGGCGGCAACATAAACTCTACCGAGGAACGCTGGCGCTCTACCTTCGAGGTAAAGACGATCGCGAACTGCATCAGCGATCAATTCAGGCGGCCAACGTCTTACTGGCGGCTGGGCTTCAACCTGTGCGCGAAGGTGACGAGGTGGCCGCCTGTAACAGCTATCTGCGCTGGCTGCCCATGACCTATAACCCCATCCAGGACAAACGCAATTGGTATACCCGACTGATGTTTGCCCAGCACCTGGCCAATCTGCTGCCCCTGTGGGGCCGTAGCATTGGTACCGGCAACCCCGGCATGAGCTTCTTCAATCGTGGCGGCGCACCACTGACCGTGGACCCGCTGTCACGCCACGACCGTGCCATGAACGCGCACCTGCTATTGTTCGGTCCCACTGGCTCTGGTAAGTCGGCCACTCTCGTCTCGCTGCTGATGCAGGTCATGGCGATCTACCGTCCGCGGCTGTTCATCGTTGAGGCGGGCAATTCCTTTGGGCTGCAGGGTGATTACTTTGCGACGCTCGGCCTATCGGTCAACAAGATACAGCTCAAGCCTGGTACCGGCGTCAGCCTGGCGCCTTTCGCTGATGCGCGGCGTCTGGTCGATGAACCGCACAAAGTAGCCTCTCTGGCAGTTGAAGATCTGGACGAAGCTGAGGATGACAGTGATGAACAACGCGATGTCCTGGGCGAACTGGAGATCACCGCGCGGCTAATGATCACTGGCGGTGAAGCCAAAGAAGATGCTCGGCTCACCCGCGCCGATCGCAGTCTTATCCGTGAATGCATTCTGGATGCAGCGAGGGCTTGCCAAGTCACCCGAACACCTGTCAGAACGAGACATATCCGTGATGCACTGCAGCATGTGGCCGGCAACGCACACTTGCCTGATAAACGCCGTGACCGAGCTCAGGAAATGGCTGAATCCATCGATCTGTTCTGCCAGGGATTCGAAGGTGAGCTGTTTGACCGCGAAGGCACACCGTGGCCCGAGAGCGATGTGACCATCGTCGACCTCGCGACCTATGCCCGAGAGGGATACGAGGCACAGATGTCGATCAGCTACATCAGTCTGATGAACACGGTGAACAACCTCGCCGAGCGTGACCAATATCTTGGCCGCCCAATCATCATGGTGACTGACGAGGGGCACATCATTACCAAGAATCCCCTTCTCGCCCCATTCGTGGTGAAGGGGACCAAAATGTGGCGCAAGCTTGGGGCCTGGTTCTGGCTCGCCACACAGAATCTCGCAGACTTTCCAAATGCCGCTCAGACCATGCTCAACATGATCGAATGGTGGGTATGCCTAAACATGCCACCGGCTGAAATTGAGGAGATCGCGCGCTTCAAGAAACTTACGCCCGCACAGAAAGCGCTCTTGCTAACCGCAAGTAAAGCGTCCGGCAAGTACACCGAAGGCGTCATCTTATCGAAGAAAGTCGAGACTCTATTTCGTGTAGTCCCACCGAGCTTGTACTTGGCGTTAGCTATGACGGAGCCGGAGGAAAAGGCGCAGCGTTGGCAGGAAATGCAGGCCATGCACTGCTCCGAACTTACCGCAGCCATCCGCGTCGCTGGGAAAATCGATACAGCGCGGGGTATCTATTAGCGGCCGGGTTAGTACTGGTAAAAAATCGAGGGCGCTTCATCGACGATTGCAACACACGGCTATCGGCCAGGACTAGACGCTTGTGCATGCTTCCAGCATGCCGATGTCATGATCCTGCGAAACCGTGTGAGCTTCAGTAACGACAGGGCTAGAAGGTGTCCGTATCTTCCTCACAATTTGAAGCCGGACATAATAGGACATGCTGGAAATGCCGGTTCCAGCATCAGAACGTAACGTCGTGCACGGGTAACCCCAACGCGAAGGATTTTCCGGCTGCGGTCGTATGGTGGTGGATCACCTCTCCAGACCAATGAGGAGCGAAACTCCCTGGCGCCTTGCCTGATGCTTTCGCGAACCAGGATCACCGCATCAAACTGCTTCCCCTTCGATTTGTGGATCGTCATGACATGTATGCCTCCGGTATCGTTCCCGTCCGCCAGCAACTGGTCCAGCACCAGTGCGTTATCCAGCCCCTGACGGGCTTTGGTGTACGCACCAGACGTCATCCACATCTCAGACAGGTTCGCACTGATTCGCTTGCCACGATTGAAAGCGATCAAATAGTCGAGGGCTCCTGCGACCTGTTTGAACTCAGTAACGCCGGTCCGGTAGAGCAGCGCTTTGATCTGAATCCAATCCCTGCCAGGATCACCGGTAAGCACCAGGTCAGCAGCACCATTGATAAGTGCTTCTGCGCTCTTCGCGAGATTGGTCTTTGGGGGCTTACCTGCTCCGATGTTGGCACTCCACATCAGGTAGGTTGCTGCCTGCTTGATCGCCGTAGCACTTCCATCCGCACGCCTGATTGAGGAAAGCAATTCGAGGCAGGTTGCGATATCAGCTGCACGCCGCTCAAGAAGCTTGGGCTCCAGAAGGAATGCGGCCAATCTGGCCGAAAGCAGAACCCCGGCCTCGTCGAACAACACTTTGTGGGGAATAGGCTTGGCGCCCCCGTTTAAGGCGGCTGAAATTTTGGCGACGCCACTGCCGGTGGTTGCGAGGATGACCAAGTTTTCTAATTTCAGACCATCAGCTTTAGCGCCACTGAAAAATCGACCGAGCGCTACACGTATCCACTGAACTGGTTCCTTTTTTGGGTCGTATAGCATGCGACCAACACCGGTATATGAGGCTCTACTCGGCGTCTTCGCCAAGATGTCATTGCCGAACGCAGCGATGTCTGTCCCAGGGCTGCGATTGTTGTCAGAGCCAAGATCCACGAAAACGGGTGCTAAAGCCTCTTTGATTTTCTCGATTCGCTCCGGACCTACACCTTCCAAGTGGTCAAAAATCTGCTGATCAAGATCAGCCAGGCAAATGATTTGGCAGAGGTCGGCCAGTTTCTCAATGCAGCCCCAAGCCGCATTGCCGGTGTCTTGAGCCTCATCAACAATGATCACAGGATGAATGTCAGCTACCAGCTCACGGAGCAGCTGACACCTTTCGAGCAGTTCACCGGATTTCGGGGCAAACCAGTCAAAACAAATTTGCCCGTCTTCCGCGAATAGCCGCTCCCGCTCGGTTTGCCACGCGAGCCACTCGGCTGTCCCCTGCTCTCCTTTCTTCGGCGCTTTCACACCACCGGACAACGCCTTTTCATCTTGAGGCAGCAGGATCTTGAGCTTACCCTTCGGTGAGCCAAGCAGGTAGCCATGGCTTTTGAGCAATGACCAGCAGAAGGAATGGAAGGTCTGGAGACTGAGTTGCGAACGTACCGTCTTATCGACTAGCAGACTCGACGCCTCTGCAACCCGTGCCACCGCAGCCCGAGAAAAACTGAGAAAGAGTATCGACTGCCCCGGCTTCAATCCAGCAGCAATAATCTTCGTGGCCTTGTAAAGGGCGATGGTGGTCTTCCCGCTGCCAGGTCCCCCGACAATAAGGAGGTGGCCATTCTCATCCAGAATCGTCTGACGCTGCTCGCAGATAATCATAGGAGGTCTACCAAGTCTTCTTCATCTTCCTCTTTAGCTGGTTCATCGCCAGGCGGAGCGGCGAGAACAGGTTTAGGAAAGTCGTTGTAAACGCGCGCTAGGAAATCTGTAATGCCAGTGGGGAGCTCGTGCAGCTCGCAAAGGTCCAGCAACCGGGCTGCATATCCATTCCCCTTATTGCTCTTGAGCGCTTTGAGCATGTTGTCCTTAACTCCCTTGTCGTCAGGGCGCTCGGCAGGAATGCCAATATTCCCCTGATCACCAGAATCACGAAGGGCGGACAGGAATGTCCACTGTTGCTCGACTGGTGTCTGAGTTACCAGGAGCTGCTCGATGTTTGGGTAGGGAATCTCGTTTCGGAAATCAAAGGCTTCAGCAAACTTCTGATTTTCCTCTGCCTTGCGTGGCTTGTAGTCATAGAACGCGTACGTTCGGAGCCCGAGAGCCTTGAAAAAAGCACCGAAATTAGGCAGCGAACCGTCGCCCTCAACCGGGAAAATTGTGATGCCTGCTAGGTCCAAGGCGAACAGATCCGGGTTGGCCTGCTCCATCTTTTCAGCGACTGCAACCAAGGCACTGTGCTCAGTGATCCCCTCCGCAACAATCACCCCAGGGCCCAGCATCGCTTCCGCCAGTCCACGGCGCGCATGGCGCTTGTACATCTTGCCTTTCAGCGTGGTGCCGGATGCTACGGTCGTCGAATCCACCTTTGCCTCACCATTACGCCGCAGGATGATGATCTGTGAGGGATCAAATCGCTCAATCACATATGGCGAATGCGACGTCACAAAGCACTGAGTTGTCTCTTCCAATAGGTACTTCGCAATTCGGCGCTGCGTATGCGGTGGCAGGGCTATCTCAGGCTCTTCCATAGCGAAAATCACGTTGTCCTTTTTCACCTCGGCAATGAATGACAGCAGTGCAAGTACAAGAGTGTTCAGCGTACCTGTCCCTACATGCTGGAAAGGGACTGGCTTTTGGTCAGCAGTAATTGAAAGAAAGAATGACATCGTCTTGCGCAGGTGCTCCCTCGTCAGCTGCGAAACGAACAACTGGGTCACGTTCCCAGCGCCACCTACAGATATATACTGAGCAAGCCTTTCCTCAATCGAATCCAGTACTGGTCTAAGGTCAGCAGCATCAGAATCAATTGGAGGATCAAGCTCCCGAAGCCGCTTGATGGACTTTTCCCATAGACCCGTGCGTACGCCTCGCAACCGGAGGATCAGGTCGAGCAGAGAACCACGTTCAAGACTGAGAGCACGTGAACCTGTGCGCAAGGTCCGGAGATAGATGAATCCAAACAGCCGCTTCACCGTTTTCTTTACGCGCTGAAGCTCCCCGTCATCGAGGCTGGGGCTGTATGAGAAGAACGTGTCCGCCTCGAACTCATCCTCCCCCGGGTTGTAGAAGGCTTGGGTTTCAATGCGCAGGCATCGAATAACCTCAGGAGGCGCGGCGGCATCCACCTCACCAGCCTCCAGCAGGCGTTGCTCCTTGACATGCCACAGCTCCGTATGAGCACCACAGGTGCGCTCAACCTCGCCACTGAGGTCTATCAGCATGACTTCGATCTTGATCTTTACAGGGATGGCCCCGTCAGCATCCAAGTACGAGGCATTGTAAAAGTCAAATTCTTGAACCGGGGGAAAGCGGGATAGCCTGTCGGGGCTTAGAACTAGATCCAAGGCTTCGCAAATCGTACTCTTCCCGACGTTGTTTCCCCCTACCAACAGGGTGTGCCTGTCAAACGTAAGGTCAGCCGACTTCACACCACGAAAATTCTCAATCTTCAGATTTATGACGCGCATTTCCGCAAATCCTTGTGCTGGATGGTCGCTTCAGCTTGGCTCATTCAGCCGACGCTGCCTAGCCACAACTGTGGGAAAATTGGCCATCATTAGACATGGACCAACTCATCCTGACGCGCTCGCTGAGCATGTTTCAAAGGGATAACAAGTTCCCTATTGACATTATGAACGCTTGATTGGCTTAAATATCCGGCCGGCCGCTATTGGCTGAGAATTCAACCAGCCGGAAGCAGGCTCTGGCGACATCCTCATCGCGTAGGTAATCCGTCCAACGTCGACTTGAGGGCGTTCTGCAGCAGATGACCGCTGACAACGGTACCGCATAAACATGGAGGCTGGAGTTAAGCTGGTTCAGTAATTCTGTGCCGCGACGTCCAACGAGCATCTCTCCCCGGATAATCGGGGTCCGCGTTTTCAATTTAAAACCTTCTCTGTGCTCAACCTCCGACGATGCTAACGCCTTTCAACACCCGCTGTTGAGGATGTCAGCCAATGCACGCTCCGCCTGCTCTAAAGACAAAACTCCGAAGCCGCGGTGCACTCGGCCAAGCCAGCGCGTTACTACTGCTCGCCTTTAGCAGTAGGGCCGTTGCGCTTGCAACTGCAGGAATTACTTCGTCTGTGGCATCGCTGCAATGCCTGGAGTACCGCGTCGTCGGAATCTGCTTCTGGCTGTTCTGTACGAACTTTGGCTGCGAAGTCCGCACGTCCACCAAAGTGAGACATTTCATTCCCGAGCTGGTGGTGTCGAGCTATGCCGATACCGGGGGCAGCCCTTGGACCGAGCTCGCGGCGCTTTCGAGTCCGATAGCCGGCTCCGAGGGCGGCGGAAATCTGATAACACCCAATCCACTCCGCGACAATCTTCCCCGTTTTAAAAATGTCGACGGCATCGGTCATCCCGGCGGCGCAGCAGCGACTCAACTGGCCTCCCAGTCCGGTTACGCCTGCCCAAGCGGCGCGACCGCCTTCATGCCCTATTACCTCAGCACGCTGGATCCATTGGGTTGGCGCTACGGCATCCCGGAGTCGGTGTACCCCGAGTCGTTGGTCCCTGGCATGCGCGAAGTCGGCAGCCAGGCAAATGGTGAGATGTGGGGGAATGTCTATCCACGCCAAGGGTTCCTGGTGCAACCCGACGACTTCAAGGCTGGGGCAGTCATGGCCCAGCGCGCTGGCGACTTCATCACCCGAAGCGGTCAGCCGCATGTTTACCTGCCACTCACGCCAACCGCTCGTGACGGATATTGGCCTCCCGGGCCGATCCAAGAAAACGACATCACCACGCACAAGTGGCAGTTGCTGTACCCGCAATTGCAAATGACCTGCGCAATCTTCCCCAGCGAAGCCTTACAGAGCGAAGACGGTGGCTACGCCTGGTCGTTGTGGCGTCCATACAGCTGCTGTAAGCGCGAGGGACAGACCTTCCTGTTCAGTATCGACTTCGAAGGAGGCGACTCATGAACCTTTGCTTGATCGCTCAGCGGCTGTTTTTCTCGACTGTGCTTGGGTGTGCCGGCATTGGCGTCGAGCGTTCCGCGCATGCGGCTGAGGGTGACTATCGACTGGGGAATCAGGGTGAAATCATTGACGACCGCGTGATGTACACGGTCGGTGGTGGCTCGGCAGCTGGCGCACCGACCTCGCTTTTTCGCCCGAGTGGTCTCGGGGTGGGCGTCTCGTGGCGGGCCAACATGATGTGCGGCAACATGAACCTGTCGAACACCTTGCAGAACCAACTCAACGGCGCCACCGAGGGGTTCCAGCAGATCATGGGCAGCGTCGTCCAAAACGCCACCCAGGCGGTCATGTCCTTACCGGCGCTGATCATTCAGCGCGCCAATCCAGGGCTTTATGAGTTGCTCAGCAACGGCGTCATGCAGGGACGAATCGACTTTGACCGCTCGAAACTCACCTGTCAGGCCATGGCCGAAAAGATGGCCGACAAAGTCGATCAGGCGGGCTGGGGCGCACTAGCCAAGAATCAGGAAATGCAGAGCAATCTGGAGCAGAGCGGCGGCGACGCCGTCACGGCGGTACGCAACACCGAGACCCGCAATGGCAACAATGGGGTGAGCTGGGTCGGCGGACAGCGCGCCGGCGGCCATACGCAAAGTGCCATTCATGTCACCGCCGACGTGGTCAGGGCAGGCTACAACTTGCTGCACAACCGATCGGTCGAGGACACCTCGAGCATGAACGACTGCCACGGCGGAGCCATCTGCCAAACTTGGTCATCCCCAGAACAAGCGTCGGAATGGGCGACGCGCGTGCTGGGCGAAACGGAAGTGGCCACCTGCGATGACTGCGAGACCTTGCGCAGCACAGCGGGTGCTGGTCTTTCTCCCTTGATTCAGGAGACCTACGAACAGCATCTGGAAGGCCTCCAACAACTGCTCACCGGAAGCGCCGACCCATCTCCTGAAAATCTCGCGAAAGTCTCCAGTCCGATGTTGCCAGTGTCCCGCGGCGTCATCGAGGGGTTGCGTGACGATCCCGACCAGGATGTGTTGGCGCGCCGGCTGGCCAGTGAGACGGCGCTCTCGAAGGTGATCTACGAAGCCCTCTTGCTCCAACGCACATTAGCCGCGGGCAGCCGCGAGCCTAACGTCGCTTCGGCCGCACCGGCCCAAGACTCCCTGCAGAAAAACATCTCCGCACTTGATCGTGAAGTGCAGATGCTGCAGACAGAGCTGCAGGTGCGACAGTCGCTGGCCACCAACACCGCAAGCCTGGTACTCGATCGGCATGCGGGAGGGGCCGAGGGCTCTCGGACCATAGAGCAGCGTGATCCAGAACCCGGCCGCCTGGAACAAGCTGATAAAGCCCATGGGAGGCCGTGATGCGCTCATCGCTTCGGTCGCTGCTGCTCGCCGTACTCATCACCATTGGAGCCTGCGTAAGCGCCATCTTCATTGCATGGATCGTATTGAGCACCGTTGGCGATGCCATCCGCTGGAGCGAGTTCTCCAGGCGTTTCGAGATCGGACTGACTATCGGCCGAGCACTGCTTTACAGCGCCCTATTCACGGGCTGGTGGGCGAACCGGAAGCGACAACAACACCCTGCCCGGCGCCGATTGCTCGATCGCACCGGCCTAGCGGGTTTCGTCAGCATCCTGCTCGTTGAGCTCAATCGTATCCAAGGGTGACGCCATGACCATGAGTACCAACAGCTATCTCGAGTTCTACCTGTCGTTACTGGCCTGGATCATCAACAACGGGATCTGGAACACCCTGGTCGATACGGGCCTCTATGCGGCCCCGTTTGCTGCCATCATCCTTCAGGAATGGCTCTCGGCGCGCCAGCAAGGCGCCGACGAAGGCAACAAGGGCCTGCTTTCAATCCCGCGGGTAGAGAATCGATTGTGGCTTGCCTATGTCACGCTGATGTTTGGCTGCATGCCAATACTGCCAATCAATTTGGCATCGATGACACTCGATGCGTCGAACAGTCAGCGCTGCGGTGTATCGCTGTCCACTCCCGCACAAACCGCATGGGACGCGACGTTTAATACGATCGGCGATAAATCTGCCACCGTACCGATTTGGTGGTTCCTAGTGCATACCCTGAGTAAAGGGGTGACGGCTGCGGCTACCGCATCGATTCCCTGTGCCCCCGATATTCGCAAGATGCGCATGGATATCGATGCCACGCGCATCGATGACCAAGTGTTACTCCAGGAGGTCGCGGACTTTACCCGTGATTGCTACGGCTATTCCAGGTCGAGGATGTTTACCAACCGGCCGGATCTGGATAAGGCCCAAAGCTACGACGCTGCGTGGATTGGCTCGAGTTACCTAGTGAACACCGCAGGTTATTACGACATCGACCGGTCGAGAACGCCGCGGGTGAATTGGCCCTATGACGACATACGGGACACCTCCCTGGCTCGTCTTCCCAACGGTGCAGGCTACCCGAGGTGTCGTGAATGGTGGAGCGACCCCGAAATCGGGCTTCGCGATCGCTTGGTGAACCAGGTGGATGCGACGCTATGGACATCCCTGAAGGGATGGCTCTCGGGAAGCTCAGCAAGCGAAGTAGAGGACGCGACGCTTCGCCAGCTTGTGAGCCCGCAACAACAGTCGCTGACCATGTCACCCGGGCAGGTCTATCAAAGCTATGGCGCAAGCGCGCGTGGCGGTTCCGTGAACCAGGGACTTAACAATCTGGCAACCAACACTGGTTTGGCCTTGGGATCCTTCAGCAACTTCCCTGCGATGAACGCACTACGTTCGGCGCTACCGATGATTCAAGCGTTCCTGATCATGGGGACGGTCATAAGCCTTCCGCTAGTGCTTTTGATCAGCACCTTTCAGCTCAAAACCGTGATGACGGTGACGTTTGCGCTGTTCACCTTGCACATGCTGACCTTCTGGTGGGAGCTTGCAAGGTGGATCGACTCGAGCATGCTTGATGCCCTGTACAATCAGGTTTCGACGACGGATCAGGTGCTGCTATCCCTTCCCACATCCGGGGTGATGGATGGGACGGTTACTGCACAGGTGATCGAGTACGTGATGGGTGCGATGTTTATAGTGCTACCCATGATGTTTCTCGGTGCCATGAGCTGGACCGGATACAACGTGGGTAGCGGAATCCAGGGAATGCTGACTAAAGGCTCGGATGCTGCGCAGGTTCAGGCAAGCAAAGGAACGAATCAGTTAACCGGGGCGGTCAGAAAACTGAAATGAGGATCCGAGACTCTCATTTCAGCGATCCATACTCATCATATAGCTCTGGATAACGAAGATAGTGATCGGGGTGATCCGAATCAACTATAGAAGGACCGACCTCCTCAGATGAGATTGGCAAAGCCGCAAGTACAAACAATACGATTACAAATACCGACGCGGATACTGCGAAGCTCGCGACTAGACAAACGACAGTGACCTTAAGAAGTACAAATGCCAACTTTCTGACCCGCACCGGTATACAGCCGAGGGTTGGCGACTGAAGTGCGCGAACCTCCAGCCACTTCGTTACGCGAATCAGCTTTGCTGCGACCTTGCCGGCGCTTTGAGCAATAGCCGGAATTGCGCGCGAAGTACTCGATTGCTGAATGGCCATGGGATCTGCCCCATCCGAAAATTCGTTATGAAAATACTACTCCGGACCGCAGTCCATGTCTGACCGCTCGTCAGTCTGCATAGCCGAGGGAAACGATATAGAGCTCCGTGGACGCTACCCCGGGCTGGCACGGGGAATTAGCATTGACGCGTCGGATCATCCTGGATATCTAAGAGGTGCAATGCGCTGGCCAGCCAGCATCCCAAATAGCCAGGACCTGTAAAGCTAAGTCACCCCTGTGATGGTCCAGCCCAAGTGCGATCCGCGTTCGGTAGCTCGCACGGTCACCTTCGGGTGATGAACGCTAACTGCACCCCCCGTGGGCTCGTTTCCACGACCATGCCACATCACACCACACACTCCATGCGAGGGATGTTCTCCCTCCATGGGACAGATGCCCTCGCGACTCTATCGAGGACATCCGTCATGTTGAAATTCAACGGCTCCGACTTGCGCGCGGTTCTGCTCGAGGCGCGCACCCATCAATGCCGTATCGTTCTAGCCAAGGATCAAGGCGTGTACCTGCTCTCCGAGTTCGGCGAGAAAGTAGCCGACGGCCCCCGCAAGCATCTGGCGTATGCCGTAGGCTGTAACCCAGAGGTCGATGCCTTTGACGACTGGTGGAGCAGAGCACGCGCGGAACTCGGTGGTGATGATTTCGCCGAGTACTTTGACCCGCAGGACGCCGTCCTTGCCAGAGCTTGGGAAACAGGCGGCGATCTGGTCTTGGAAGCGACCGAAACACACATCACCCTGGCGGTGGAAAATACGCCATCTAAAAAACGCTAGCGTGTTTTTCAGCCCCTCTTTCGAGGGGCTTTTCTTTGATCGGTGGTCAGCACCAAACACCTAAAGCGGTTATGCGGACATGGACCTTTTGTCGGCCAAATGCCGGCGAGGTTCGCCGATGGAATCCGGTAGAACGTCAGGCCCTTTGTCTCGCCTCAATGGCGTTGACCCTCCCCCGGCTTAACGTTAAATACTCGATTGCACCCTGCTGCAAACCGCAGCCAGACAGCCCGAACCTTCAAGGTTGAGTCACCCGGTGACCGGTTCATCCCAAGTGCGATTCGCGTTCGGAAGCTCGCACGGTCACCCCGCGGTGATGAGCGCTTACTCACCCTTCGCGTCTGCTGACGGTACTGCCCACTCCGCGTCCAGGGGTCCCCTCCCCATCGCGCGTATCTGTTCATCATCCTGCGAAAGGCTTCGCGGACGAAGCTGCGCAGGGTCATTTCAGGAAGCCACACCATGCTCATGAAGACCACTCATGCCCCCTCGGTCGTCTGCTCCGCTCTAGCCTGGGAGCAAGCCGTTCTGCTTGATCCACCGCGCGAGCAAAGCGATCTGCAGGAGCAGAGGCTGAGCTCGTTGATCCGTACCGCACTGGAACTGCATCAACTGAGGCCTGACGAATCCAGCATCGGCTTCGACGTCTTGTTGCCGGTCCCGGGAAACCAACCACCGCGGGCGCTCTCCCTGCTGCTGCAAGTCATCCACTCGCCAGCACGGCACCCTGCGTTGCTGATTACCCTCGACCACGAGCATCACTGCCCCCCCCCAGGCTCTGCCTGACCGACTGCACCACCCTCACCCGCTCGGGAACACTTCCCGAGCGGGAGGCGTTCCCTCTTCAATCCTGGAGAACGCCATGTCTGATATCTACCTCGACGTCACACAGAAAATCGTCACCGCGCTCGATCAAGGAGTCATTCCTTGGATCAAGCCGTGGTCACCCGCGCACCACGGGGCGCTCCAGCCCTTCCCTGTCAACGCCGTCACTGGCCGCGCCTACTCGGGCATCAACATCCCCTTGCTGTGGGCTGAAGCGCGCCTGAAGGGCTACACGCAGGATCGATGGCTCACTTTCAACCAGGCGCGCAAGGCCGGCGGACACATCCTCAAGGATGAACATGCGACCTTGGCCGTGCTGTACAAACCGATGAGCCGCGAGCAGCAGGACGACACCGGCCAACCGGTTCTGGATGAACAGGGCAATGCCAAACAGGTGCAATTCGCGATCCTGAAGACGCATTGCCTGTTCAACATCGAGCAGACCGAGAATGTCGAGAACCTGGATGTTGAGACCATCGCCCCCGATGAAGGCTCGCCGTTCGTGAACCACGACCTGGCAGAGCAACTGCTGATCGACTCGGGGGCTCGGATTGATGACCGTCCTGGTGATGAAGCGTTCTATCAACCGATCGCCGACCGCATACAGTTGCCGACCAAACCGCAGTTCAACACTGAAGGCGATTACTACGCCACGGCGCTCCATGAATTGACCCATTGGACGGGTCACCATTCAAGGCTCAAACGCGAAGGCATCGTCGGACAGCACCGCTTTGGTACCACCGAATATGCCTTCGAGGAATTGGTGGCGGAGATGGGCGCAGCGTTTCTATGCGCCCTGACCGGCATCCAAGGAGAACTGCGGCATGAGGGCTATATCGCCTCATGGTTAAAACTGCTCAAGGACGACAAGCGAGCGATCTTCCGCGCCAGCGGCCATGCCCGTGATGCCGCGGACTTTCTGCTTGAGCTGCAACACCGGAAACAGGAGGACCTGCCGCAAAGCGCATGAAGGATGAGTGTCACGAAAACAACAAAGCCCAGCGTTGCTGGGCTTTGTCGCTCATGTGGCCCTCAGAGGAGCGCCTTACCGGATCACTCCAGCCAGCTTTCGACCGTGTCGCCACCAAATTCCTGCTTCCAGGCTTTCAGGGTGCGGTGATTGCCGCCTTTGGTCTCGACCACTTCGCCGATGTGCGGGTTCTTGTAGCGCTTGAGCTCACGCGGTTTGCGCGACTTGACGGCCGAAGCGGTCGACGAAGCCGGGGCTGCACGGTAGTGCGGATCCAGAATTGCGATCACCTGCTTCAGACCGACGTTGTATTCGGCGAGCAGCTCCTGAAGCTTGGTCTCGAACTCGATTTCGCGCTTGAGGCCCGAATCATTTTTCATCTGGTCCAGCTGCTGCAACTGCGCCGCCAGTTGTGCTTCCAGCGCTTTGAACTCTGCCAGCTTCGACATGATGAATCCTCATACTCAATTAATTAATAACAATCTACAGATTAGGAGCAAATCCTGAGACAACACGTTCGTGACTAGTAGCGATGGCTCCGCATACGACCCTAACGTTACTCGATATCAAGCGTCGCACACAGGTGCGCGACTAGCTCACGGGGCGCTGAGCTATCCACCACCTTATAGATCAGTTCGCGTTTGCTGCGTGGCAACTTCTTCACGCAACGCTTCGCGGCTGGCCGGATCGCCTCATCGGTACCGTGAATGCGATCGGCCAGCAACAGGATCAATGTAGCATCACTCAGCGTCACAACTGCGCCTTATGTTTCTGAATAGGACGATTCTACGCCGAGAAGGAAACAGCCGCCCATAGGTGGTTCAACTTTTAAAATGACGGAATGCATACCGATATAGCACTAAAAAGGTAAGGAGCCAGCATGTTAAAGGGAATGGCAAAGAGTCAATGGATGAAGGGAACGGGGATCAAGGGTAAGAGGCCTATCCGCGAAAAGCCAAAAAGGCCCTGCCCTGCCAAAACGGTGGAGACTTGATGCGCAAGCTGTTTGAACGGAAAAAGGGCCCTGTACCGTCAGAGCCTGGTCATGGGGTACCGTTAGGCTGGACGCCGGTGCACCCTCCTACCCATTTGTTGGCTGAACCACACCGTCAACGGCTGATGGAACGTATCTGGCAGTACACCGCGTTGTCGACGGAACAGTTCGAGCAGCTCTACCGACAGCCGCTGTTACGCTATGCCGAATACGTCCAACTGCTCCCCGCCAGTGAAAGCCATCACCACGCCTATACCGGCGGCATGCTCGATCATGGCCTGGAACTGGTGGCCACCGCGCTGAAGTTGCGTCAGTCCCACCTCCTCCCTGCCACGGCCGCACCCGAGGATCAGGCCGTGCAAGCGGATGCCTGGTCGGCAGCCATCGCCTATGGGGCACTGCTGCACGACATTGGCAAGGTGGCCGTGGACTTAGAGGTGGAGTACCTCACCGGCCAAGGGTGGCACCCGTGGCATGGCCCCTTGGAACATCCCTACCGGTTTCGCTATGTCACCGGTCGCGACTACAAACTGCATAATGCGGCTGCAGGCCTGGTCTTCTCCCAGATTCTCGATCGGGACATTCTGGACTGGCTCAGCGCTTACCCTACGCCCTGGTGCAGCCTGCTTTACGTGCTTGCCGGCCAGTACGAGCATGCCGGCGTGCTCGGCGAGCTGGTCACCCAGGCTGATCGCATCTCCACCGCACAGAATATTGGTGGCAATCCCGCAAAGGCGTTGCAAGCCCCCGTACGGTCACTACAGCACCATTTACTCAGTGCACTCCGTCACCTAGTGAAGAACGAGCTCAAGCTCAACCAGGCCGGTGCGGCAGGTTGGCTGACAGACGAAGCACTGTGGCTGGTCAGTAAGGTAGCTGCGGATAAAATTAGAGTGTACTTGCTCGCTCAATCCATTGATGGTGTGCCGTCATCCAACATTGCGCTGTTCGACGAATTGCAGTCCCACGGGATGGTAGAGGCTAACAGCGAAGGTAAGGCAGTTTGGAAGGCCACTGTCGTCGACGGTGATTGGCAGCAACAATTCACCTTCTTGCGACTGCAGCCACCACTCATTTGGGCAGATGAAACCAGGCCACCGGAATTTGTCGGTACGGTAGCCCCCATCGTCGATATCGAGCCTGTGCACATTCAACCACCGGCATCAATTGCCGCTTACAGCCCCTCCCTACCCGCAGCCAGCCATTCCCCGCCACACAGTCAACGAAGTTCGGATCCATCGGAAATTTATCCCGAAGCAGATTACAGTGACTATCTAGGGCCGCTACTGGAGCTGTTCGAGACGCCCGATCTCGATCAAAGTGCCGTGCTGTCCAAAACGCCGATGGCCGAGGAGCAAAACAACAACGATCTCGGCAAACGTTTCCTAGAGTGGTTGCGGGCAGGTCTGCAGAGCCATGCGCTGATCATCAATGACAGCAGAGCCAAGGTGCACACCGTCGACGGCACTTACTTCCTGGTAACCCCGGGTATATTCCAACGCTACGCCATGGAGTGTCAGGAGCAAGGAGTTCATATCGACAGTACACAAGACTGGCCAAGGGTGCAGAAAAGCTTTGAGAAAATGAACATTCACCGGCGCAGGCCAAACGGCGAGAACATCTGGGCCTGCCATGTACAAGGTCCCCGAAAGCGCGGAAAATTGAACGGTTACTTGATAAAAGACCCGCTAGAACTCAGTACAAACAGGCTGAGTAACAACCCATTTCTTAGATTGACCGATAGCTGAGGATCGGGTGTCATCTGCATAAACTCGAGCCGCCCTATTTTTACGAGTTCAGAGATGCAGTTTTGCACACTTCGTTACGCCGTTTTGAGGGAATAGCGCTGCGTGCCTGGTGAATTACGGCCTGCCATCGCTGCGCGGCAAGTTGATCGGAGCTTCGCTAGCTGAGTATGTAATACCCGTCATCGCATTTGCGAACCCCGGCTCGCTTTTCCGGAGCCAGCCCCTCCTGGATAATGTAATACAGGTCACGGAACACGGGGGAGGTGGCGGCGATGTAGCTATGCCCAAGCCCGAACAACTCGCCGGCGACGGCTGTGACATCGACCGTCGACAGCCCTGTCATGACAATGGGGGGATTGGCATCTCCTGCCCTGGGCAGTGATTTGACAGCCCTGGAGACTTGGATGGCCCTATCGTCGCGCGAGGCGTACAGCGTTACCTGATCATAATGGCCAAACACCTTGGCGATTTGCTTGAAACGCCCCGTATCTACATCGGGAGCAGCCAGGACTATCTGGCTGATCGGCGTTTCTCCCTCCACGTGCTTCCAGGTTTCAAGCACGGCAAGCAGAGCTCGATTCCCCATGCTGTGCGCGATGATATGGAGCCGCCTCAGGCCGAGGTTTTGGGTGATGGTGTGCAGGAACTCGCGAAGGTGGGCCACCGACCAGTCAATCGTTGCCTCGTCTGTTGGATAACTCAGAACCCTGCCGCAAGACGCCCACGAGTAACAGAATTTGCGCCCGGCAAACTTCAGGTCATGACAGAGCTGACTGGTGCGCCAAAGCGCCTCATCAAAGGTGACATTGAAGCCATGTATGAAGAGCAGGCCATCAGCGTCGGTCATCTTCGCTGACTCAATCCAGTCCTGTAGGGTGCGGGTGCTAAGTTTGTGGATGACGATATGCAGGTTGGGATTTTCAGTTGTTGCGAAGAGCCTGAATTTTTTTTTCGGGCGCTCGATGCTTCCTTCGCTATGGACGTGAGGGATCGAAACCTCTGCGACGCCATAGGTGATGCCGGCTTCGTTTCGCGCGTCGCCAAACTCGGATTTTAGGTGGCTGGAGATATGGTTCCTGTCCGTCCCAAAAAAGACGCTATGGGTCGTAGCGTCCGGCGCAGTCACTCCAAATCCTTGGGATGTGAACGGAGCCGGGTGGATCTGGCTCAAAGGTTTCACACGGATGCCTGGAGTTTCTGGGACTGCAGTGGGTCGACCGGCTTTGCGTTCGGAGTGATGGGTGTCAGCGGCGTCAATGCCCAAGCTGCCTACCATCTCAGATGGCAATGTGATGGAATCCCTCACCACCTGTTTGAAGCTGTGGGTTCTGGCGTAGCTGGAAAACTGAGCTTCTGACATGCTGTTCAGCCGGAGCAGCAGCTCGTCAGACTCGGGGCTCAGTCTGAGATCCTGCAGATGAGCTAACAGACGCTCTAGAACCATCATGCTGGATGTTTTTAAGCTGAAAACAAGCTTGCTCTGAAACTCGTCGGCAGGTGCGTTTTGCCAGACACGATAGACCCCAATAGAGCTCACAATCCTATCAGTGGCTCTAGCGGAATGAATGTTAAGCCACAATATTGCGGCTGCGAGTTTCAGATCCTCTGGTGTCCTCATTTCGTTCCCTGACAATCCTGTTCTATTCGCCATCGACAGCACAGCTAGGTTTAAGCTTGGCGCATTGGCATGATGGCGAATTGTACACTGCCTGACCGGTGCTCGATCCAGCCAATATATGCGTTAACCGTTGCGAGAGTCGGAAGCCTGTACGTGTCCGGTTTTGGCTTTGGTCTGGGCGACGGGCAGGTATCAGTGTGAAACGTATACGGCACTTGGCTCATGGCGCGTTCTCGGGCCTCCAATCTCGACTCAGCCAGTTGCGCGTTGACGGGCCTCCAGTTTTGCCTGATTGCGTGCTTGAACCTGTGCAGCGAGGACGGTCTCAATTTGTGTGTAAAGCTGCGCTTCTTCATTGTCCCGATCGGCGACAGTCACCACGAGTGCGTAGTGTTCCTTGTCCAGAACATCGGGGTGATTCCAGTCTCTGTCTGATCGGGTGACAACGACGAACCACTTTTCTTTGGGGTTGCGTTGTTTGAACGTCCACCGTGAGGATTGAACTGTGCCTTTACTGCGCAACTGCGCCGAGATATCACGATTTCCGGTCATGTCATCGTTGCGAGTCGCTTCGTCCTTCTGGTAGGCGTGATTGAAGGACTTCTGCACCGCTTCCAGGGAATCCCCCTTTACCAGTCGATAGCTGATCTGAGTGGCGACGTACTCAATTCGGGTTGTTCGAACAGCCGGCGTGTAAGCCAAGGTGATGCTGAGCTCTCTCTGCCCGCGTGACGCGCGAAGGAATGAGGGAGGAAGAGGGAGTTCATAGAATTGGCTGGAATCGCGCTCAATGGCTTCTTCACACATCAGCACGACGCAATGGTCGGAAGATCGGAAAAGATCGTTGTCGCTGATCTGGCCATATCCACCGACGTCTCGGGCAATTTCGCGCTGCCAAGTCGCCTTATCCTTGTGGTAAGCCTTCTTCATTTCGTCAGTGAAGGTTGATTCAACTTCCGTCGGGAAATAAGCGTGATTGACAAGCATGGCTCGAAGCAGATTCGCCGACGCCTCAGGGTATTCGTTCAGCAAGCGCCCTGCCAAATGCGTGACGTATGGGGCCGAAAAGCTCGTTCCGCTGATTTCCTTGAAGACGGTGTTGCCCTGAAACGCATTATTGAGCGTGAGTACGCCAAGTCCTCTTGTGCTGGGATCCCATTGCTCCCCATCGCGCCGCATCGGGCTAGCGAGATTGCCGCCAGGTGCTACCAGCTCAGGTTTGAGTGCGCCTTTCACAGATGGGCCGTGCCGTGTGAAAGGGGATGGCTGTGATTCGCTAGCCGGCGAAAGCTGATGGATGTCAGGGTATTTCTGGCTATCCACGGTGGCGTTGTGGCGAGCAACGCTTCCCACCGTCAACACGTTCAGCGCCGGGGCTGGATCGATGATCACGCTTTGCGAGTTCAGGAGATACTCCGGGTACTCTTCTCGCCAGCTGTTCACGGGAACAGGCGGATCCATTGATCCGCGAAAGTTTCCGGTCGACACCACAAACAGGACGTTATGTTTGCGTGCAAGAACATCGAGGATGTACGCCAGTCCTCGGACATGCATACCGTCGTAGGGCGCGTTTGAATTGCCTAGCGACAGGTTGAAAATCCTACAGCCGAGGTCAATGAAATGTTCGATGGCATTGGTGAGCGTTGTTTCGACCGCGTGTTCATCAAACACTGCCTCGTCTGAGTGCTCACACTTGCGCATCACTTTGGCGTTGAACAGCCAAAATGCGGGATGCCAGTAGTTGCTTTGATCGCAAGCTTCAACGTCGCCATACAGCACGATTCCTGCCACCGCTGTACCGTGGCCCGCCTCATCAAATTCATCCTGACCACGAACAAACGAGTGGCTCTCACCGATAGCGGAGCGCAGCAGCGGGTGGTTGGTGTTGATACCGCTGTCCAAGATGCAGACTCGGGCAGCATCCGCGTGGGGCGCGAGAATGTTGAGCGGAAGCTCTGCGATATCACGGTCCAGTTGGGGAAAACTGATACCAGTCTGAGGAATGAGATCTACCAGCCGGACGTCGCGATGATCCAGTAACTGATCGGCCTGTTCCTGGTTAACCTCCACCCGATACATGAGGAGGCTGTCCAGGTTGATGCGATCAATTTGCCTCGCGCCGATGCCAGCCAGCCAGGCTTCGAAATTGGTGTGGGTTCTGAGACGGACGGGATGGTTGGCCGTATGATACGGCCAGAGCTCCACATCGAGACCGAATGTCTGCGTTTGGGGCATTCCTTTGTTCTGAAGTGCCCAACTCATCCGATCCTCGGCAGACCAGCTGTCAATGCCCTCAATCGCGGTCAGCACCTGTTTGTAGGTGAGGCTTTCGCCTGAAACCCCCAACTTGTTCAGATGCTCCTGGAATTTGGCGAGACCTTCTTCGGTAGCGAAGACAACGCATAATTCCTTGCCCTCATGGCTTACAAACTCTAGGCCATGGATGTTGAGGTGCTTAAAGTTTAATGCCCCCTCATAGCGAATTTTCAGGATATAAGTGGCGCTGTCTTGGGAGGCGTTCTGATTTTGGACTTCAGCTTTGGCGGTCGCGAAATAGCGATTGAGCTTCTGCCCATGGCCTCTGAGGTCATCAATCTTTCGCGGGGGAGGCGCTTGTCTCGTGCGACGATCATTACTAAGCTGCTCACGATTGATCGTGAGGTGTTTGTAGGTAGCCAATTACATCATCCCTGATTTGGGTGGTTAATGTTTTCGAAGTCCTTCGCGAACAAGAGCGCTGCGCAATTCTTTGATAGTAAGGAATTCTTGGCCCCTCAAAATCATTCTTTTAACGGCCCTGCGAACCACACGCTCCAGGTCGGCCCCGCTTTTCCCTTCAAACTCTGCGAGCAGCTCGTCGTCGTCCAATTCAAACTGCCGCCGAATGCCCCTCAATTTGAGCTTAAGTAACATCGTCAATTGTGCGCGGTTCGGAAGCGGGAACTCGATCGCCTCATCAAAACGACGCCAGATGGCCGAGTCCAGGATGCTCTCATGGTTGGTTGCAGCAAGGATCAAACTTTTGCCGTCGTAGGCATCCATCATCTGCAGCACCGCATTGACTACACGACGAAGCTCGCCGTGCTCAGCACTATCGCCACGTTCTTTACCAATCGCATCAAACTCATCGAAAAGTACGACAAGCGAATGGTCGGCAATGAATTCAAAGACTTTGCGCAGGTTGGCAGCCGTCTCGCCCAAAAACGACGAAACGAGCGCGTCCAGGCGAACAATCGCCAGTGGTCTATCCAGCTCAAAGGCCACCACTTCGGCTGCGAGCGTTTTACCGCAACCAGGAGGGCCGAAGAAGATGACCTTACCCGAAGGCCTCATACCGTAGCTGCGCAGGATGTCCGAGCGACGATGCTCCTCTAGCATTTCTTCAACCATTGCAGAGCTGGTTTCTGGAAGGATGATTTCTTCCAGTGAGCGTTTGGGGGGACGAATGTCGAGCAGGGGGAGCCCACGCTCTTTATCCGTAGGAATGTCGAACTCAAACTTTGGTTTTCTCGGGGAAGACTGGTTGTGCAGGTCTCCACCGTAGAGGATCTGTTCCAGATCGTTAGCAAGCAGGTGATGCTGCTTCTGGCGCTCTTCTTCAATGATCGCTTCGGATGCGAGGCGAAACGCCGCTGGATCACCTAGGGTGCCGGCTTTGAAGAGTTGCCTGAGGATTTTTCCGTTAGCCATTTTTGGTTCCTGCAGTAGATAATTTTCTGAGCCGTTGGCTCATGAAACTAATCCCTGATCAAGATTGATCTCAGCAGAAATGCGCTAAAAGGAGAGACAGGTCTGAGCGAACATCATCGTGGACTCCATTCCAAATATAAAGTTTAAGGTAGCACCGCTAACTAGTTGATGAGCGTCTGAGTATCACTCTTTATTCTTCGAAACAGCGTATCGAAATGGTGGCATTTTGTCCAGCACACGAAGCTGGGCTGGTGTCATTTTGCTATCGCCAGGTCTGGCGGCTTAGCTGTTCATTCACGAGGTGCCCATTTGGCGCTCGTCAGAACGAAAATGCTAGGGCGTTCGTGGGGTACATAGGGCTTCACGAGCGGCCTCACGCCGTGTGCGTTGCATCTTGCTCCCCTTCTGAATAGGCATAAGCGGACTCCATCGCACGTATGTCCCCGACGAACGGTAGCCGCCTGTATCAAATTGATTTTCGAAGGGCGGGGATTCGCAGCGCAAGGGCGTCTAGGGTGCGCTATGAGCCGGGTCGGTATTACGGGCAATGGGTTCGCCGCAGTTGATCTGCCCACATCGGTGAATGTGAATTAGCGTGTCCCGGGTGGGTGAATCGGTGATCCGGCCCCCGGGTCGGCCTATATATGGAAGGTTCATCCGCTGCGCAGCCAGCTCATCACATCGATCAAGGTTTTCAGCTTGCGATAGAAGTTGTCCGCGCCGATCAGGAAACCTAGTTCCTTGGAAAGCTGCGCTATCTCGCTGATCAAGGCTTGCGTATCGGCATCAGCCTGGCCTGCGACCCTCTCCTGATCAACCTCGCACAGCCGGCGATGTCAGGTCTCATTAGTTCACTACATACACACCCACGTCTGGCGTGATGTAGATGCGCTATTCCATTACGTCAGCAAAGTACTTGCACCCACTGGCGTTGATTCCAGAGCAAGTTTGGACATACGTTGATGGGCCGTTAGAACGGAGGAAAATCTGGGTGGGGCAAAAAGTGGGGGCAAAAACGTGAGCGGGGAGAAAATCTTGGACATAAAAAAATCCAATAACGGCTAAGCTCTTGGATGTCTTCAGAATAAATGGTCGGGACGGAGTGATTCGAACACTCGACCCCTTGCACCCCATACTAGGGATAGAGAGTTTCACGCTACTGCCGAGGGTGGACATAAATTCTCCGTAGCAGCGCTTCGTCTAGCCAACGCCAATACCTTCCATAGTGTCCTTCGCTCAAAATTCGAGTCAGCCCGCGTCGTATTTTCGGGCTTCCCAGCAGGCAAAAACGGTCAATGTGAATAGCGCCCCAGCCCGAGCGCCCCACATTAGGAGACCAAGGATGAACACCGTTTTCCTGCTAATGGCTCAATACGAAGGCAAAGCTATCATCCCGCTGAGCGCCGTCTGTGCTGACTACTTCACCCATCTCACGATAGAGATGTTCCAACGCAAGGTACTGGCAGGGCAAATCAAGATCCCCATTACTCGCTTGGAGCCAAGCCAAAAGAGCGCCAAAGGCATCCACATTACAGACCTGGCCAACTATTTGGATGAGCAACGAGAAGCCGCGCTCAAAGAGTGCCGTCAACTCAACGGTGCTTTCGCCGTGGCGCGACGTTGACCGCGACCCTCGAGCCTAGCTCTACAGGCGACTTGATCATCCTCTCGATCCATTCCCACTCCAGCCAAACATCACCGCGACGCTTGAGGTGCGTGTAACGTCGCATCGAGTTCCAATCGCGGTGACCAGAGACCGAGGCTACCCGCGGGATGTCCCACTCCATTTCAAAGAGCCGGCTGACGCCTTCATGCCTCAAGTCATGGAAATGCAGGTCCTCAATGCCTATGAACTTGCATGCACGGGTCCAAGAGGCGGAAATGGAATCCGGGTTGTAGGGAAAGATCTCCGCACATTTCCTCGGCATGCTTTGCAGGATTTCCCACGCAGGATATGGAATGTGGCACCACACATTATTACCGATTTTCTGCCCTGGGTTCTTCATGTCTCGGACGAGTATCCGGTGCTCCTCCTCATCTAAATCGGCCCATCGAATACGGGTGATTTCATCCTGGCGCCGAGTTGAAAACATTGCGAAACCTAGCACCTTGACCATGTTGATCGAGGTAGGCCTTATCTTCTGACCAGCACTGAAATGCTGGAGAAGATTCTGCAACTCATCCTTGGTGGGCCGGCGCGATCGCTCCTGGCTTTTCATGTCATAGCCGAGTTTTTTCAGGACCTTTCTGGCGTCGGCCATAGCGTGCTGGTCAACTTGATAGCCCCAGGCAGGCTTCGCGACCGAGAGCACAGCCCCAAGGTGAGCCATATCGTTCGCTGCGGTCTGCGGCTGGACATCTCCGCCAGCCTTGCTCATCCGCCAAAGCGCGTACTCGACCAGACGCTGACTATTGATCTGCGAATCCAATACCTGACCCAGAGTGGTCAGTGAGATCGCTTTTAGCGTTGCGCGCTTGGTCTTCCCTAATGGGCGGGCCTTTTCGACCTCTTGTAAGTAGCGATCGATAATCTCGGCCAGCGGGATACCGACCCTGTTGGCCTTTTCGATCGCGTCAGGCTCGTAGAGCTCTGCCTCACGTCGTCTAATCCAGGCTTGTGCGGCCTGTTTTCGTACGAACGACTGGGTCTCTTGGTAGACTTGCGCCCCATCACGCTTGATGCGGATCTGAGCGGTGTAGCGAACGGTCCCGTCCGCCAGTTTTCTCACTCGAATAGTAGCCATGGCAAAAGTGGTAAGAGTCGATGTCGAAGTGGTAAATCTTACCACCGACCTCGAAAAAATGCCCGAAAACGCCCGAAAATGGTAAAAAATACGCAGACCAAAATGTCATTAAAAACAGAGTTAACCCCAGTAAACACGCGGCCTGAGCCCTCAAGACGCTTCAGCGTTGCCCCCATGATGGACTGGACAGACCGCCACTGCCGCCACTTCCTGCGCCTCCTCTCCCGCAACACCCTCCTGTACACCGAAATGGTCACCACCGGCGCCTTGCTCCACGGCGACACCGACCGTTTCCTGCGTTACGACGACACCCAGCACCCCCTCGCCCTGCAGCTGGGCGGCAGCAACCCCGCCGACCTTGCCGCCTGCGCCAAGATCGCCGAGCAATATGGCTACGACGAGGTCAACCTCAATGTCGGCTGCCCGAGCGACCGTGTGCAGAACAACATGATCGGCGCCTGCCTGATGGGCCACCCGGCCCTGGTGGCGGACTGCGTCAAGGCCATGCGCGATGCGGTGTCGATCCCGGTCACCGTCAAGCATCGCATCGGCATCAATGGCCGCGATTCCTACGCCGAGCTGTGCGATTTCGTCGGGCAGGTGCGGGAAGCCGGTTGCCGCAGCTTTACCGTGCATGCGCGTATCGCCATCCTCGAAGGCCTGTCGCCGAAGGAAAACCGTGATATTCCGCCCTTGCGCTACGACGTCGCCGCGCAATTGAAGCAAGACTTTGCGGGGCTGGAGATCGTGCTCAACGGTGGCATCAAGACCCTGGCCGACTGCCACACCCATCTGCAGACGTTTGACGGCGTGATGCTGGGCCGCGAGGCGTATCACAATCCGTATCTGCTGGCTGAAGTCGACCAGCAGTTGTTCGGCAGCATGGCCCCGGTGATCACCCGCAGCGAAGCGCTGGATCAGCTGCGCCCGTACATCGCCAAGCATGTCGCCGAAGGCGGCACCATGCACCATGTGACCCGCCACGTGCTGGGCCTGGCGCTGGGCTTCCCGGGGGCGCGCAAGTTTCGGCAGATGCTGTCGGTGGACATTCACAAGCATCCGGACCCATTGCAGGTGCTGGATCAGGCGGCGTTGATCATCGAGGGTAGATGAAACCTGCGGAACCAGTGACCGCGTCGGCACTCGAACGATTATTGACAGCCGAATACCTAATCGATTCAGCAGCGGCGCGCGCCAAGCCTTCAGGGCCTTGAGGCGCCGCAACTGCTGGAGTATTGTCGTCCAACCGCAAAAGGACTAGAGAGCGCTCATGACTTCCAAGCTGGAACAACTCAAGCAATTCACCACGGTGGTCGCGGACACTGGCGATCTGGACGCCATCACCCGCCTCAAGCCAGTTGATGCCACCACCAACCCGTCGCTGCTGCTCAAGGCCGCCTCGATCGCCGGCTACGCGGACATCCTCAAGAAGGTCGTCGAAGGCAACAACGGCGATGTGGGCCTGGCCTGTGACCGTTTTGCCGTGGAAGTGGGCAGCGGTATTCTCAAGGTCATCCCTGGCCGTATCTCCACCGAAGTGGACGCGCGCCTGTCGTTCGACACCCCGGCACTGTTGAAGAAAGCCAACCAGCTGATCGAGCTGTACGATAAAGCTGGCGTCAGCCGTGATCGCGTGCTGATCAAGCTGGCTTCCACCTGGGAAGGCATCCGCGCCGCCGAGCAGCTGGAGCGCGACGGCATCCAGTGCAACCTCACCCTGCTGTTCTCCTTCGCTCAGGCCCAGGCTTGCGCCGATGCCGGTGTGTTCCTGATTTCGCCGTTCGTGGGCCGAATCTACGACTGGTACAAAAAGGCCAACAACACCGATTACACCGGCAGCGATGACCCGGGCGTGAAGTCGGTGACGCGCATCTACGATTACTACAAGACCAACGGCTACGAAACCGTGGTCATGGGCGCGAGCTTCCGTAACCTGAACCAGATCGAGAAGCTGGCCGGCTGCGATCGCCTGACCATCAGCCCGGAACTGTTGCAGAAGCTGTCCGAAGATCAGGGCGAGCTGCCACGTGTACTCAAGCCGGGTAGCACTGGCGAAGCGCGCAAGACCTTGAACGAGGCGCAATTCCGCTGGGAGTCTAACGAGGACGCCATGGCCACGGAGAAGCTAGCCGAGGGCATCCGCCAGTTCGCACGCGACCAGGAGAAACTGGAGGCGTTGCTGCAAGGCAAGGTCTGATCAAGCTTGGGGATGTGAAAAGGGCGACTCGCAGTGAGTCGCCCTTTTTTGTGCCTATAGCCAGGGCGGGGTCAGCTGCGCTCGAGGGCGTTGACCAGGTCGTGGAAGGCTTCGCGATTGGAGTCATTGAGGCCCATGAGGATCTTGTGGGCTTCGAGGACCTTGGCCTTGACGATGTCTTCGGACTGATCCTGCGATGGCAGGTCGGTCAGGCAATCGGTGCAGGGAATCGGACGATTGACGATGTTGAACACCTGATCGAAGCCCATGGACGACAGCAGGCGCGTGATGTCCTCGTGAGTCGTCACGACAGTGGGGAGCAAACCGACTTTCTGCCGCGAAAGGATCGACAACTTGGCCAGCAAGCCAAGTGTAGTGCTGTCGATACTGCGGGTTTCGGTGAGATCGATGACGATCGCAGAGAAATTCAGGGCAGTGAAGATTTTTTCAATAGTCGCATCCAGCGCCGAACACAACGTCAGACGCACTTCACCGACAAACTTCAGAACGAACGTACCATTCTGCTCGGCGAACTGGATTCTACCAGTACTCATTCAAGGTTCCTGCTTAACACCAGGAGGGCGATATCGTCCGGCATCTCCCCCAGTGTGGCCAATCCAAACTTTTGACGTAACCCATCCAGGGAACCGCCTGCTGCTTTGACTATTTCAGGCAAGGCAGTCTCTTTGTCTTTGAGCGTTTCACCCGGCAAAAGATCCAGAATGCCGTCAGACAGCAGCGTCAAGCTGAAACGTTCCGGCAATTCAAGGACATGGTCGGTGTATGTGGCCTCGTCGAAGAGACCGACCGGCAGGCCACGACCATCCAGGTACCGCACCTGATCTTCAGTATAGAGCACCGGGAGCGGCAGATGGCCACCAATGCTGTACGTGAGAAGACCAGTATGCTCGTCAATCACGCCGCCGACCATGGTCACGTGCTTGCCGAGCTTGCAATTGATCAGACCGCGGTTGATATGCCCCAACACATCCGACGGCTTGAACTCGGGCATGCTGCCCCCACGCCGCGATTCGAACATCAGCCGCGTGGTCATGAACTTCAACAGCACCGTGACGAACGCCGAAGAGGCACCATGACCTGACACGTCAGCCAGATAGAATGCCACGCGGTGCTCATCAACGCGAAAACAGTCGACGAAATCACCCGACAGGTACAGCGAGGGGATTATCTGGTGCTCGAACTTGAAGCCATCGGTCACCCACGGGTTGACCGGCAACATGTTCATCTGCACCTGGCGTCCGGCGTTCTGGTCCTCCTGCAGCAAGTGCAGGCTGGCCTCCAGCTCGCGATTGGCGGTTTCCAGCTTGTCGCGGTACCGCTGGTTCTCCACCAGTAGACGGGAACGATCCAGGGCCCGGCGGACCGAATGCTCCAACACGGCGAGGTCTTCGAGGGGCTTGATCAGGTAATCGGCGGCGCCCAGTCGCAACGCTTCGACCGCGTCGTTCATCACGCCGGCGCCCGAAAGCACGATCACCGGGATTTGCGGGGAGCGCTCGGTGACCTGACGAATCAGTTCGAGGCCGCCCACCTGAGGCATGCGCAGGTCGCAGATCACTAGGTCGGGCTGCTTCTGCTCGAACACCTGAAGGCCCAACAGGCCATTACTGGCCTGCAGGACACTGAAGCCGCTGTCGTCGAGGTAGGCTGCGAGGCTCTCGCGCACTACGTCGTCGTCATCGATTAACAGCAGCGTGGCACTGGTTTTCTGCATGTGGGCAAACGGCGCCAGAAATAGGTGGACGTAGGAGTTTGGCCTGGGCTGCACTCGCCTACTGGATTCACTTCCAGCCTCTCTTATACTGGAGGCAGCGGGACTGGAATCCCTGCTGCGGCAAATATTAGAGGTGCCCTGTAAGGCGCAGACGGTACTCCCATCCGGCAGGGGTTTCAAGCTTGCACCGATGGTCGCCTGACGACTTTACACGGCAAATGACCGGGAGTTATAAAAACCCCCTGAACAGCAACGATATGGAAGTATGAAGCATGAGCCAGAGCGACAGGGATTACAGCGAAAAACGCGATTACATCCGCATGACTATCAATGCCAACGTCACATTGCATTTCAAGGGGCTGGAGTTCAGCGGGGTGTGCGTCGACCTGTCGAGCAACGGCATGCAGGTCCAATCCCGCTCGCAATTGGCCGTGGGGGATGTACTGGCAGTGCATTTGCCCTCGCCCACCCCCAATCTGGATCCGTATAACGTCGAGGCCGAGGTGGTGCGCGTCGAAGACTTGGGTGACGGCAACCAGATCCTCGGGCTGGCCACCGCGCCCGCGTGATCGCCGCCCACCAAAAAGGCGACCCTGGGTCGCCTTTTTTTTGTATCAGGACAAATCAGAAATCGTCTTTGACCTGACCATCCTTGACCTTGAACTCGCGATTCTGCATGAACGCATTACGCACGAAGGTGTAGCGATCGCCATTGATCAGCTTCTCCGAGGACAACAGGTTCGCACGGGTATCCAGCAGATTGATGCCGAACGCGGTGTTGCGCACTGGCACATCGTTCACGTACCGATACGGAGCGGTGTAGGTGTCCGGATACTTGGCGAAGGCGTCGCGCACGGTGCTTGGACCAAAGAACGGCAGGACCACGTACGGGCCGCTGCTTACGCCCCAGTAGCCCAGAGTCTGACCGAAGTCTTCGTCGTTGCGCTGCAGGCCCATCTTGGTGCCGACGTCGATGAAACCGAGCAGGCCGAAGGTGGTGTTGAAGATCAGACGCGCGGTGTCGACACCGGCCGCGCGAGGCTTGGCCTGGAACAGATCGTTGGCCAGGTTGGTGACGTCGCCGATGTTCTGGAAGAAGTTGTGCACGCCATCCTGAACGAACTGCGGAGTGATTTTCTGATAACCCTGAGCCAGCGGCTTGAGGGTGTATTTATCGACGAAATCGTTGAACTTGAACACTGGACGGTTGAAACCGGCCCATGGATCAGGATTCGCCTCATCCGCAGCCTGAGCCGCCACCGGCGCGAGGAACGCGGTCGCCAGCACACAGGCCATTGCCAATCGATCCAGGGTTGCCGAGCCGATCTTGCGCATATACATACTCCCTTTAAAAACAATTGGCAGGCACAAAGGCCGGTTCTAAAAAAACCCAGTATAAGGCCGGTTGAAACATTTTTGCCTATCAACAGCATAAATGACCGGTATCAAGCGCAATGAAAGTCCATGGATTATGCTCATGTGGTGGCCATGGACCTTTGCAACCGCGCTGCGGTCAATGGTTATGCCTATCCTAGAAGGGAGATCCACATGCCTGTCCGTGAACTGCAAGAACAATTGATCGCCCTGCGTGAACAGTTGGACCAGAACCCATCGCTGACGCTGGAAGAGCGCGAGCGAGTGCAAGACCTGATGCAACAGATCGGCAGCGAAATCGAGCTTGAAAAAGCCACCCAGGAACGACCGAGCATGGTCGACAGTATCAATGTGGCGGCGGAGACGTTCGAGGTCGAACACCCTACGGTGGCCGGAGTGTTGCGCAACATTGCGGTGACGCTGGGCAACATCGGGGTATAAGGCCTACACGGTCCTGTAGCGAGGGGGCTTGCCCCCGATTCGGTGGGACAGCCACACAGAATGTTGCTGGCAGCCTTTTCGGGGGCAAGCCCCCTCGCTACAGAAACGGCATTACTGGCGGACCAAACGCACGTTACTCACATCCAGCGCCTCGGTACTGCGGTACGGATTGATATCCAGCCCGCCACGTCGCACATAACGCGCATACACCGTCAGCGATTGCGGCTTCAACAAACGCTGCAGATCCAGAAAGATCCGCTCCACGCATTGTTCGTGAAAGTCCGAATGCTGGCGAAAGCTCACCAGATAGGCCAGCAGGCTGGCGTGATCCAGCGCCGCGCCCTTGTAGCTCACCACCACGGTACCCCAGTCCGGCTGACTGGTGACCGGGCAATTGGACTTGAGCAGGTGGCTGTACACAGTCTCCTCCACCAGGCGATCGGCATTGCAGCGCAGCAACTCGGGTTGTGGGTGCTCGTACTGGCTGACGCTAATGTCCAGATCATCGATGCACACCCCCGGCAGCTTCGCCACGCCATCCGCCTGCACCTCGTCGAGGCTGCGAATCCTTACGCCTACCGGTTTACCCGCAGCGGCTGACAGGTCCTTCTCCAGCACGACCTGGAGTTGCGCGGCGCTGACGAAGGGCGTCTGATTCAACGAATTCAGATACAGCTTGAAGGACTTCGACTCGATGATGTTCGGCGAGTCCGCGGGGATACTGAACTCGCCGATCGCCACCACCGGCTTGCCGGATGGCAGCAGCCAGGACAGCTCGAAGCAGTTCCAGAAGTCCACACCCTGATACGGCAGGGTCTCGGCGCTCAGGCCCAATTCGGCCCATTTCGCCGCGCGCGGAATGGGGAACAGCAGCGACGGCGTGTAAGTGGCGATGTACTCGCTGGACTTGCCCAGCGGAGAGTGTTCGGCGGCGGGGTGCATGGCAAAAACCTGGCTGAATAAACCCGGGCAGTTTATCGGGTTTGCGTGCCGGTTTCAGCGCCCAAGGGCCGACGGCGCGGTTATTTGTCGACTTTCAGCTGGCCGACCATGCCGGCCTGGTAGTGGCCCGGTTCGTTGCAGGCGAACTCCAGCGCGGTGGCGCGCGTGAAGGTCCAGGTCAGCTCGCCGCTTTCACCTGGCTTGAGGGTAATGCTGTTGGCGTCGTGATGCATGCCGGCCATGGCGCCATGGGTGTCCTTGTCATGCCCCATGGCGGCCATCGCCAGCATTTCCTTCTGGTGACTGGCCTGCAAGGCCGCATCACCGAGGGTGAATTCATGCACCACGGCGCCAGTATTGGCCAGTTCGAAGCGCACCGTCTCGCCGGCCTTGACCTCCAGCGTGTTGGGGCTGAAGGACATGTCCGCGAGGGTGATCTTGACGGTGCGGGTAGCCTGGCTGGCCTTGGCTGCATGGCCGAAATCGAAGCTGGCCTCATTGGCGATGGCAGAGCTGGCGAAGGCGCTACCGGCCAAGGTAAGCGTGACGATGCTCAAGTGACGAATGAAGTTCATGCGCGGTCTTCTCCAGATCCGTGGCAAAGCGACTCCTGGCCCAAGGGTGTTAGGCCTCGGGCTGCAGGCTATGGGACACTGTAGGCCGAGCGCGCTGGCAGTCGCCTGACAGGCGCATTACAACTTTGTCAGCTAACCCGCCCACTGCCGTGCTCAGGGTATAACGCCCGTGCACCTCCCTCGCCTGCCATCACCGAGCGCCAGATGAAACTGCTGATCGTCGAAGACCAAGTCAAAACCGGACACTACCTGCGCCAAGGCCTGCAGGAGGCCGGCTATGCGGTCGAACTGATCAACGACGGCCTCAGCGGCCAGCACCTGGCCTTGAGCGGCGACTACAGCCTGCTGATCCTCGACGTGATGCTGCCGCAACGGGACGGCTGGCAGATACTCCAGGCGGTGCGCAACGCCGCAATGGACGTGCCGGTGTTGTTCCTGACCGCCCGCGACAGCGTCGCCGATCGCGTGCATGGCCTGGAACTGGGTGCCGACGACTACTTGATCAAACCCTTCGCCTTCGCCGAGTTGCTGGCGCGGGTGCGCACCCTGCTGCGGCGCGGCGCCCAGCCCACCCAGGAAACCAGCCTCGAAGTCGACGACTTGCGTCTGGATCTGATTCGCCGCCGCGTCGAGCGTGGCAACCAGCGCATCGATCTCACCGCCAAGGAATTCGCCCTGCTGGAGTTGCTCATGCGCCGCTGCGGCGAGGTGCTGCCCAAATCGCTGATCGCCTCCCAGGTCTGGGACATCAACTTCGACAGCGACACCAACGTCATCGAGGTCGCCATCCGCCGCCTGCGCTTGAAGATCGATGACGAACACCCGGAAAAACTCATCCACACCGTGCGCGGCATGGGTTACGTGCTCGAGGCCAGGCGGTGAAGCTGTCCCTGAGCGCACGCCTGGCGCTGTTGTTCGCCGCCTGCACGGCGGCGGTCTCGCTGGTTGCCGGGCTGTTGTTCAATGCCGCCAGCGAGGCGCACTTTCTCGAACTCGATCAGCAACTGCTGGACAGCCGTATGACGAGCCTGCGCGCCGTGTTGGTTGGTGCCGAAGATCCAGCGAGCTTCGAGGCACGGCGCGCGATATTGCAACTCGAGCTGGCTCGGCAACCTGACGAGGGTTTGCGCGTGATTGGCTCTGACGGCATCGAGTGGTTCAACAGTCGCCCCGCCCTGCCTGCCGCCGCCCGAAATGCGCAGCTGGCGACCCTGCATACCGGCCATGGCGAATTTCGCACCTACAGCGCCGCCCTCGATCCGCAACAGCCGGGATCGCCACGCCTGACGCTGCTGCTCGACATCACCCACCACCAGCACTTTCTGCAGCGCATGCACGGGCTGATCTGGTTGACCGTGGGGCTCTCGGCGCTGGCCACTGCACTGCTCGGCGCCTGGGCCGCACGCCTCAGTTTGCGACCATTGCGGCGCATGACCGACGTCGCCGCCGGCGTTTCGGCGCAGTCGCTGACCACGCGCTTGCCGGTCCAGGGCCTGCCGCCGGAACTGGCCGACCTTGGCCAGTCGCTCAATGCCATGCTCGCGCGCCTCGACGACGCCTTTACTCGGCTGTCGGCGTTCTCGGCCGATATCGCCCATGAACTGCGCACGCCGCTGTCGAACCTGCTGACCCACACGCAAGTCACCCTCACCCGCCCACGCTGCGCGCAAGACTATGAAGAGGCCCTGCACAGCAACCTCGAAGACCTGCAATGGATGGCGCAGCTGGTCAATGACATGCTCTACCTGGCCAAGGCCGAGCACGGGCTGATGCCGGCCGGGCGCGAACCGCTGAAGCTGGCGGATGAGGTGGATGCTTTGCTGGAGTTCTTCGCACCGCTGGCCGAAGACGCCGGGGTGCGGCTGTTGCGTGAGGGCGATGCCGAGGCGCTAGGTGATCGCGCCATGCTGCGTCGAGCGCTGTCCAATCTGCTGGATAATGCGCTGCGCTTTACCCCGACCGAGGGGCAAGTGCGCATTGCGCTGAGACAGGACGATACCCGAGTGACCATCGAAGTCGCCAACCAGGGTGAACCTATCCCGGAGCCGGCGATAGCGCGGCTGTTCGATCGCTTCTACCGTGCCGACCCGTCCCGCAGCGGCGGCCAGAGCGAGCACGCCGGGCTGGGCCTGGCCATCACCCGCTCGATCGTCCGCGCCCATGGCGGCAGTATCGACTGCAGCTGCAGCGACGGCTGGACAGCGTTCAGAATCATCCTCCCGCTGACCCTGTAGCGAGGGGGCTTGCCCCCGAAAATCTGCCTGCCCCTTAGATGGCGCTGACTCGACTGTTTTCGGGGGCAAGCCCCCTCGCTACAGGACTATCTGCGCACGCACTTACTCGTACCGCAACGCCTGCGCCGGCTCGACCTGCGAGGCCCGCCAGGCGGGGTAGATAGTCGCCAGAAAGCTCATGATCAACCCCGCCGAGCAGATCAGCGCCACGTCGCTCCACTCCAGCTGCGACGGCAGGTTGCTGATGAAGTACACGTCCGAGGTGAAGATATGCTCGCCGGTGACGCGCTCCACCCAACCGACCATGGCGCTGACGTTGATCGCCGCGATCACCCCCAGCACGCCGCCGATCAGCGTGCCGACCACACCGATCACCGTGCCCTGAACCATGAACACCCCCATGATCTGTCGCGGCGTGGCACCGATGGTCCGCAGGATGGCGATGTCGGCGCCCTTGTCGTTCACTACCATGATCAAGGTGGCGATGATGTTGAACGCCGCCACCGCGACGATCATCAGCAACAGCAGGCCGATCATGGTTTTCTCCATTTTCATGGCGCTGAACAGGCTGCCCTGGGTGTGAGTCCAGTCATCGGCCTGGTAACCGGCGCCCAGATTCGCAGCGATGGTTTTCGACACTTGCGGCGCGGCATACAGATCCTTCAGCTTGAGCCGCACGCTCTGCACCTGGTTCGGCTGCCAGCGCTGCATGGTCGCGGCATCGGCGACATTGATCAGGGCCATGGTGCTGTCCAGCTCGGCACCGACCTTGAATACGCCCACCACCGTCAAGCGTTGCAGGCGCGGAGTGATGCCGCCCGGCGCGGAGCTGATCTCGGGCACGATAAGGGTGAACTTGTCGCCCACGGTCAGGCCGAAGCGCCGCGCGGTGATATCGCCGACCACCACGCCGAATTCGCCGGGGCGCAGATCCTGCAGATTGCCGCGAGTGATGTGCTGGGCGACGATCGACACCTTGCCTTCCTGGGCCGGATCGACACCGCTGATCTGGATCGGCTGCATGCCGCCGCGAAAGGAAATCATGCCGTCCATTTCAGTGAACGGCACCGCCGCCAGGACTTCGGGATTCTTCAACGCGGCGTCGGCCACCGGGCGCCAGTCGTCCAGCGGCTTGTCGCCGACGACCATGGCGTGGGGCACCATACCGAGAATGCGATCGCTCATCTCGCGCTGGAAACCGTTCATCACCGACAGCACCACGATCATCGCCAGGACACCGAGGCCCAGGCCGATCATCGAGGTCATGGAAATGAACGAGATGAAATGGTTGCGGCGCTTGGCGCGGGTGTAGCGCGCGCCGATGAAGATCGATAAGGGTCTGAACATGAACGCACCGTGACAAAAAGAGTGAAGCAGGCGCGCCACCGACCAGCGGCGCGTCAGGCGAAGCCGATCAGATTGGGACCAGGTGGCCGTCTTCGAGCTTCAGGACGCGATCCATCTGCCGAGCCAGGCTCAGGTCGTGGGTCACCACCAGAAACGCCGTGTTCAAAGAAGTACTGAGTTCCTGCATCAGGTCCTGGATACCCTGTGCCGTGTGCTGATCGAGGTTGCCGGTGGGCTCGTCGAGCATCACCAGGCCGGGACGGTTGACCAGCGCTCGAGCGATGGCCACGCGCTGGCGCTCGCCACCGGACAGTTCGGCAGGCTTGTGGGTCAGGCGATGGGCCAGGCCGACGCGGGTCAGCAGCGCCGTGGCGCGCTCCTTGGCCTCGGGGATCGGGGTCTTGCCGATCAGCAGCGGCATGCACACGTTCTCGAGCGCAGTGAACTCGGCCAACAGGTGGTGAAACTGGTACACGAAGCCCAGTGCGCGATTGCGCAACAGGCCGCGGTCACGCTCGTTGAGCGCCGACAGCTCCTCGCCGGCCAGCCATACGCTGCCCTGACTTGGCGTGTCGAGGCCGCCGAGCATGTTCAGCAGGGTACTTTTGCCCGAGCCGGAACTGCCGACGATGGCCACGCGCTCGCCGGCCCGCAGCTCGAGCTGCAGATTGGCCAGCACCACCACCGACTCAGGGCCTTCTTCATAGGACTTGCCCAGATTGCGGCAACTCAGAACTGCTTTATCACTCATGCCCAACTCACTCATAACGTAACGCCTCCGCAGGCTGGGTACGCGCTGCGCGCCAGGCCGGATACAAGGTGGCGAGGAAACTCAGGACCAGCGCCGCGCCGCAGACCATCACCACGTCCTGGCTTTGCAGCTGCGACGGCAGGTAGTCGATGAAATACACATCCGCGTTCAGGAATTTGTGGCCGATCGCGCGCTCCAGCAGCGCCACGCCGGCACTCACGTTGAGCGCCGCGAGGATGCCCAGCACCGCGCCGACCAGGGTGCCGACCACACCGATCACCGTGCCCTGAACCATGAAGATCGCCATGATCTGCCCCGGGGTCGAGCCCAGGGTGCGCAGGATGGCGATGTCGCCGCGCTTGTCGTTGACCACCATCACCAGCGTGGAAATGATGTTGAACGCCGCCACCGCCACGATCAGCAACAGCAGCAGGCCGATCATGGATTTTTCCATGCCGATGGCCTGGTACAGGTTGCCGTGGGTGCGCGTCCAGTCCCGCGAGTAATAGTCGCCATCACCCAACTGCTGGGAAATTTCGTAGGCGGTGCGCGGCGCCTTGAACAGGTCGGTGAACTTCAGGCGCAGGCCCTGCACTTGCTCCGGTTTCCAGCGGTGCAGCAGGCTGAGGTCCTGGAGGTTGGTCAGGCCGACATAGCCGTCCAGTTCCCCGGCGCCGACATGGAAGATACCGATCACGGTGAAACGCTTCATGCGCGGGAACATGCCGCCGGGGGTGACGGTGACTTCAGGCGAAACGAAAGTGACCTTGTCGCCCAGGGTCACCCCCAGCTTGGTGGCGGCCTTGTCGCCGAGCAGGATGCCGAACGCCCCGGGCTTGAGATCGTCCAGCGTGCCTTGCTTGATGAACGCATCGATGATCGACACCTTGCGCTCTTGCGCCGGGTCGATGCCGTTGAGCAGCATCTTCTGCACGCGGCCGTTGTTGGTCAGCAGACCCTGCATCTGGGTGAACGGCGCGACCGCCTCCACCTGGGTGTTCTGCTTGACGCGCGCAGCCAGGGCCTGCCAGTCGTCGATAGGTTTGGCGGACTCGATGGTGGCGTGTGGAACCATCCCGAGCACGCGGGTTCGCATCTCATGATCGAAGCCATTCATGACCGAGAGCACGACGATCATCACGACAACGCCAAGGGCGAGTCCGATCATCGAGGTCAGGGAAATGAATGACACAAAATGATTACGGCGTTTGGCACGGGTATAACGCGTGCCAATGAAAACGAAGAGAGGTCTGAACATGTCGGGGCTTGTTCGGGTGAAAGAAGAACGTCCTTGTGGCGGGGCTTGCCGAGCGGCCTTACACTCAGAACACCGCCAACACCATGGGTTCAACCATGTCGACATTAGATGAAGAAGATCGCCGCGAATACTATCGCATCAACGATCATATCGCACTGGAAATTACCCCATTGGCGGAGACTGACGCTACGGGGGCAGAGGTGTTGCAAGATGCTTCGCCGCTGTTCAACCTGCTCAGCGAGCTGCATCTGAGCGAGTTCGAATCCCAGCACTTGTTGCGCCAGCTGGGCGACAGCGATCGCACGCTGGGCAATTTTCTCCGGGCCCAGAACAAGCGTATCGACCTCCTCAGCCAGGTGGTCGCCCATACCCTGCTGGGTGAACTGGGTGACACCCTGCCGGTGGTCATTTCCGAAGGCGGCCTGGAATGCCAGGTACCCCAGTCGTTCCCCGTGGGCAGCCTGGTCGCGGTGAAGATCGTGCTCATGCCGCAGGCGTTGGGCTTGCTGCTGCGCGCACGGGTCACCCGCGCCGACGCGGTAAGCCTTGGGCATTACGAACTCGGCCTGGAATTCGATGGCATGACCGACGCCCAGCGGCAACTGCTGGCGCGCTATATTCTGCAAAAACAGGCGGCCGAACGGCGCCTGGCACGGGAGCACAGCGACGACCAGCCTGCGGTCTGACGCCGGCTCCCGGGGCAACATCCTAACGCCAGTGCGGCATCCCTAGACGTATTTCATCAAGGAACAGACGTGACCCTAATCTACGGCCACCGCGGTGCCAAAGGCGAAGCACCGGAAAATACCCTGACCAGCTTTCAACGCTGCCTGGAACACGGCGTCAAGCGCTGCGAACTGGACTTGCACCTGTCCAGCGACGGCGAACTGATGGTCATCCACGACCCGACCCTGAAACGCACCACGGAACGGCGCGGCAAGGTGATCGAGCAGACGGCCGCCGACCTGGTCACCTTCGACGCCCGCAAGGGTGGCCCCGGCTGGGTCACGCCTTGCCCTATTCCCACACTGGAGACGCTGTTCCAGGAGTGCCAGTTCGAGCACTGGCAACTGGAAGTCAAGGTCGCCTCGCGCACTCGCGCCACCACCACCGTGCTGGCCATTCGCGAACTGGCGCTGCGCTACGACCTGCTGGACAAGATCACCATCACCTCGAGCTCCCGCGAAGTGCTGCGCGCCGCCCAGCAGTTCACCCCGGACATTTCCCGCGGGCTAGTGGCCGAGTACGCGTGGCTCGACCCACTGAAGGTCGCGCAGAATTATGGCTGTGAGTTGCTGGCGCTGAACTGGACGCTGTGCAGCCCCGAGCGCCTGCAGAAAGCGCAGCGCCAGGGTTTGCATGTGTCGGTATGGACGGTCAACGATGCGGCACTGATGCGCCGCCTCGCTGACTTCGGCGTGGACAGCCTGATTACAGACTTTCCCGGTTTGGCCAGCGCCACGATCGGGAATCGCTGAAATCGGTCTCTCCGGCCGGCTCAGGCCACCGGCCGGAGCCGCTCAAAAAAGCCGGTTGAGGCCGTCATAGGCGGCTACCCGATAGGCTTCGGCCATTGTCGGGTAGTTGAACGTGGTGTTGACGAAGTACTTGAGGGTATTCAGTTCGCCCGGCTGGTTCATGATCGCCTGGCCGATATGGACGATCTCCGAGGCCTGGTCGCCGAAGCAATGCACACCCAGGACCTCCAGGGTTTCACGGTGGAACAGAATCTTCAGCATGCCCACCGGCTCACCGGAAATCTGCGCTCGCGCCATACCCTTGAAGAACGCCTTGCCCACCTCGTATGGGACCTTGGCCTGAGTCAGCTCGTGCTCGTTCTGGCCGATCGAGCTGATCTCCGGAATGGTGTAGATCCCGGTCGGCACATCGTTGACGAAACGCCAGCTGCCATTGTCGATCGCGCTGCCTGATGCCGAGCGCCCTTGGTCGTACGCGGCGCTGGCAAGGCTCGGCCAGCCGATCACGTCACCGGCGCCATAAATGGTCGGGACGCTGGTGCGATAGGCTTCATCGACATTGATCTGGCCGCGGCCGTTGACCTTGATGCCGATGTTTTCCAGGCCCAGACGATCAGTGTTGCCGGTACGGCCGTTGCACCAGAGCAAGGCGTCGGCCTTGATCTTCTTGCCCGACTTGAGGTGCAGGATCACACCGTGCTCCAGGCCTTCGACCCGCTCGTACTCTTCGGTGTGGCGGACCATCACGTGGTTGTTGCTGAAGTGGTAGCTCAATGCCTGGGAGATTTCCGAGTCGAGGAAGCTGAGCAACTGATCGCGGTTGTCTACCAGCTCGATCATCACCCCCAGGCCGCTGAAGATCGATGCGTACTCGCAACCGATCACGCCGGCGCCGTAGATGATCAGCTTGCGCGGGGTGTGGGTGATGCTCAGGATGGTGTCGCTATCGTAGATGCGCGGGTGGCTGAAATCGATGTCGGCCGGGCGATAAGGCCGCGAACCGGTAGCGATGATCACCTGCTTGGCGATCAGCTTCTCCTGCATGCCGTTGGGGCAGATGACGTCGATGGTCTGCTCGTCGGCGAAACTGCCGGTGCCGAAGAACACATCGACCCGGTTGCGCGCGTAGTACGCGGTGCGCGACTGAACCTGTTTGGCGATCACTCGCTCGGCGCTTTTGAGCACATCGGGGAAGGGAAACCAGCGCGGCTCGCCGATCAGACGAAACATCTCGTTGTTGTTGAAATGAATGATCTGCTTGACCGAGTGGCGCAAGGCCTTGGACGGGATGGTCCCAAGGTGGGTGCAGTTGCCGCCGACCTGACGGCGGCTGTCGACCATGGCGACCTTACGGCCTGCCTTGGCGGCGTTCATTGCCGCCCCTTCCCCGGCAGGACCGGACCCCAACACCACGACATCGTAGTTATAGACAGCCATGCGTACTCCTTCCTCTCAGGCCACGACGTCCTGCCGGACGCCTCTGGCGCAACATGCCACGGTCGGCATTGAAAAACTCGGTGTGCAGTCTAATGGACACATGATGGCGCGAACATTAACCCTTGGTCGCGCCACAGGCAATTTTTGTCTGTGGCTTTTTGCCGCAGCTCACCTTCTGACAACCTTTGCCGAAGGACGAACGCATCCGTATGTAGCGAGGGGGCTTGCCCCCGAAAGCGATAAACCGGCCGCAGGAATACCGCAGGCGTGTTTTTTTCGGGGGCAAGCCCCCTCGCTACGGGGTTTAACCCGAAAACAAAAACGCCCCGAACCAGTCGGGGCGTTTTTATTGGCGCGGCAGCGTTACTGCGGGAAAGCTGGCGGGTTGACCCCAGCCATGTCTTCCATCACGCGTACCACCTGGCAGCTGTAACCGAATTCGTTGTCGTACCAGACGTACAGCACGACACGGTTATCGTTGCAGATGGTGGCTTCGGCGTCGACCACACCGGCATAGCGCGAACCGACGAAGTCGGTCGATACCACTTCCTGGGACGCGACGAAGTCGATCTGGCGCGACAGATCCGAGTGCAGCGCCATATAGCGCAGGTACTCGTTCATCTCTTCGCGGCTGCTGGCCTTCTCCAGATTCAGGTTGAGGATCGCCATCGACACGTTTGGCGTCGGCACCCGGATCGCATTGCCGGTCAGCTTGCCGGCCAGTTCAGGCAGCGCCTTGGCGGCGGCAGTGGCGGCACCGGTCTCGGTGATCACCATGTTCAGCGCGGCCGAACGACCACGGCGATCGCCCTTGTGGAAATTGTCGATGAGGTTCTGGTCGTTGGTATACGAGTGAACCGTTTCGACGTGACCATTGACGATGCCGAACTTGTCGTTGACCGCCTTGAGCACCGGCACGATGGCGTTGGTGGTGCAAGAGGCTGCGGAGACGATCTTGTCGTCGGCGGTGATGTCGCCATGGTTGATGCCATGCACGATGTTCTTCAGCTTGCCCTTGCCCGGCGCGGTCAGCAGCACGCGGTCGATACCCGGGCAGGTCAGGTGTTGGCCCAGGCCGTCGGCATCACGCCAGACACCGGTGTTGTCCACCAGCAGCGCGTTGCTGATGCCGTACTGGGTGTAATCCACCTCGGTCGGGTTCTTGGCGTAGATGAACTGGATCAGGTTGCCGTTGACGGTCAGGGTGTTGGCTTCTTCGTCGACATGGATGATGCCGTCGAACGAGCCATGCACCGAATCCCGACGCAGCAGGCTGGCACGCTTGGCCAGATCGTTGCTGGCGCCTTTGCGCACGACCACGGCGCGCAGGCGCAGGCCATCGCCACCACCGGCCTTCTCGATCAGGATGCGCGCGAGCAGGCGGCCGATACGACCGAAACCGTAGAGCACGACATCGGTGCCCTTGCGCTCGCCGACGTTCTGTTGACCGACGACCGGGCCCAGTTCTTCGCGCACGAAGGCTTCGGCACTGCGACCTGCGCCTTCAGTCTTGAACTTGACCGCCAGCTTGCCGAGGTCGACCGAAGCGGCGCCCAGATTGAGCTCGCTCATGGCTTTGAGGAGGGGGAATGTTTCGTGGACCGACAGCTCGTGGGAGTCGGCCTGGCGGTGACGGGCGAAGCGGTGGGCCTTGAGCAACTCGATCACGGATCGGTTGATCAGACTACGGCCGTAGATCGAGGTGACGACATTGTTATTACGGTATAGCTGGCCGATCAAAGGAATCATCGCTTCGGCGAGTGCTTCACGATCGATCCATTCACCAAGACACTGGTCGGGCTTCTGAGTCACGGGAACCTTCCACATGTAGGGGCTGAGAAAAGGGGCTACATTATGGCTTTAACAGGGCAACGGGAGCAATGCGCCAGGTCGCGGGGAGAAACGTTTCAGCGGAAATTTTCCGACGAGTTTCTTTTGCGCAGCCGAAACTGACAGGGGCACAAGGTGCCGGTACAATCGATCTCTTTGTCGTAACGCTTGGAGCTCGATCGCCCGTGTCTGTCCTGCGTCTACCGCTACTCCCTACCGCCGCGCAAAAAACCGCGAGCAAACAGCTCTGGGGCAACCTGCCCGGGGCCGCGCTGAGCCTGGCCATCGCCGAAGCAGCGAGCGCAGCCAAGCGTTTCACCCTGCTGCTGACCGCCGACAGCCAAAGCGCCGACCGCCTCGAACAGGAACTGCGCTTCTTCGCCCCCGAGCTGCCGGTGCTGCATTTTCCCGATTGGGAAACCCTGCCCTACGATCTGTTCTCGCCGCACCAGGACATCATCTCCCAGCGAATCTCCAGCTTGTACCGCTTGCCGGAGCTCGTGCATGGGGTTTTGGTAGTGCCGATCACCACTGCCCTACATCGCCTGGCGCCCACCCAGTTCCTGCTCGGCAGCAGCCTGGTGCTGGACGTCGGCCAGCGGCTGGACGTCGAGCAGATGCGCACGCGCCTCGAAGCCAGCGGCTATAGATATGTCGACACCGTCTACGAGCATGGCGAATTCACCGTGCGCGGCGCGCTGATCGACTTGTTCCCGATGGGCAGCAAGCTGCCGTACCGCATCGACCTGTTCGATGACGAAATCGAAACCCTGCGCACCTTTGATCCGGAAACCCAGCGCTCGATCGACAAGGTTGACTCGATTCGCCTGCTGCCGGCCCGGGAATTCCCGCTGCAAAAGGACGAAGTCACCCGCTTCAAGGCGCGTTTTCGCGAGCGCTTCGACGTCGATTTCCGCCGCAGCCCGATCTTCCAGGACCTCAGCAGCGGCATCACCCCGGCCGGCATCGAGTACTACCTGCCGCTGTTCTTCGAGAGCACCTCGACCCTGTTCGATTACCTGCCCCAGGACACCCAGGTGTTCTCCCTGCCAGGCATCGAGCAAGCCGCCGAGCAGTTCTGGAACGACGTGCGCAACCGTTATGAAGAACGCCGCATCGACCCGATGCGCCCGCTGCTGCCCCCCGCCGAGCTGTTCCTGCCGGTGGAGGACTGCTTCGCACGGCTCAAGACCTGGCCGCGGGTGATCGCCAGCCAGGCCGAGGTCGAGGGCGCCCAATCGTTCCCCGCCAGTGCCCTGCCGGACCTGGCAATCCAGGCCAAGGCTGCCAACCCGCTGGCGGCGCTGTCCGGTTACATCGAGCAATTCCCTGGCCGCGTGCTGTTCACCGCTGAATCGGCGGGCCGCCGCGAAGTGTTGCTGGAGTTGCTCGATCGCCTCAAGCTGAAACCGCAGACGGTCGATGGCTGGCAGGAGTTCGTGGCCAGCAAGGCGCGCCTGGCCATCACCATCGCGCCGCTGGACGACGGCCTGCAGCTCGACGACCCCGCACTGGCGCTGATCGCCGAGAGTCCGCTGTTCGGGCAGCGCGTGATGCAGCGCCGCCGCCGGGAAAAACGCAGCGACGGCAGCAACGATGCAGTCATCAAGAACCTTACCGAACTGCGCGAAGGCGCGCCGGTGGTGCATATCGACCACGGCGTGGGCCGCTACCTGGGCCTGGCGACCTTGGAGATCGACGGCCAGGCCGCCGAATTTCTCACCCTCGAGTACGCCGAGAACGCCAAGCTCTATGTGCCGGTCGCCAACCTGCACCTGATCGCCCGCTACACCGGCAGCGATGACGCCCTGGCGCCGCTGCACCGGCTGGGTTCCGAGGCCTGGCAGAAGGCCAAGCGCAAGGCCGCCGAGCAGGTGCGCGACGTCGCCGCCGAGCTGCTCGACATCTATGCCCGGCGCGCCGCCCGGGTCGGCTATGCCTTCGCCGACCCGGCGCTGGATTACGAGACCTTCAGCGCCGGCTTCCCGTTCGAGGAAACCCCGGACCAGCAGACCGCCATCGAAGCCGTGCGCCTCGACATGCTCGCCGCCAAGCCCATGGATCGCCTGGTGTGCGGCGACGTCGGCTTCGGCAAGACCGAAGTCGCCATGCGCGCGGCATTCATCGCCGTGCACGGCGGCAAGCAGGTGGCCATTCTGGTGCCCACCACCCTGCTCGCCCAACAGCACTACAACAGCTTTCGCGACCGCTTCGCCGACTGGCCGGTGCGGGTCGAGGTGATGAGCCGCTTCAAGTCCACCAAGGAAGTCAACGACGCCGTGGCCGAGCTGGCCGAAGGCAAGATCGACATCGTCATCGGCACCCACAAGCTGCTGCAGGACGACGTCAAGATCAAGAACCTGGGCCTGGTGATCATCGACGAAGAACACCGTTTCGGCGTGCGTCAGAAGGAACAGCTGAAAAACCTGCGCAGCGAGGTCGACATCCTTACCCTCACCGCCACGCCGATTCCGCGCACGCTGAACATGGCGGTGTCGGGCATGCGCGACCTGTCGATCATCGCCACGCCACCGGCCCGGCGCTTGTCGGTGCGCACCTTCGTCATGGAACAGAACAAGAGCACGGTCAAGGAAGCGCTGCTGCGCGAGCTACTGCGTGGCGGTCAGGTGTACTACCTGCACAACGACGTCAAGAGCATCGAGAAATGCGCCGCCGAGCTCGCCGAACTGGTACCCGAGGCGCGCATCGGCATCGGCCACGGGCAGATGCGCGAACGCGATCTCGAACAGGTCATGAGCGACTTCTATCACAAGCGCTTCAACGTGCTGATCGCCTCGACCATCATCGAGACCGGCATCGACGTGCCCAGCGCCAACACCATCATCATCGAGCGCGCCGACAAGTTCGGTCTGGCGCAATTGCACCAGCTGCGCGGCCGCGTCGGGCGCAGTCACCACCAGGCCTACGCCTATCTGCTGACGCCGCCGCGCCAGCAGATCACCGGCGATGCCGAGAAGCGCCTGGAAGCCATCGCCAATACCCAGGACCTCGGTGCGGGCTTCGTGCTGGCGACCAACGACCTCGAAATCCGTGGCGCCGGCGAACTGCTGGGCGAAGGCCAGAGCGGGCAGATCCAGGCCGTGGGTTTTACCCTCTACATGGAAATGCTCGAACGCGCGGTCAAGGCCATCCGCAAGGGCGAACAGCCTAATCTCGATCAACCGCTGGGCGGCGGGCCGGAGGTCAACCTGCGCGTGCCGGCCTTGATTCCCGATGACTATCTGCCCGATGTGCACACGCGCTTGATCCTGTACAAGCGCATCGCTTCGGCGGCTGACGAAGAAGGTCTCAAGGACCTGCAGGTGGAGATGATCGACCGCTTCGGCTTGCTGCCCGAGCCGACCAAGAACCTGGTGCGCATCACCTTGCTCAAGCTGCAGGCGGAAAAACTCGGCATCAAGAAAATCGACGGCGGCCCGCAAGGTGGGCGTCTGGAATTCGCTGCCGAAACGCCTGTCGACCCATTGACCCTGATCAAGCTGATTCAGAGCCAGCCCAAGCGTTACAAGTTCGAAGGCGCCACGCTGTTCAAGTTCATGGTGCCCATGGAGCGCCCCGAGGAACGCTTCAACGTGCTCGAAGCGCTGCTCGAGCGCCTGACCCCGGTACCGGCATGAGGGCGTTGTCAATGGGCTTGAACCCACCTGCCACGATGGCCCGCTGAGATGCCCGAGCGCCTGATCGATGACCTCGCGCCAAAGCCTCGGCTGTGGCTGGGCAGTGTCGAGTTCAGCGCCTTCGAGCCGCGCAACGGGCGCATGCAACGCTACGTGCAACATCGCGCGGCGCTGGCCTACGGCTATGCCGGTGAATACGTCGCCACCAATGGCCATGGCGGCGGCGCCATCATCAAGCGCGAGGCAGATGACACCTTGCGCATCCAGCGCCAGCCACTGGCGGAAAAGGCTCTGCGCGAGACCCTGCAGCAAATGGGCTTCAAGATCGCCACGCGGCAGAGCAAGGCGTTACCCGAGAGCGCGGGCGACATCTTCGAACTGCCCAGCGACGGCGCCTGGTTGCGCTTCGTGCTCAATGAACTGCCGGGCCTGCGCCGCCAGGGTTGGGAGATCGAGTATTCAGAAGAGTTCGCCTTCGACCTTACCCCCGTGGACGACTGGTATGCGGTCATCGACGAGGGCCCCGAGCGCGATTGGTTCGACCTCGAACTGGGCATCGTGGTCAATGGCGAACGCCTGAGCCTGCTGCCGATCCTGCTCAACCTGCTGCGTACACACCCTGAATTGCTCAACCCGGCGCAGATGGCCCGGCGCCGCGACGACGAGCAGATCCTGGTGCCGCTGCATAGCCATCAACCGGGCAAGCAGCGCCCGGTACAGGTGGCCCTGCCCTACGGCCGCTTGAAGCCGGTGCTGGCGACCCTCGGCGACTTCTATAAACAGGAGCCGGGCGAGACCAAACTGCGCCTGTCGACCCCCGATGCCCTGCGCCTCAACGCTCTGCAGCAACTGCCGTTGAGCTGGGAAGGCGGCGAGCGCATACGGGACTTTGCCGAGCGCCTGCGCGATGTACGCCAACAGGCGGCCGTTGCGCCTGATGGCCTGCGGGCGCAATTGCGCCCCTATCAACTCGACGGCCTGAGCTGGATGCAGGCGCTGCGCGAGCTGGACGTCGGCGGCATCCTCGCCGATGACATGGGCCTGGGCAAGACGCTGCAGACCCTTGCCCATCTGTTGCTGGAAAAGAACGCCGGACGTCTCGATCGCCCGGCCATGGTGGTGATGCCTACCAGCCTGATCCCCAACTGGCAGGACGAAGCCGAACGCTTCGCCCCGAACCTCAAGGTGCTGGCGCTGCATGGGCCGTCGCGCAAAAAGCATTTCCCCGACCTGGCGCGCTACGACCTGCTGCTGACCACCTATGCCCTGCTCCCCAAGGATCTCGAGGACCTGGCCAAGGTGCCGCTGCACGTGCTCATCCTCGACGAAGCGCAGTACATCAAGACGCCCGGCAGCAAAGCCGCCCAGGCCGCACGCCAGCTCGATGCCCGCCAGCGCCTGTGCCTGAGCGGTACGCCGCTGGAAAACCACCTGGGCGAGCTGTGGTCGCTGTTTCATTTCCTCATGCCCGGCTGGCTGGGGGACGCCAGGTCCTTTACGCAGGATTACCGTACGCCGATCGAAAAACATGGCGACGAGTTGCGCCTTCAGCATCTCAACACCCGCATCCGGCCATTCCTCTTGCGCCGCACCAAGGAGCAAGTCGCCACCGAGCTGCCGGCCAAGACTGAAATCACCCACTGGGTGGAGCTCAACGATGCCCAGCGTGATGTCTACGAGACGGTGCGCCTGGCCATGGACCAGAAGGTGCGCGCCGAAATCAACCGCAAGGGGGTCGCGCGCAGCCAGATCATCATTCTTGAAGCGCTGCTGAAGCTGCGTCAGGTGTGCTGTGATCTGCGCCTGGTCAACAGCGTGCCGCATCCCGCCCAAGGCAACAGCTCGGGCAAACTCAGTGCGCTGATGGAGATGCTCGACGCGCTGCTGGCCGAAGGACGCCGGGTACTGCTGTTCTCGCAGTTCACCTCGATGTTGGGCCTGATCGAAGCCGAGCTGCGGGCCCGGGATATACCCTACGCCCTGCTCACCGGTGCCACGCGCAATCGGCGCACGCCGGTGCAGGACTTCCAGCAGGGCAAGTTGCAGATCTTCCTGATCAGCCTCAAGGCCGGCGGCGTCGGCTTGAACCTGACGGCGGCCGATACCGTGATTCACTACGACCCCTGGTGGAATCCGGCGGCCGAGCATCAGGCCACCGACCGTGCGTATCGGATTGGGCAGGAGAAGCCGGTATTCGTCTACAAGCTGATCACTCGCGGCACCGTGGAGGAGAAGATCCAGCACCTGCAGCAGGAGAAGTCGGCGCTGGCTGCGGGGGTGCTGGAGGGGCGCCAGGCTGGGGAGTGGCGCATGCATGCGGAGGATATCGACGCATTGTTCGAGCCGCTGCCGGGGCGCAAGCGCAAGCGCTGAATCAAGAGCTTCGCGGGCAAGCCTTGCTCCTACACTGCAACCAGTTCCAACGCCTTACACCTGTGGGAGCAAGGCTAGCCCGCAAAATACCTGTGGGAGCAAGGCTTGCCCGCGAAGAGGCCAGCGCTGCCGAAACAAATCCTCAATCGATCAACTGCGCCGCACGCAACGCACCCACCGCGGCCAGCCAGCGCGGCTGCTGGCGATATTCGATACCGGGCGTGGCCTGTCCGCGCATGCGGGCAATTCGTGGTGACGGCTGCACGCCCATGCGCTGCGCCGCCGACAAGGCCAGCTCCGCCGCCGCGCGATCGTTGCACACCAGCCCCATATCGCAACCCGCCGTCAGCGCCGCTTCGATACGACTGGCGGCATCGCCCACCACATGGGCACCGGCCATCGACAGATCGTCGCTGAAGATAACCCCGTCGAACGCCAACTCGCCGCGCAGAATGTCCTGCAACCAGCGCCGGGAGAAGCCAGCCGGCTGCGCATCGATCTGGGGATAGATGACATGGGCCGGCATGACTGCCGCCAACTGTTGGCTGAGCCGAGCGAAAGGTACCAGGTCCTTGGCGCGGATCTCGTCGAGGCTGCGCTCGTCGGTAGGGATGGCGACATGGGAGTCGGCCTCGGCCCAGCCGTGCCCCGGGAAATGCTTGCCGCAAGCGGCCATGCCGGCGGCGTTCATGCCGCGGATGAAGGCGCCCGCAAGCAGCGCAGCGCGTTCGGGATCACCTTCGAAAGCCCGAGTGCCGACCACCGCACTGCGCTGGTGATCGAGGTCCAGCACCGGCGCGAAGCTCAGGTCCAGCCCGACCGCCAGCACCTCGGTCGCCATGACCCAGCCGCACTGCTCGGCCAGATACTCGGCGTTGGCGTTGTCCGCCAGGGCGCGCATCGCCGGCAGCCGCACGAAGCCCTGACGCAGGCGCTGCACGCGACCGCCTTCCTGGTCGACGGCAAGGATCAGATCGGGGCGTACGGCACGAATCGACGCCGTCAGCTCGCGCACCTGACGCGGGCTTTCGATATTGCGGGCAAAGATGATCAAGCCGGCGACTTGCGGCTGGCGCAGCAGGTGGCGGTCTTCGGCGGTCAGCCAGGTGCCGGCGATATCCACCATCAACGAGCCTTGCAGGCGGGTACTCATGGGTTGTCCTTGAAACGTAAGGGCAGGAATTCGAGCCGCCTAGCTTAGCGCAAGGCGAAGGGCGCGGACACCTCGGGAAGATTGCGCCGGACGCGGGGGCCCCTTCGCGGGCAAGCCCTGCTCCCACAGGTGTGTGGCGCTCGACTAATGGATTAGGAGCACGGCGTTCGACCTATAGTGTGGGAGCAGGGCTTGCCCGCGAAAGGGCCATTCGCGGCCACGCAGGATTACCGTGGTGCGATGCTCAAAGGGCTTTGGCCAGAGGCGCCGAGGAAGTCTTGCTACGGGGGCGCAATTGCGCGGCGGCCATGGCCGGATCGCTGACACCGCTATCGGCGCGCATGCCCGCCGCGAGGAACGGCACCATCAGACGCATGACCTGCTCGATGGAGGTATCGACGCCGAAATCATTCTCGCCGATCGCCCGCAGGGCCTTGATCCCGGACATGCTGAAGGCGGCGGCGCCAAGCATGAAGTGCACGCGCCAGAACAGCTCCAGCGGCGGAATGCGCGGCGCCGCCTCGTTGACCAGGACCATGTAGCGGCGGAACACCTTGCCATACATGTCCTCCAGATAGCGGCGCAAGTGCCCTTGGCTCTCACTGAAGGCCAGGCCCAGCAAACGCATGAAAATCGACAGGTCATTGCCGCTGCGAGGCTGCACCACCATGGTCTGCTCGACGAGAATCTCCAGCAGCTCCTCAAGGCTGGCCTTGTGCTCCGGGCGCGCCTGGCGGCGTTCGAGCTCGCGATCGAGGCTCAGGCAGAAAGGCCCGAGGAAGCGTGAGAACACCGCCTGAATAAGGGCCTTCTTGGATCCGAAGTGATAATTGACCGCCGCCAGATTGACCCCTGCCTTGCTGGTAATCAGCCGCAAAGAGGTTTCGGCGAAGCCTTTTTCTGCGAACAGCTGCTCGGCGGCGTCGAGGATACGCTCGACGGTTTCCGACTGGGCCATGATCACTCCGGGTCTTAAAGCTGAAAAATACGAACAACTGTTTGAAACATACGTATCAAGCCCTGGCATTGTCAAGGCTGCAGGGGCAGTCTGTCGCGGTGTCGTTGCGATATTTAACCACATACAAGCCGGGTAATTGTTCCCTGGACACAAAAGGGCGATTGCCAAGGGTTCAATACTGTATATAATCCCAGTCACTGTATAAAAAGACAGAGCGATAGACATGCTGAAACTGACGCCACGCCAAGCCGAAATTCTCGCCTTCATCAAGCGCTGCCTTGAGGACAACGGTTTCCCCCCTACCCGTGCGGAAATCGCCCAGGAACTGGGATTCAAGTCCCCCAACGCCGCCGAAGAGCATCTCAAGGCGCTGGCACGCAAAGGCGCCATCGAGATGACCCCGGGCGCATCGCGCGGCATCCGTATTCCCGGCGTCGAGGCCAAGCCCGACGACAGCTCGCTGCCGATCATCGGCCGCGTCGCCGCGGGTGCGCCGATCCTCGCCGAACAGCACATCGAGGAATCCTGCAACATCAATCCGGCGTTCTTTCACCCTCGTGCCGACTACCTGCTGCGGGTCCATGGCATGAGCATGCGTGACGTCGGCATCATCGACGGCGACCTGCTGGCCGTGCACACCTGTCGCGAAGCGCGCAATGGCCAGATCGTGGTTGCCCGGATCGGCGAAGAAGTCACCGTCAAGCGCTTTCAGCGCGAAGGCAACAAGGTCTTTCTGCTGGCCGAGAACCCTGAGTTCGCCCCCATCGAGGTCGATCTCAAGGATCAGGAGCTGGTCATCGAAGGTTTGAGCGTCGGCGTCATCCGCCGCTAACAGGAGGCATCATGATGCAGTTCCCACAGTCACAGCCGCCAGCAGCGCAACAGGCACAAATGTCCTTGTTCGAGGCTTTCATGGCCCAGCCACAGACTGCACCCGCGCCCGTATTGGCCACACTTGAAGCCCCTTGGGTCACCGAAGATCCAGAGGTGTTCAGTGAGCTTTCGTTACGAGGTGCGACAGGGAATTGCCTGAGCCTGCTGGCGCCCATGCTGCGTGAGTTGAGCGAAGAGCAAGATGCGCGCTGGCTGACCTTGATCGCGCCGCCAGGAAGCCTGACTCATGCCTGGCTGCGGGACGCCGGCCTTAATCGTGAACGCATCCTGCTACTGCAGCCTCGCGGCACGCAGAGCGCGTTACAGCTCACCTGCGAGGCACTGCGCCTGGGCCGCAGCCATACCGTGGTCAGCTGGCTGAACCCGCTGAGCAGCACCGCTCGCCAGCAACTGATCGCGGCCGCCCGCGTGGGCGATGCCCAGAGCCTCAACATTCGCCTCGGCTGAGCACAATGTAGCGAGGGGGCTTGCCCCCGATAAGTCGCAATGACACCTAGATCTGGGTCAGTGCGGCAAATCGGGGGCAAGCCCCCTCGCTACATCATCTGTGTGCACAAGTATCAATGCAGAACGCGCGGACCTTCGTCGCGATCGACTTCGCCTTCCACCAGCTTGCCGGCCATTTGCACGCCAACGCTGAGCATGGCCTTGGCCACTTCAACATGCTGACCTTGCAGGAAGACCTTGGCGTCTTCAGAGAACGCCAGGGTGACCAACGAGCCTTCGTCATCGGCCCGGCGCAGCTCGATCCGCCCGTCAGGCAACTCGACAATTTCTAGAAAGGACGTTGGCATAGGGAATCAATCTCCACGAAAGGCCGACATTGTAGCAGTGCCGAAGCGAATCAGCACTCACTCAGCCCATCGCGGTAACGAATGGCCAATCCCTTGAGCTGCTGACGCCAGCTTTCGAGCTCCGCTCGGTCCAATGCCGGAGCCGCCTCTTCATCATCCAGGCTGATCGCCTGAATCAGCGGCTGCGTGACATCGCCCTTGGGCTTGCGTGGCGCCTGGGGCGGCAGAAACAGCTTGGAGTACTCCGATATCAAGCGTGCCAGCCAGCTTCGCGGCTGCTCCGCCATTTCCACCAGTTCGGCCATTTCCGGAATGGCGATCGCCGTGAGCACTTCACGGGTCAACAGCAACTCGGCACGGGGGGCATTGGCCTGGGGCAAACGATAGAATCCGGCAATTTCATGGCACAGCCCGAGCAACGCGCCGTACAGATGGAACAGCGCCGCCTCGCGCTCAGCCTGCAACAGGCCGGGCGCATTGACGGCGGTGCCCTGCTCGGCCTTGCCCAAGGCTTCGAGCGCCAGGCCAGCGAAGAAGATCTTTTGATTGGTGCGGGTGTAGAGTTCGTGGGCCATGTCGGCACTCTCCAAATATCCAACCATTGTAGCGAGGGGGCTTGCCCCCGAAAGTCTTCTCGGCGCACTCACCTGGGGGCGTTGAAGATTTCGGGAGCAATCCCCCTCGCAACAGCCGTGAGGCTTAGCGCTTGTCTTCGACCTTCCAGGCCGAACCGTCATAGAAAGCCTTCCAGCCAGTCGGCTTGCCCTCTACCTCGGTCTGCACATATTGCTCTTTGGTCTTGCGGCTGTAACGAATCACCGCCGGACGGCCTTCAGGATCCTTCTTCGGCGCGTCGAACAGGAACGCGTATTTAGGATCGATCTCGTCCTTGTGCGGGATGATCTCGATCACCAGCGGCGCGCGGGTCTCACGGTTTTTCGGGAACTGGCTGGCCGCCAGGAACAACCCTGAAGCGCCGTCACGCAGCACGTAGGTGTCGTTGACCTTCTCGCACTTGAGCTCCGGCATCTTCACCGCATCCATCTTCGGCGGCGCCGCTTCGCCACTCTTGAGCAGCTTGCGGGTGTTCTTGCACTCGGGGTTGGTGCAGCCGAAGAACTTGCCGAAACGGCCGGTCTTCAGTTGCATTTCGCTGCCGCACTTGTCGCATTCCAGGCTCGGACCTTCGTAGCCCTTGATGCGGTAGTTGCCCTCTTCGATCTCGTAGCCGGTGCAATCCGGGTTGTTACCGCAGATGTGCAGCTTGTGCTTTTCATCGAGCAGGTACGCGTCCATCGCCGTCGAGCAGATCGGGCAGCGATGCTTGCCCAACAAGACCCGGGACTCCGATTCGCCTTCGTCATCGGCAGCGATCTCGTCGCCCGGCACCAGGTTCACCGTGGCCTTGCAACGCTCCTTGGGTGGCAGGCTGTAGCCCGAGCAGCCGAGGAACACGCCAGTCGACGCGGTACGAATCATCATCGGCCGGCCGCACACGCGGCAGGCGATGTTGGTCAGGGTCGGCTCGTTGGAGCGCATGCCACTGTCGGCGGCGCCCGCCACTTCGAGCTTGTTCTTGAAGTCGCCGTAGAACTCGTCGAGGACGTTCTTCCAGTCGCGCTCGCCCTGGGCCACGTCATCGAGGTTCTCCTCCATGCCGGCGGTGAAGCCGTAGTCCATCAGGTTGGCGAAGCTTTCGGACAAGCGCTCGGTGACGATATCGCCCATCTTTTCCGAGTAGAAGCGGCGGTTGTGCAGCGCGACGTAACCACGATCCTGAATGGTGCCGATGATGGCGGCGTAGGTGGACGGCCGGCCGATACCGCGCTTTTCCATCTCCTTGACCAGGCTCGCTTCGCTGTAACGCGCTGGCGGCTTGGTGAAATGCTGGGTCGGATCGAGGGCGATCAATTTGAGCACTTCGCCCTGGGTCATTTCCGGCAGGACATCGTCGTCGCCCGGCTTGCTGATCTGCGGCAGGACGCGGGTGTAACCGTCGAACTTGAGGATACGGCCCTTGGCGCGCAGCTCGAAATCGCCGGCAGCGACGCTGACGGTGGTCGACAGATATTGCGCTGGCGGCATCTGGCAGGCCAGGAACTGGCGCCAGATCAGCTCGTAAAGGCGCTCAGCGTCGCGCTCCATGCCGTTGAGCTTGGACGGGTGCGTATTCACATCGGATGGACGAATCGCTTCGTGAGCCTCCTGTGCGCCCTCCTTGCTGCCGTACACCATGGGCGACTCAGGCAGGTACTTCTTGCCGAATTCCTGCTCGATGTAATCGCGAGCCGCCGCAACGGCATCGACCGAGAGGTTGGTGGAGTCGGTACGCATGTAGGTGATGTAGCCCGCCTCATACAAGCGCTGCGCCATCATCATGGTCTTTTTCACGCCGAAGCCCAGGCGATTGCTCGCCGCCTGCTGCAGGGTCGAGGTGATGAACGGTGCCGATGGCTTGCTGCTGGTGGGCTTGTCTTCGCGCTTGAGCACGCTGTAGGACGAGTCCTTGAGCTTGGCCAGGGCGGCCATGGCCTGGGCTTCGTTCAGCGGCTTGAAGGCTTCGCCTTTTTCCCGGGCCACGGCGAACCGCACCTTGGCGTCCTTCGCGGTGCCGAGGTCGGCATGGATGTCCCAGTACTCTTCAGGGATGAAGGCACGGATTTCCCGCTCGCGCTCCACCACCAGCTTTACCGCCACCGACTGCACCCGGCCGGCAGACAGGCCACGGGCGATCTTGGACCACAGCAATGGCGAGACCATGTAGCCCACCACGCGATCGAGGAAGCGCCGGGCCTGCTGGGCGTTGACGCGATCGATATCGAGTTCGCCCGGCTGCGAGAAGGCCTCCTGAATGGCCTTTTTGGTGATTTCGTTGAACACCACGCGCTTGTAGCGGCTGTCGTCACCACCGATGGCTTCGCGCAGGTGCCAGGCAATGGCCTCCCCCTCGCGATCCAAGTCGGTTGCGAGATAGATGGTGTCAGCATCCTTGGCCAGGCGGCGCAGCTCGTCGATGACCTTCTCTTTGCCCGGGAGGATCTCGTACTTGGCTTTCCAGCCATGTTCCGGATCGACCCCCATGCGAGCGATCAGCGTATTTCGCGCCTTTTCCTTGGCCGTCAGCACCGGGCCCTCGGCCGCCGCCTTGCCGCGCTTGGCAGCGGGCTCCTTGCTGGCGCTCGCCGAACCGCTGGTGGGCAGGTCTCGGATATGGCCGATACTCGACTTCACCACGTATTGGTTGCCCAGATACTTGTTGATGGTCTTGGCCTTAGCCGGGGATTCCACAATGACCAGCGATTTGCCCATGGATCGGAAAATTCCTGAATACAGATAAATGAAAGGCGCTTGGCGCCTGTCGAGGCCCCGCTATATATAGTGGCAAAACCATGAGGTCAAGCGAGATAGCTAAAGGCCACTACTTTTTTCGGTGTTCCACGGAGTACTTTCGGCTTGCACCAAAGCAAAGCGCGGCACTTGCTCGCCGTCAACTTCGACAGACTCCAGAAACATGCTCAGCGGCCGCACCCAAAGCCCGAATTCGCCGTACAACGCTTGATAGCACACGACTTCGTCTTCCGTCTCGGAGTGACGCGCCACGCCGAAAACACGGTACTGCGGACCTTTGTAATGACGGTAAAGTCCGGGTTGCAATTGCATCCTGTGCCTCGCTTGAAAATAAATATCCCGAAAAACAAAAAACCGGGGCACCTGGCCCCGGCTGTCACACCGATCCGATCAGATTCGTTCGAAGACAGTGGTGATGCCCTGGCCCAGACCAATGCACATGGTAGACACCCCAAGGGTGCCGCCGTTCTGTTTCATCACGTTGAGCAGGGTGCCGGAAATCCGCGCACCGGAACAGCCGAACGGGTGACCCAGAGCGATGGCGCCGCCGTGCAGGTTAACCTTCTCGTTCATCTTGTCGAGCACTTTCAGATCCTTGAGCACTGGCAAGGCCTGCGCCGCGAAGGCTTCGTTGAGCTCGAAGAAGTCGATGTCGGAGATGCTCAGACCCGCACGCTTGAGCGCTTTCTGGGTAGCTGGCACAGGGCCGTAACCCATGATTGCCGGGTCGACACCAGCGACCGCCATGGAGCGAATCACCGCCAGCGGCTGGATGCCCAGATCCTGAGCGCGCTGCGCCGACATCACGATCATGCACGAGGCGCCGTCGGTGATCTGCGAAGACGTACCCGCCGTTACCGTACCGCCCTTGGGGTTGAACGCCGGCTTGAGCGCCGCGAGGCTTTCCAGGGTGGTATCAGGGCGGATGGTCTCGTCGTAGTCGAACACCTTGAGGAAGCCGTTCTCGTCATACCCCTGCATCGGGATGATCTCGTCCTTGAACTTGCCCTCCAGGGTGGCCTTGTGCGCCAGTTGGTGTGAGCGCAGGCCGAAAGCATCCTGCGCTTCACGGGTGATGCCGTGCATCTTGCCGAGCATCTCGGCGGTCAAGCCCATCATGCCCGAGGCCTTGGCCGCGTAGAGCGATAGGTGCGGGTTGGGGTCGACGCCGTGCATCATGCTGACATGCCCCATGTGCTCGACACCGCCGATCACGAAGACATCGCCGTTGCCGGTCATGATCGCCTGCGCCGCAGTGTGCAGCGCGCTCATCGACGAGCCACACAGGCGGCTGACGGTCTGCGCTGCGGACGTATGCGGGATCGGCGTCATCAAGGAAGCCATGCGGGCGATGTTCCAGCCCTGCTCCAGGGTCTGATTGACGCAGCCCCAGATGACGTCCTCAACCTCATTGGGATCGACCTTGGGGTTGCGCGCCAGCAATTGGGTGATCAGGTGCGCCGACATGTCTTCGGCGCGGGTGTTGCGGTGCATGCCGCCCTTGGAGCGGCCCATGGGAGTACGACCGAAGTCGACAATCACCACATCTCTTGGATTCAAGCTCATAAATTCTATCTCGCTCAGGTGTCGGGCGGCTCAGCCGAAGAAACGCTGGCCGTTCTTGGCCATTGCACGCAGTTTTTCGGTGGGGTGGTACAGCGGCCCCAGTTCGGCGTACTTGTCAGCCAGGGCGACGAACTCGGCCACGCCGACTGCATCGATATAGCGCAAGGCACCACCACGGAACGGCGGGAAGCCAATGCCGTAAACCAGGCCCATGTCGGCCTCGGCGGCGGTCTCGACGATGCCGTCTTCGAGGCAGCGCACGGTCTCGAGGCACAGCGGGATCATCATCCAGTTGATGATGTCCTCGTCGCTCAGCTCACGCTGCTCGTAGATCACCGGCTTGAGCACCTCCAGCACCGCCGCGTCGAAGACCTTCTTCGGCTTGCCGCTCTTGTCGGTTTCGTAGGAATAGAAGCCCTTGCCGTTCTTCTGGCCCAGGCGATTGGCCTCGTACAGCACGTCGATGGCGCTGGCGCGCTCGTCTTTCATGCGGTCCGGGAAGCCCTCGGCCATAACATCACGACCGTGGTGGCCGGTGTCGATTCCGACCACGTCCATCAGGTAGGCAGGGCCCATCGGCCAGCCGAACTTTTCCATGATTTTGTCGATGCGCACGAAGTCCACACCAGCACTGACCAGGCGGGCGAAGCCACCGAAATACGGGAACAGCACGCGGTTGACCAGAAACCCCGGGCAATCGTTGACGACGATCGGGTTCTTGCCCATTTTCTTCGCATAGGCAACGGTGGTTGCGACTGCTTCTTCGCTGGAATGCTCGCCGCGAATGACTTCCACCAGCGGCATCATGTGCACCGGGTTGAAGAAGTGCATGCCGACGAAATCCTGCGGACGCTTGAGTGCCTTGGCCAGCAGGCTGATGGAGATGGTCGAGGTGTTGGACGCCAGAATGGTGCCCTCCTTGACCTGCCCTTCGACCTCGGCCAATACCGCTTGCTTGACCTTGGGATTCTCGACCACGGCCTCGACGACGATGTCGACATGGCCAAAATCGCCATAGGACAAGGTCGGGCGAATGGCATTGAGCGCCTCGGCCATTTTAGCCGGGGTCAGACGCCCCTTCTCGACGCGCTTGCCCAGCAGCTTGGAGGCTTCGGCCAGGCCCTGCTCAATGCCCTTCTCGTTGATGTCCTTCATCAGGATCGGCGTGCCCTTGAGGGCCGACTGGTAGGCGATGCCGCCGCCCATGATGCCGGCGCCGAGCACCGCCGCCTGGGACACGTCACGAGCGATCTTGTCGTAGGCCTTGGCCTTGCGCTTGAGCTCCTGATCGTTGAGGAACAGCCCGATCAGGCTCTCGGCAGCCGAGGTCTTGGCCATTTTCACGAAGCCCGCCGCTTCGACTTCGAGTGCCTTGTCGCGGCCGAAATTAGCGGCTTTCTGGATGGTCTTGATGGCTTCGACCGGAGCCGGGTAGTTCGGGCCGGCCTGACCCGCAACGAAGCCCTTGGCGGTCTCGAAGGCCATCATCTGTTCAATGGCGTTGAGCTTGATCTTTTCCAGCTTGGGCTGGCGCTTGGCCTTGTGATCGAACTCGCCGCTGATGGCACGTCCGAGCAGGTCCAGCGCGGCCTCGCGCAGCTTCTGCGGAATCACGACGGCATCGACCGCCCCTACTTTCAGGGCATCATCGGCACGGTTTTCCTTGCCGGAGGCGATCCACTCGATAGCATTGTCGACGCCGATCACCCGTGGCAGCCGCACGGTGCCGCCGAAACCCGGGTAGATGCCGAGCTTGACTTCCGGCAGGCCGATCTTGGCCTCGGTGGACATGACGCGGTAGTCTGCCGCCAGGGCGATTTCCAGCCCGCCACCCAGGGCGATGCCGTTGATCGCGACCACGGTCGGCACGGCGAGGTCTTCGAAATCGCTGAAGATCCGGTTGACTTCGAGGTTACCGGCCAGCAATTCGGCGTCCGGCAGTTTGAAGTTGTCAACGAACTCGGTGATGTCGGCACCGACGATGAACACGTCCTTGCCGCTACTGACAAGCACGCCTTTGACCGACGCATCGGCCTTGATGGCCTCGATGGCCTGGCGCAGTTCGGTCAGGGTCAGACGGTTGAATTTGTTGACGGACTCGCCCTTGAGGTCGAACTTGAGTTCGACGATGCCGCTTTCAAGAGCCGTAACCGTGATGGCTTTACCTTCGTAAATCATCAACTGATCTCCAGGATAGGGGAGCTGAACGGTACACGCCGAGCGCGGACTGCTGGCACGCCAATGGCTACGAAGCCGTTGACCTGAACCTGCACCTGCAACACCCGTCGGCGCTTATTGTAGGGATTCTGTAGAGCGCTTCCTGCTGCCAAACGCTCAATTCATACGCCCGTTTGATTGGGTTTGCACACCTTCACGGAAATTGGCGCGATTGTCAATTGCACTAAACATCCGTCGGGGGAGCGACTTGGCGGTCACTTTTCGAACGCCACAATGCATCGACCGCAGAGGCGATCAGCAGTGCGCTTGAAGTTACAATAGCAGGCCGGGATGACAGGATAAGCGCGAGGAATCAGTAGAAATAAATTGCTAGCGATGGTTGAAATAGGCGAGATTTTTATTCTCCGCAGGCGTATCATCGCGGGCAATGAATTACCGGCCTGCCTGGCCACCCCCAGCCCGACGCTTGCTATCGGGCTTTTTATTGTCTGCGATGTCGCGAAAGGCTTGCTCTCGATTACGGCTCGCCAGTCATTGATGTACAGGACGCAGCATTTTCGGGGGCAAGCCCCCTCGCTACAGGGTTTTTGGCAACAATCAGGCTAGTGCGTCCAGCACTTGTGCAATATCTTGAAGCACTTCTTCTTCGCCCTTCTCGCCCCAATACAACGACAGCAGCTGCGGCCCGGCCTCTACCTTGAACACGTTGCCTGGCAACCGCGCGAACAGCGCCTGCAGGCGTGGTTCCTGCAAGGGCTCACGCCACTGATTGAGCCATTCGCCGGGCGTGCTTTGCCAATAAACCCACTCGTCCGCTCGGCCTGTGCGCCGTGGCCGGTGGTACTGCGCACAAGGATCGGGTGCCGGCTGGCCCAGCCAGTGCGGCCACTGCACAGGCGTCAACTGCATCGCCAGGCCCATGCGCCGCGCGGCCATGCGCAGGTTCATTTTGCCACTCTGATTACGGCTCGGCCGCAGCCAGGCCAGCGGACTTAAAATCAGCGCAAGGATTGACAGCACTATCCAGACCGTCATATGAGTAGCCCCCACAAAGCGTTTTGAAATGAGTAGCTTGGCGGTGTTTTGACCCGCTCGGCTGGAAACCGGCCATACTAAAGCCTATAGAATCGTCAGGAGTGCTCCCATGTCCTATCAACATATTCTGGTCGCCGTGGACCTTACCGAGGAGTGCGACCCGGTCATCAAGCGCGCTCGTGACCTCGCCGCCTTGTCCCAGGCCAAGCTGTCACTGGTGCACATCGTCGAGCCTATGGCGATGGCCTTTGGTGGCGACGTGCCCATGGACCTGTCGCAACTACAACAGCAGCAGTTCGACCAGGCCAAGGAGCGCCTGGAGCGGTTGATCGCCAAGTATCCGGAGCTGACCAAAGAGAACTCGCACCTGACCTATGGCCAGCCACGCCAGGAAATCCATGGCCTGGCCAAAGAGCAGAGCTGCGATCTGATCGTGGTAGGCAGCCACGGCCGTCATGGCCTGGCGTTGCTGCTGGGCTCGACGGCCAACGACATTCTGCATGGCGCCTCGTGCGATGTGCTCGCCGTGCGCCTGGTCAAAGACAAGACCACCGACAAAGCCTGACACATCAGCACTATGTAGCGAGGGGGCTTGCCCCCGATGGATAAACCGGCCAACAAAAATGTTTGGGCTGTTCATTCGTCGGGGGCAAGCCCCCCCGCTACAAAGTCGTATCAGCTGTCGAGTTCAGCCCACCGCTCGACCAGGCCATCCAGCTGTACCTGGGCCAGCTCCAGCTGCGCCAACACTGCCCCCGTCTGCTCCGACGACTTCTGATAGAAGCCTGGCGAAGCGATATCGGCTTCCAGCGCCGCGATCTTCTGCTCCATCTCGTCGATCTGGCTCGGCAGCATCTCCAACTCGCGTTGCAGCTTGTAGCTGAGCTTTTTCTTCGCCGGTGCTACGGCTGGCGCATCAGGCGCTGGCGTAGCGTCGGTCTTCTCGACCACAGCGCTGTTGAGCTCGGCCTTGCCGGACTTGTTCTCGGTCACGCCCAGCAATCGCGGCGAGCCGCCCTGACGGATCCAGTCCTGATAGCCACCGACGTACTCGCGCACCAGGCCCGCGCCTTCGAACACCAGGGTGCTGGTGACCACGTTGTCGAGGAATGCCCGGTCGTGACTGACCATCAGCACGGTGCCCTTGAAGTTCGACAGCACTTCTTCGAGCAGCTCCAGGGTCTCGACGTCGAGGTCGTTGGTCGGTTCGTCGAGCACCAGCAGGTTGGCCGGCTTGCTGAACAGCTTGGCGAGCAGCAAGCGTGCCCGTTCACCACCCGACAGCGCCTTGACCGGGGTACGCGCGCGCTGGGGGCTGAACAGGAAGTCGCCCAGGTAGCTCAGCACGTGCCGGCTCTGACCGTCGATATCGATGAAATCCCGCCCTTCGGCGAGGTTGTCGATCACGGTCTTTTCCAGATCCAGTTGCATGCGCATCTGGTCGAAATAGGCCACTTCGATCTTGGTCCCCTCACTGACCTTGCCGCTTACCGGCTGCAGATCGCCAAGCATCAGCTTCAACAGCGTGGTCTTGCCGGTACCGTTGGCACCCAGCAGACCGATGCGATCCTGACGCTGCAGGACCATGGAGAAGTCCTTGACCAGGAACGCCCCCCCCGGATGGGCGAAGCTGACGTTCTCGAGCACCATCACCTGCTTGCCCGACTTCTCGGCCACATCCAGCTGGATATTGGCCTTGCCGGTGCGCTCACGGCGCTCGCTACGCTCGTTGCGCAACGCTTTGAGGGCGCGCACGCGACCTTCGTTGCGGGTGCGGCGGGCCTTGATGCCCTGACGAATCCAGACCTCTTCCTGGGCCAGCTTCTTGTCGAACAAGGCGTTGGCGGTTTCTTCGGCCGCCAATGCCGCCTCTTTGTGCACCAGAAAACTGGCGTAATCGCCGTTCCAGTCGATCAGCCCGCCGCGATCCAGTTCAAGAATGCGCGTGGCGAGGTTCTGCAGGAAGGAACGGTCGTGGGTGATGAACAACACGGCGCCGCCGAAACCGCTAAGGGCCTCTTCGAGCCAGGCGATGGCGCCGATGTCCAGGTGGTTGGTCGGCTCGTCGAGCAGCAGCAGATCGGGCTCGGAGACCAGCGCCTGGGCCAGCAGCACGCGACGGCGCCAGCCACCGGACAGCTCGGCCAGGGTCTTGTCGGCCGGCAGTTGCAGGCGGCTCAAGGTGCTGTCGACCAGTTGCTGCAGGCGCCAGCCGTCTCGGGCTTCCAGATCGGACTGGACGTGCATGAGCTTGGTCAGGTCTTCATCGGTGACGATGTTCTGGCTCAGGTGATGGTATTCGGCGAGCAACGCGCCCACACCATCCAGACCCTCGGCGACCACGTCGAACACCGTACGCTCGTCGGCGCGCGGGAGTTCCTGGGGCAGCTCGCCGATCTTCAGCCCGGGGGCCCGCCAGATCGAGCCGTCGTCGGGCTTCTGGTCGCCTTTGACCAGATGCATCATGCTCGACTTGCCAGTGCCGTTGCGGCCGATGATGCACACCCGCTCTCCTCGGGCGATCTGCCAGGACACTTTGTCCAACAACGGCATCGCGCCGAAAGCGAGGGACACTTCGCTTAATTTGAGCAGGGTCATGAGCTTCTCCAAAATCGGGGGCGCATTCTACCCGTTATACGGGCTCAGCGCAGTAAGTGACGCGATAATGCCACGCCCCGGGGCCGCCGCGCAGGCAATCCGACCGCTCACAATCAGATACAAGCACAGCGCTTTCATCGCGAAGGGCTAACGGCTAAGCTAGAGCGCTATTGTGTAACGCCCATGGTATGTGACGCCCTGCATGGCGCCGCCTGTTCTGTTTTATCTGCCCGGAAGTCTCATGCGCAGTCGCCTGTTCTGTCTGTTGTCCTGCCTTGTCTTGTCCACGCTCGCGATCAACAGTGCCCAGGCAGTCGACCTGACACTCCAGCGCCAGTACTACGACGACGCCAAACGCGCCCTCGCCAAGGGTGATTCCGGGCCCTACCTGCGCAATCGAGCGGCCCTGGCCGACTATCCGCTGGAGTCCTACCTCGCCTACGACGAGCTCACCGCTCGCCTGAACACCGCCAGCAATGATGAAGTCGAGCAATTCCTCGCTCGGCATGGCGACCTGCCCCAGGCCAACTGGATGATCCTGCGCTGGCTGCGCATGCTGGCCGACCGTGGGGACTGGGACACCTTCGTCAAGTACTACGACCCAAAGCTCAACTTCACCGAACTCGACTGCCTCTATGGCCAGTACCAACTGAGCCACAACCTGCGCGCCGAAGGCTATGCCACCGCCGAAAAACTCTGGAACGTCGGCAAGGACCAGCCTGCCACCTGCGATCCGCTGTTCGCACGCTGGGCCGCAGAAGGCCAACTGACCGAAGAGAAGCGCTGGGATCGTGCCAAGCTCGCGGCCCAGGCGCGCAATTACGGGCTGGCCACGCGCCTGGTCAACAGCCTCAATACCCTGGCCCCGCAAGGCAAACTGCTGCTCAGCGTCGCCCAGAAGCCTGAACTGCTGAACCAGCCGGGGCTGTTCGTGCCGGCGGACGAGGCCATGTCCGATGTCGTCAGCCTGGGCCTGCGCCGCCTTGCCAAGCAGGACCCGGATCAGGCCATGGGCGAGCTGGACAGCTACGCCAGCACCATGCACTTCTCCCGCGATGAAAAAGTCGCCATCGCCCGGGAAATCGGTCTCACCCTAGCCCGCCGTTACGATCCGCGCGCACTGGACCTGATGACCCAGTACGATCCGGAACTGGTTGACGACACCGTCACCGAATGGCGCCTGCGCCTGCTGCTGCGCCTGGGGCGCTGGCAGGACGCCTACGACCTGACCCGCAAGCTGCATGGCGACCTGGCCACCAGCAATCGCTGGCGCTACTGGCAGGCCCGCGCGCTGGAACTGGCGCAACCGCAAAACCCGCAAGTACCAGCCCTGTACAAGGTGGTCGCGCGCGAACGTGACTTCTATGGATTTCTGGCGGCCGACCGAATCCAGGCGCCCTATCAGGTGCTGAACAAACCGCTGGTCTTGAGCCAACAGACCGTCGCTACCGTACGCAAGGCACCGGGCATTCAGCGTGCGCTGGAGCTGCTCGATCGTGGCCAGATCGTCGACGCGCGCCGCGAGTGGTATCACGCTACCCGCCGCTTCAGCCGCGACGAAATGGTCGCCCAGGCGAAGATGGCCTATGACATGGGCTGGTACTTCCCGGCCATTCGCACCATCAGTCAGGCGCAATACTGGGACGACCTGACCATTCGCTTTCCGATGGCGCACCGTGATGCCCTGGTGCGTGAAGCGGGGCTGCGTGGCCTGCATTCAAGCTGGGTATTCGCCATCACTCGTCAGGAGTCGGCATTCATGGAGGACGCCCGCTCCGGCGTCGGCGCCATGGGCCTGATGCAACTGATGCCCGCCACCGCCAAGGAAACTTCGCGCAAGTTCAGCATTCCGCTGGCCTCGCCCACACAGGTGCTCGACCCAGACAAGAACATCCAGCTGGGCGCCGCCTACCTGAGCTCGGTGCATGCGCAATTCAATGGCAATAGGGTACTGGCCACCGCGGCCTACAATGCCGGTCCCGGCCGCGTGCGCCAATGGCTCAAGGGTGCCAACCACTTGAGCTTCGACGTGTGGGTAGAATCGATCCCCTTCGATGAAACCCGCCAGTATGTGCAGAATGTCCTGTCATACGCGGTCATCTACGGACAGAAACTCAATGCGCCGCAGCCGATCGTCGATTGGCATGAGCGCTTCTTCGACGATCTATGATCTGAGCAGCGCTACTCGAGCACCTCGACGGGCATCCCGATCTGCAGATGCCCAGAGCCATCCGGCACCAGGTTCTGGCCGAACATGATGCCGTCTGCCTGCTTGCGATAGGTCAACAATGTAGTCAAAGGCTCACGATCGGCACTGCGCTCGCCGGTCTGCGGGTCCAGGGTGGTGAGGATGCAGCGACTGCAGGGCTTGACCACCCGAAAGTCGGTCTCGCCGATGCGAATGCGCTTCCAGCCATCTTCGGCGAATGCTGCGCTTCCACCAATCACCAGATTGGGTCGAAACCGCAGCATTTCCATCGGCCGGCCGATACGGCCGGACAGATCCTCCAGCGACGCCTCGCCGATCAGCAACAGCGGAAAGCCGTCGGCGAAGGCCACTCGGTCGCCCGGCTCGCCATAACTCGCCTCCACAGTCCGCGCGCGTGACTCGGGCACCTGCACCAGACGCGTCCGGGTGCCAATGAACTCACTCAACCAGGCAGCCGCCTCGTCGCCTGCATCCGGCACGCGTAGCGAGTCTTTCCAGATGGTCACACCGCGCAGATTCTGATCGGCCGCCGGTAGCGCCACCGACAGGGCCGGCATGCCCGCAGCACTCAGGGTCAACCCGCCGCTATCGGTATGGCGCGCACCGAGCTGGCTCATTTTCGCCACGGCGCGCTGGGTCAGGAAACGCCCGGTAGCTTCATCGACGAGCATCCAGCGTCGATCCCCCTGCAAGCCGAGCAGATCGACGGCCGAACCTTGCAAGGGCTCGGCAATGGCGGACTTGAGGGGATAGCGATAGAGGGCACTGAGATGCATGATCATGCCTTGCGATGACGGGAAGGCCCTAGTCTATCCCATGCGCCCATGTGCCCGCAGGCGCAATTGATCAATGAGAAATGGCAGCGGCGATCAGTGCTGATCGAGCATCAGACGCTCACGCACTACATCCACCAGCCGGTCAGGCTGGAATTTGGAAAGGAAATTGTCGCAACCGACCTTCTTCACCATCGACTCGTTGAAACTGCCCGACAGTGAGGTGTGCAAGACCACATACAGCCCCCGCAGACGCGGATCCTGGCGAATCTCGGTGGTCAAGCGGTAGCCGTCCATTTCCGGCATTTCGGCGTCGGTAAAGACCATCAGCAGCTTGTCGGTCATGTTCTCGCCCGAGTCGGCCCAGGCCTTGAGCTTTTGCAGGCCCTTGAGCCCATCGCTGGCGGTGTGCAGCTTCATGCCCAACTGCGAAAGTGTCCCGCGCAGCTGCGACAGGGCCACGCTGGAGTCATCCACCAACAGCACTTCACGACCACGTGCGCGCTCGAGCACCGGATCGGCAAGTTTCTCGCTGGAGACCTTGGCGCTGTAAGGCACGATTTCGGCCAGGACCTTCTCGACGTCGATAATCTCCACCAACTGCTCGTCGACCTTGCTGATGGCTGTCAGGTAATGCTGGCGACCGGCACTGGTCGGCGGCGGCATGATCGCTTCCCAGTTCATGTTGACGATGCGATCCACACCGCCCACCAGGAATGCCTGCACCGAACGGTTGTATTCGGTGACGATGATGGTGCTGTTCGGCCCAGGTACCAGCGGACGCATGCCGATGGCCTGAGACAGGTCGATCACCGGCAGCGTTTGCCCGCGCAGGTTGACCACGCCACACACGAACGCATGGCGTTGAGGCATCAACGTCAGCTTGGGCAACTGCAGGACCTCCTGAACCTTGAACACGTTGATCGCGAACAACTGGCGGCCCGCCAGGCGGAACATCAGGATCTCCAGGCGATTCTCACCCACCAGTTGCGTGCGTTGGTCTACCGTATCGAGAATGCCGGCCATTAAGAAGGGCTCCTGGTGATGGAACTGAGTCAGTGCATGGGAGTCGTATCGGCGTGAAGTACGGAAACTTGACGCGTTCGTCATTATTTATTTCACACTGACATGATATCACTTTAATATCACATCGTGCTGCGGGGCCTGCCCAGGGGTGTCCTAGCCATTCGCATCGGGGAATCCCCTAGCCCCGCCCTCCGGTTCAGCCTGATATTCGGTTTTCAAGATTGTCATTAATGTGACGCCATTCTCATTGTTGAATGGAGCCTCCCCATTGGTCGCTTTCACAAACGGCAGCCCTGGCTTTCCCGTGGGCAGCGTCGTGGAACCGACGCTATGCTTTGGCGACCAGGCCGGATCCGGGAGATCGTGCATGCAAGACAACATTTCAGCACCCGACGGGCTGGCGGAGTTTTTGCAGGATGCCAATGCCTTGCTCAACCGCCTGAACGAGTGTCATAGCCACCTGGAAATGATCGGCAATGATCCGGACGCCGCCCGTGGGCTGTGCAGCGCTCTGGAGACATTGGCAGCCCGCGCACGGGGCCTGGGTATCGCCGAACTTGCCGACTTTTCTTCGAAAATCTATCGCCTGCTCGACACGGCTCATGCGCGTAATCAGCTTCATGACACGCCACTCAAGACCCTGTCGGCCTGCCTCACGCACTTGGCGTGGCAGCTGGAGCTGATCGATCCACGCACCGGTCGTCTCGATCTCGACTCCGAAGAGCAGACGGTACTAGTCGAAGCTTTGGCCGGGACCCTCGAAACCGAGTCGCCGAGTTCGTCGCTGCAGCGCAATAGCTGAGCTATCCTTGGCACTGAAGCATACGGACCGGGCAGTCCATTCCAGGAAATTTGAGTTTCAAAGTGTTACCATGCCGACTCGGGCGCCCCCACCCGCTGTACGCAGGCGCTTATAGCCATCCAACTTCGGCGCCTGCTCTCCGCGCGCCCCTGACGGATTCCCGGCATGACCTGCAACCTCCTGCTGGTGGAAAACCATTTGTTGATCCGCGCCGGTCTGCGCGCGTGGATCGATGAATTCGTCGGCTATGCGGTGTGCGGAGAATGCACCGATTGCGCGCAACTGCTCGATCGCTTGCCGCAACTGACGCCGAATATCATCCTGCTGGACCTGAAACTGTGCCTGAACCTTGGCTTGCAGGGCATAGCCCAGATGAGCGCCAGCTTCCCTGCCAGTCGCTTGCTGATCCTCGCCGACACCTGCGAGCCACAGCTGGTCCTGAAAGTCATGCAAGCCGGTGCTCAAGGCTTCCTGCTCAAAAGCGCCACCGACTCCGAGCTGCGCCAGGCGCTGGATGCGCTGCGCACTGGCGAACGCTACCTGAGCCCCGCCATCGCTCACGAAGTACTCAGCGCAGCGCTGTCGAGCGAGCAGCCACGGCATGGCAGTGCCCCCATCAGCCGCCTCACCGCCCGCCAACTGGAAATTCTGCGCTTGATTGCCCGCGGCAAGTCGACCCGGGAAATGGCCGCGGGACTGGGCCTGAGCATCAAGACGGTCGAAAGCCACCGTTCCCAGATCATGAAACGCCTGCAGATCTTCGACGTCGCCGGCCTGGTACTGCACGCCGTGCGTGAAGGCGTGATCAGCCTCGATGACTGAGTAGCGGCGAATGGGCCGGCAGGTGCACGCGCAGCGCACGCGGCACCGCCTCGAAACGCAGGCTGTCGCCTTGCAGCGGCTCACCGTCCAGATTGATGTTCAGGCCTTGAGAGCTCTTGATCTCCACCCACGGCAAGCGAGCGCGCACGAACATCCGATCCAGCCCCAGACCGCCCGCCAGCAGATCCTTCAAGGTCCCCACCAGTTCGGTCGGGGCCGGCAGAATACTGACATCCAGCAGGCCATCATCCGCCACCGCCTCCGGGCACAACACATGGCCACCGCCGGCTTGGCGGCCGTTGCCGATCCCCAACGCCAGCATCTCACCCTGCCACTGGAAATCCGGCCCGTGCAGCTCGCCGTAGGCGCTGCGCAGCTCGCTGAAGCGCGACAGCCCAGTAAACAGGTAAGCGGCGCCGCCCAGCACCTTTTTCAAGTCTTCGGAGGTATTGGCAGTGACCTGACTGCCAAAGCCGCCCGTGGCCATATTGAGAAACATCTGCCCGCCGACCCGACCCAGGTCGATGGCACTGGCCGGCAAGTCCAGCAACGCCAGCGCCGCACCAGGCTCCAGCGAGACCTCGGCGGCGCGGGCGAAATCGTTGGCAGTCCCCAACGGCATCAAGGCCAGCGACGCCTCGGTATCGGCCTCGGCCATGGCCTGGGCGATATCGCGCAGGGTACCGTCGCCGCCACCGGCGATCAGGTGCCGATAGCCGGCAGCCAAGGCCTCGGCCACCAGACGCTGTGCATCCCCGGCCTCCCAGGTGACTCGCACAGCGATGTCCCAGCCGGCAGCGCGCTTGTCTTCAACGGCGGTGCGCACCGCATCGTTCAAGGCCTGCTTGCCATGCAAAATCAATAGCGCCTTGCGCTCGGTCATGCTCCAGTACTCCATCAATGCAAACAAGATGTGATGTGGACCACGAAGAGCGGAAAAAAAGCCGTGACAGCTTGAAACAATCGGTGCCAGCAGGCATGATGGCACGACAAATTAATGACCCGCCGACCAGAGGCGGTTGAAATTGCCATTAATTTGACTATCATACCGAATCATTCTGCACCCGCCCTGACTGCCACCCTGGCCGCCATGTGGCGGTAGCATCTCTGCATTCCCCCTTACAAGTCTATCGACGCAGCCCCCACGCACCACGGGCGGCTGCGCAATTCTTCCGTTCGCCTGATCCACTACAACGCCCACCCGCTGACGCGACCTGAATCGCGCCGGCGTCGGCGACTTTCCAGATATCGCTCTGCCACTTATCTAGCGCCGCCATCGAGGCGGCGCACTCGACCGATCATGAGGTTTCGTATGGGCACTCTTATTCCCTGCATCATCGCTGGTGGCTCGGGCACTCGCCTGTGGCCTGTTTCCCGTGAGGCCATGCCCAAGCCGTTCATGCGCCTGCCTGACGGCGAGAGCCTGCTGCAGAAGACCTTCAAGCGCGCCAAGGCCCTGCCCGGCGTCGAGCGCGTGGTGACGGTGACCAACCGCGAAGTGTTCTTCCGCACGCTGGACGAACATCGCCTGTTCAATCAACAGGACCCGGTTGCGCTGGACTTCCTGCTGGAGCCCGCCGGACGCAACACCGCCCCGGCCATCGCCGTCGCAGCCCTGCACATCGCCACCCAATACGGCAGCGATGCACAGATGCTGGTATTGCCTGCCGACCACCTGATCCGCGACCAGGCAGCCTTCGAAGCTGCCGTCAGCACCGCACAGACGCTTGCCGATCAAGGCCTGCTGGTAACCTTCGGGCTGCTGCCGACTACTGCGGAAACCGGCTTCGGCTACATCGAAAAAGGCGCAGCGTTGAGCGAGGACGCCTATCAGGTCGCCTGTTTCCGGGAAAAACCTGACCTGGCCACCGCCCAGGCCTACCTCGATGGCGGCCAGCATCTGTGGAATGCCGGCATGTTCTGCATGCGCGCAGGCAGTATCATCGAACAGCTGGAAACCTATGCACCGGACGTGCTGGAAGCCGCGCGCACCTGCCTGGCGCTCAGCCACAGCAAGACTGGCGGCACTGAGCTGCAGCTCGAGCTCGAGAGCACGACCTTCGCCCTGGCGCCGGATATCTCCATCGACTACGCAGTCATGGAGCGCTCCAATCGTGTGGCCGTGATCCCTTGCCAGCTGGGCTGGAGCGATATCGGCTCCTGGCAGGCGGTCCGCGAACTGACCCCTGCCGACGCCAACGGCAACCAGTGCAATGGCGAGGCCGTGCTGCATGACGTGAGCAACTGCTACATCGATTCGCCACGCCGGGTGGTAGGCGCCATCGGTCTCGACAACTTGATCATCATCGACACCCCGGACGCTCTGCTGATCGCCGACGCCAGCCGCAGCCAGGACGTCAAGCTGATCGCCCAGGAACTCAAGCGCCAGGACCACGACGCCTATCGCCTGCACCGCACCGTGACTCGCCCTTGGGGGACCTACACCATCCTCGAGGAAGGCAAGCGCTTCAAGATCAAGCGTATTGTGGTGCGCCCAGGCGGCTCACTGTCGCTGCAGATGCATCACCACCGCAGCGAGCACTGGATCGTGGTGTCGGGCATGGCCACGGTCACCAACGACGATCGCGAGTTCATGCTCGATACCAACGAGTCGACGTTCATCAAACCAGGTCGCGTGCACCGCCTGGTCAATCCGGGGGTGATCGACCTGGTGATGATCGAGGTGCAGAGCGGCGAGTACCTCGGTGAAGACGACATCGTGCGCTTCACCGACATCTACGGCCGCGTCCCCGAGAAGGCCAACAGCTGAGCCGTTTCAGCCCAGTACCTCACTCAAGGGAATGAACAGCACCGGCTCGCCGGCCTGCAAGGTGCGCCCTTCGCGCACCTCCACCAGGCCTTGCGCCCAGGCCGCGCTGCGCAGCACACCTGAACTCTGGTTGGGGTAGATCACCGCCCGACCATTCTCCAGGCGACCGCGCAGATATTCCCGGCGGTTGCCGGCACGGGGCCAGTCAAAACCGGCTGGCACGCTGAACTGCAAGGGCGCGACCTCCTTCACGCCCAGACGGCGCAGCAGATAGGGCCGGGCCAGTAACGCGAAAGTCACCAAGGTCGACGCCGGATTGCCCGGCAGACCGATCACCGGCACACCGCGGAACTGGCCACAGGTCAGCGGCTTGCCGGGCTTGATCGCCAGTTTCCAGAGCGCCAGCTCCCCCTCCTCCCGCAGCGCGATGCCGAGAAAATCAGCCTCGCCGACCGACACCCCGCCCGTACTCAAGATCAGATCGACCCTGTGCAACTCGCTCAAACGCGCTCGGGTACGGTCAAGATCATCCGGCAAGATCCCCGCATCCACCACCTCACACCCCAGACGCGTCAACCAGCTGATCAGCAGCTGCCGATTGCTGTTGTAGATCTGCCCGGGCCCTAACGGCAGCCCTGGCTCGATCAGCTCATCGCCTGTGGACAACACCGCGACTCGCGGCCGCCGCACCACCCGCAATTCAGCCCGCCCCAGCGATGCCGCCAACCCCAGCTCGATGGCACTGAGCAGGGTTCCCGACGTCAGCACCAGCTCCCCGACCCGTGTTTCCTGCCCCTGTGGGCGAACGTTCTGATCGACCGCGATGGGCTCGACAAAGCGCACCCGCTGATCGTCCAGAATTTCGGCGTTTTCCTGCATCTCGACACAGTCGGCACCCGCCGGCAGCGGCGCACCGGTGAAGATCCGTGCACAAGTGCCGGGTTGCAGCGGCTCCGGCGCCTGACCGGCGAAGATACGCTGGCTGACCGGCAACGGCGTGCCGGTCCAATCCGCGCAGCGCAACGCATAACCGTCCATGGCGCTGTTGGGCCACGGCGGCAGGTCAAGATCGGCGATCAAGTCCTCAGCCAGAACCCGTCCATGGGCGGCGGCCAGCGGCAGCGTTTCATGCTCGCCAATAGGGGTACGCTCGGCCAGCGCCAGCAGCTGCGCCAGCGCCTGCTCCAGTGGCATCAGCGGCTTGGCCGCGCCCAACTCAGCCACGGCTGGCGCAGGGTTCAGCCTGCTTCAGATGAACGACGAAGTTGCACGGCCGATGACGTATATCCAATTGCTCGGCGAGGATGCCGTCCCATCCGGTGCGGCAGGCGTTGGTCGAGCCCGGCAGGCATACCACCAGCGTGCCATTGGCCAGCCCCGCCAACGCGCGCGACTGCACGGTGGAGGTGCCGATATCGGCCACGGAAATCTGCCGGAACAATTCGCCGAAGCCATCCACTGTCTTGTCGAGCAAGCAACTGACGGCTTCCGGTGTGCTGTCGCGGCCAGTGAAGCCGGTGCCACCGGTGATCAACACCACTTGCACCACGTCTTCGGCGATCCAGTGCGCGACCTGTGCGCGAATGCGGTAGAGATCGTCCTTGAGCAACACCCGTTCGGCCAGCAGGTGGCCAGCAGCGGTCAGGCGATCGACGAACAGTTGACCTGAGGTATCGGTTTCCAGCGTACGCGTGTCGCTGACAGTCAGCACCGCAATATTGAGCGGCACAAAAGGTACATCCGCCTTGGGTTTCATGGGCTCGGTCCAGTTGTTCGAATAGATGCGCGGTGTTATATCACAGCCTCGCTTTCGACCGCCTGCCGAGACCTGCCATGCCCGATGATCTCTCTCTGTCACCCTGCTCGGTTCTGCTCCTGGCTGGCGGGCGCGGCCAACGCATGGGCGGCCGCGACAAGGGCCTGGTGCATTGGCAAGGGCGACCGCTGATCGCGCATTTGCACGCCTTGGTACGGCCACTGGGCGATGACTTGATCATCTCCTGCAATCGCAACCAGGCGCAGTACGCCGATTATGCGGATCGCCTGGTGAGCGACGACGACGATGATTTCCCTGGCCCCCTGGCGGGCATCCGCGCCGGTCTGGCCGTGGCGCGTCATGGTCATTTGCTGGTATTGCCCTGCGATGTGCCGGGGCTCGACGAAGCGCTCCTGCGTGCACTGCTGCACTGCGCCGCACGCCACCCGCTGCAACCGGTAATGGTGCGTCATGGCGAACACTGGGAGCCACTGATCTGCGTGATTCCTGTGGTGCATGCGCTGCAGTTCGAAAAAGCCTGGCAAGCCGGTGAACGCAGCCCGCGCAAGATTCTTCTGGCGCTTGACGCACAACCGGTGCAATGTTTGGCGGACGATCCGCGGCTGGACAATCTCAATACCCCTGAAGCCTTGGCGCGCAGGGGCGTCGGCGACGCAAGTATTTAAAGAGCTCGGGTATTGAGGAACTTACCACCGCATGCGGACGTCCGAACCTGGGAGAACAAGCATTACTTACCGGAGAACATCCCATGAACCACCGTATTCTGCCCGCCGTCCTGCTCGCTCTGGGCCTGGCCACCCTCGCCGGCTGTGCCAACCCGAGCGTGATCACCCTCAACGACGGGCGCGAAATCCAGACCACCGACACGCCGAAGTTCGATGAAGACACCGGCTTCTACCAGTTCAAGCAACTGGACGGCAAAGAGACCAAGGTCAACAAGGATCAGGTCCGTACCGTCAAGGAGCTGTGATCCCCTGCGTGCTGGATGCTTGAGCTGATGCAAGTATCCAGCACGGACTTTGACGATGGTTTGCCGAGTGTTAAATTGCGTCTAGAGCGCATTGCTCATTTCGGGGTGTAGCGCAGCCAGGTAGCGCGTCTCGTTCGGGACGAGAAGGCCGCAGGTTCGAATCCTGTCTCCCCGACCAGATCAACGACAGCGGTGTTTTGCGCTGACGACAAGAAGCTCGCATTTTGCGGGCTTTTTTGTTGCTTGCGGCCTTGGGGTGTAGGAGATTGCGGTGTGGTCCTTTGCTGCGGGCCTGTGCGGCGTGCCACTCGCCAGTGCGTCGAAGCGCGGGAACCCTGAGCCTAGGCGAAGGGCCAATGTAGGGGCGGCGATCCCAAGGCCGGCTCGAAAGCAGAACCACCCCGATCCCAACCCCCAATCCCCTCTACCGAGCAATGTCCGCCAACACCTGCAACCGCAACGCGCTCTCGAACTCCCGAGCAACACCGGTCAACGGATCATCGAACCGCAACCCACGCGCCAGCAACTGCAGCGGCCGCTGGTAATCATCCTCTGCATCGCTGGGCTGCACATCCGGATAGAAAGGGTCATGGCAGATACTCGCCCCCAGCGACATCATGTGCACCCGCAACTGGTGTGTCTTGCCAGTCACGGGATACAAGTCATAACGCCAAAACTCTCCTGCCTTCTCTGCCACCTGCAGCAAGGTCTCGCTGTTGCTCGCACCGGGCACTTCCTGCATCCGGAAAAACGGCTCACCATGGACCAGTCGACTACGGTGGGTCAGCGGAAAATCCAGTCCCGGCAGTGCCGCCGCCACGGCCTGGTAATGCTTGTGGATACGCCGGGAGGGAAACAACGACTGGTAGGCGGCGCGGGTCTCGGGATTGGCCGAAAACAGCACCAGGCCAGCTGTGTGCCGATCGATGCGGTGCAATGGCACCAGATGGGGGTTATCGAGTCGACGGATAAGACGCCGCAGCAAGGTATGCTCGACGTATTCACCGGTTGGCGTCACCGGCAGGAAATGCGGCTTGTCAGCCACCACCAGATGCTCATCGACATGAAGAATGTGCTCCTGCGCAGGAATGACCTTCTCGTTGGGCACCTCACGAAAATAGTGGATGCGCAAGCCTTGTCGATAGGCAAGATCAACGCCGATCGGTTGCCCGCTCGCGTCCAATACCCGCCCACGGGCGATACGATCCAGCCACTGCTCGCGACTGATCGCCTGAAAATGCGCGCACAGACAATCCAGCACCGTCACCCACGGCCCGGCCGGCAAGCTGAGCGTACTGGCCTGGTGATGGGAAGGATTGAAGGGTGTGACGGTCATGACGGGCTCGGCAGCGGAGGCGGCCGAGCATTATCCTTCAAGCCCTATGCGGATCATAGGCCAGAAACCGCGAGATCTCCTCGGGCTCGAAGGGCCAGTCGAGCTCGGCGCCGGTGTCGAGCCGACGCAGCACCGGAATACGCATTTCATACCGGGCGAACAACTGGGGATGATCGACGATATCGATCAACTCGACCAGCAACCCCTGCTCTACCCACGGCATCAACTCAGCCTCCACCTGCTCGCACAGGTGGCAATGGGCGGTGATGAAGAGCTGGCATTCGGGGTTCATGGTAGACGCGGCCTCAACCGGACTGAAAACTCAGTTTAAGACGCCCTCTGCGCAACAACAACCAGGCGCCCCCTCACTCATGCGCATTCGCGCCAATCCGGTGAATCGACAGATCCGCGCCGTAATACTGCTGCTCCTGGCTCAAGCGAATGCCGGCCACTGCCTTGATCACGCCGTACACCATAAAGCCGCCGACCACCGCCACCAGCACCCCGAGGCCACTGCCGAGCACCTGGCTGACGAGGCTGACGCCGCCCAGGCCGCCGAGCGCCGTCTGGCCGAAAATACCGCAAGCTATGCCGCCCCAGACGCCGCAAATGCCATGCAGCGGCCAGACCCCGAGCACATCGTCGAACCGGCGCTGGCGTTGGGCGGCGATGAAGCACACCACGAACAGCGCACCAGCGATCGCTCCAGTCACCAGCGCCCCCACCGGATGCATCAAATCGGAGCCTGCGCACACCGCCACCAGGCCGGCCAGCGGGCCGTTATGCAGGAAGCCCGGATCATTGCGACCGACGATCAGCGCCGCCAGGGTGCCGCCGACCATGGCCATCAGCGAGTTGATCGCCACCAGGCCGCTGACCGCCTGCAAGGTCTGCGCGCTCATGACGTTGAAGCCGAACCAGCCCACGATCAGCACCCACGAGCCCAGCGCCAGAAATGGAATATTGGACGGCGCGAAGGCCACCAGCTTGCCATCCCGATAGCGCCCGTCGCGTGGCCCCAGCAACAGGATCGCCGCCAGCGCCAGCCAGCCGCCCATGGCATGCACCACCACGGAGCCGGCGAAATCATGGAAGCCGGCACCAAAATGCGCTTGCAGCCAGGCCTGCACGCCGAAGTTGCCGTTCCACATCATGCCCTCGAAAAATGGGTAGACGAAGGCTACGATCAACACCGTGGCGAACAGCTGCGGAACGAAACGCGCACGCTCGGCGATCCCTCCGGAAATGATGGCCGGAATGGCCGCCGCGAACGTCAGCAGAAAGAAGAACTTGACCAATGCGAAGCCATGGTCGACGTTAATGACCGCGGCAGGCTGCAAAAAGGTCACACCATAGGCGACCCAATACCCCACAAAGAAGTAAGCGAGAGTCGACACGGCAAAATCGCTCAGGATCTTGCACAGCGCATTGACCTGGTTCTTGTGACGCACGGTGCCCACTTCGAGGAACGCGAAGCCCGCATGCATGGCCAGCACCATCACGGCGCCGGCGAGAATGAACAGCGTATTGGAGCCGTGGATCAGCGAATCCACAGCAGTTTGAGAGATTTCCATGAGAACGGCAGGCCTGCGGTAATTAAAAGCACTGTATTGGGGCGAAAATGATCAATGCGCACTGCTATGGTTCTTTGCAGATTGACTGCGAACCTATTTGGGGCATCTTTTGCAGCGGGCGCACCAGCGCGTAGCAAAACTTGTACCAGCACTCTGAAGTGAACCTTCCCGGCGCTTGAGTACTCGAACTTCCATAACGCTATCAACGGAGAAACACATGGTCAGCAAGACAGCAAAGACGGCTCAGGCAGTACTGGCGAACGACTTCCAGATCCTCGTGAAGGACGCCGAGAAGCTCCTCGAACACACCGCCACACTGGCAGGCGATCAGGCCGACGAATTACGCGCGCAGATTCATGAAAGCCTGCTCAAGGCCAAGGAATCCCTGAAGGAAACCCAGGAATCCCTCAGCGAGAAGAGCAAGGAAGTCGTGGTTCAGGCCGAAGACTATGTCCAGGCCAATCCATGGCAGTCGATCGGCATCGCCGCCGGTGTCGGTTTCCTTATCGGTCTGCTGGCGTCTCGGCGCTGATCATGGCTCTGGACAGCGATACTTCATCCTCCAGCAGCGGCTCCACCGCGCGCCGTCTCGGTGCGGCGGTGCTGGGCATGCTGCACAGTCATATCGAACTGTTCGGGATCGAACTGCAAGAGCAGAAGTCCCGGACCGTCAGCCTACTGCTGTTCGCCGGGCTGGCGTTGGTATTCGCCCTGTTGGCGCTGGTGGCGCTGTCTGGGTTGATCCTCATTCTGCTGTGGGACAACTACCGCATTCCCGGCATGATCGGCCTGTGCATCTTCTATCTGCTGGCCGGACTGTTCTGCGCGGTACGCCTCAAAGCGGCAATCTTCGACGAGTCATCGCCTTTCAGCGGCACGCTTGAAGAATTGGCCAACGATCGGGAGCGCCTGTTGCCATGAGTGCCCATCCCCCGAGCAAGAATTCACGCCGCGAAATGCGCAAGGCATTGATCCGCTTGCGGCTGGAAATGCACCGCCAGGAAATTCGCCACGAGGCGCGCAGCCTGGTCAACCCACTTACTCGTCTGAAGGGCGCCAGCCGCTCGGTGCAGGAAGGCCTGGGCATCAAGCATGCGCCACTGTGGGGCATGGGCGCGGTGATGCTGATGGGCTTTCTTACCGGCAAGGGTGCCGGCTCGAGCAAGCCTGCCGTACCGGCCACCGTTCACACCGAGGGACGCGTGTCGCGACTGCTGAAGTTGAGCGCCACCTTGATGCCCTTGATCAAGCTAGTCATGAAAGGCGGCGCTGAGAAACACTGATCGGCACCGCACATGCCATCATTTGGCTACATTCTTGCAGTACCTCCCCGTTACGGCCGTCCTGTGCCCTGCACAGCGACGGCCGTGATGGCGTCTTGCGCCCGCCCTACCCGCATAAAAAACTCACAGTGTTTAAGGAGTCGCCGTGATCGACGGGCAACCGCTCGCATGTTTCCAGCCGTTTATCGACACAGCCACGGGTCGCATCGCCGGGATTGAGGCTTTGGGGCGCCTGCGCCAGGCCGACGGCCAACTGTCTTCGGTCGGCCCGCTGTTCGCCGACCCGCGTACACCGGCCGCGGCGCTGCGCAAGCTGGACCGCATGATCCGCGACAATGCCCTGAGTCGACTGAAGGAAAGCCCCGAAGACTGGTTCCTCAGCCTGAACATGTCACCGCGCTGGATCAGCCGTCTCAAGCCCGGACAAGCCCTGCCCAGCCTGCGACAGCTGGAACGACACGGCATCGACCCGCGGCGGATCGTTTTCGAAATCACCGAATTCAGCGGCGACACCGAACGCCTCAGCGAGGTGGTACGCCGCTACCGCGAGGTCGGCGCGCGCATCGCCATCGACGACTTCGGCGCCGGCTATTCGCAGCTCGACCGCGTGCTGGCCTTGCAACCGGACATCCTCAAGCTCGACATGCGCCTGTTCCAGGCCGCTGCCCGAGGCGGGCCGAGCAGCGAGGTGGTCAAGGCGCTGGCACTGATGGCGGAAAAGACCGGCTGCTGGATCATCGCCGAAGGCGTCGAGACCGAAGCCGAACTGGATTTCGCGCTCGAATGTGGCTCACGCTATGTACAGGGCTATCTGTTCGCCCGCGCCGAACCACAGTTTTTCGAACCTGATGCCTTCGTCAGCCGTTTCGCCGAACTGCGCGAGCATTATGTATTGCGCAAGGTCGAAGAGCGCGCCCGGCTGATGGCTTTGCGCAAGCAACTGGTCAAGCTCATGGGCCATCTGCAGACCTGGGCCAGCGCCAATGCCCCGGTCAGCGAATTGCCCCACTTCGTCGACAGCCCCTGGCTGCTACGCTTCTATCAATGCGATCGCCAAGGCACGCAACTGACTCCCAACCACGAATGGCGAGACAACGCCTGGCAGACCGACCCCAGCTACCTGGGCCACAACTGGTCGTGGCGCCCCTACTTCTACCACCTGCTTGCCGAGGGCTGGGACGAGCGACGGCTGATCCTCTCCAGCACCTATCGCGATGCCACCAGCAACCAGTATTGCCTGACTGCCGGGCAGTTCTTCGACAACGGCAGTCGCCTGCTGCTGATCGACGTGGACGCCGCGGTGCTGTAGTTCTCTGCCCTGCCCGCGACCGACGATACATGCAGATATGCCTGCCACCCTTGCGCGACGGCGCGCCAGGCCTGAAGCTAGGCGCTTGATCCCGTATTGGAGTACCTCGCCTTGGATTGGCCCGAACTGCTCAACCGTGAACGCCTCGGCAAGGTGCTGCACAGCGCCGAAGAGCTGGGCCGCAGCCCCTTTCACAAGGACCACGACCGGATCATCTTCTCCGGCGCCTTCCGCCGCCTGGGGCGCAAGACCCAGGTGCACCCCGTTACCAGCAACGATCACATTCATACGCGCCTGACTCACTCATTGGAGGTCAGCTGCGTCGGCCGCTCACTAGGCATGCGCGTGGGCGAAACTCTGCGCGAGCGCCTGCCCCAATGGTGCGACCCCAGCGATCTGGGCATGGTCGTGCAATCCGCCTGCCTGGCCCACGACATCGGCAACCCGCCCTTCGGCCACTCCGGCGAAGACGCCATTCGCAGCTGGTTCCATCAGGCCGCCGGCCGTGGCTGGCTGGATGCGATGACCCTCGCCGAGCGTGAGGACTTCCTCAATTTCGAGGGCAACGCGCAGGGCTTCAGGGTGCTTACCCAACTCGAGTATCACCAGTTCGATGGCGGCACCCGCCTCACCTATGCCACCTTGGGGACCTTTCTCAAATATCCCTGGACCGCACGCCACGCCGATTCGCTGGGCTACAAGAAGCACAAGTTCGGCTGCTATCAGAGCGAGCTGCCGCTGCTCGAACAGATCGCCCACAAGCTCGGCCTGCCGCAGATCGAAGACCAACGCTGGGCACGCCATCCGCTGGTGTACCTGATGGAGGCCGCCGACGATATCTGCTACGCGCTGATCGACCTCGAAGACGGCCTGGAGATGGAGTTGCTCGAATACGCCGAAGTCGAAGCGCTGCTGCTGGGGCTGGTGGGCGATGATATTCCCGAGACCTACCGCCAACTGGGCCCCGGCGACTCCCGGCGCCGCAAGCTGGCGATCCTGCGCGGCAAGGCCATCGAACACCTGACCAACGCTGCCGCCCGGGCGTTCGTCGAGCAGCAGGACGCGTTGCTGGCTGGCACCCTGTCAGGCGATCTGGTCGAACACATGCACGGGCCGGCCAAACGGTGCGTGCTGAGCGCCAAGGACATGGCCCGCAAGAAGATCTTCCAGGACAAACGCAAGACGCTGCATGAAATCGGCGCCTACACCACGCTGGAGATTCTCCTCAACGCATTCTGCGGCGCAGCCCTGGAGCAACATGATGGCGGAGCTCCCTCATTCAAGAGCCGGCGCATTCTCGATTTGCTGGGTAACAACGCGCCGAGCCCCGGTCTGCCGTTGCACACCTCCTTCCTGCGCGTCATCGACTTCATCGCCGGCATGACCGACAGCTACGCCAGCGAAATGGCCCGAGAAATGACCGGCCGCTCGAGCCCTGTCTGACACTCGCCCCTTGCGGCATCCGCTGCAAGGGGCACCGCCACCGACCGCCATGAACACCTGCCAGGCAACCCCAGCAGGGACTATGGAAACAGCTGGAATCAATCACTTGTATTGACACCAGCAACGCTTATTGAATCGCTATCTACCAGATACTATTCCCGTAAGAATCTTCTTATATAAGCACTGCTGGCCCTTATCCTTATGCGCCACTCCTCGCAACTGCGCTAATGTGCGAGCACTTCCCGTGCCCAGCCTGGAGCGCATCATGCACTCGATATTCATCGTTGACGATCACCCGGTCATTCGCTTCGGTATGCGTAAAGTACTGGAGGACGCCGGTTATCAAATAGTGGGCGAAACCGACAACGGTGCCGACGCCATCCAGATGCTGCGCGAAACCTCGCCCGACCTGCTGCTCCTCGATATCCAGATGCCGCGCCTCGACGGGCTGGAGCTGCTCGCCCGGCTGCGCACCATGAACCAGCACGTGCGCACGCTGATGTTGACGGTGCAACCACCCGCGCACTTTACCCGCCGCTGCATCAGTCAGGGAGCGGCCGGTTTTGTCAGCAAGAAGGAAGACCCTACCGAACTGCTCAGTGCAATCAAGGCGATATTGTCCGGCTATAACTACTTTCCCCGGGACGCCATGAATGTGACGGACGATGGTGCTGATTATTCAAAAGAAATGGGATTGTTCAAGTTGGTGAATGACCGAGAGTTGATGGTGCTGCAACTGTTCGCCCAAGGCCGGACCAATCATGAAATCGCCGAAAGTATGTTCTTGAGCAACAAGACCGTGAGCACCTACAAGAAGCGTCTGATGCAGAAACTGCAGATCGACTCGGCCATCGACCTCATCGAACTGGCCAAACGTCATGAACTGGCATGAAGGCACCCCGCGCTTGATTTTCCAGTGCCTGCGGCATTTGGCGCGCGAGACTTGTCAGGGCAGCATCAAATTGACATTATCGCCATCCAGGACTGCCCGCCTGCCTTGCGCCCCCTGAAACCGGCACACATTGGCGCCAGCCTGCGCATCCCTCAGGAGAGATTCTCGATGCACTGGCCCACGCAACGCCGCTTTCCCCTGCACGTCCACATCAGTGTCATGCTGACCTTGATGCTGTTGTTGATTGGCACCTTGCTTGGCCTTTTCAACTATCGCCAGGCGTCGCAGATCATTCTCGGCAGCAGCCAGCAACTCTTCACGCGGGTTGACCAGGATGTGCGCCTCGACCTGCAAAACACTTATCAACCCATCCGCAACGTACTTAACCTGCTCGCCTTGGCCGACCCGGGCCCCAGCGCATCGCTGGAGCAACGCCTGAAACTGCTGGCGCCCTTCAATCAAGCGTTGACCGACAATCCGAATCTGACCTCGCTGTTCATCGGCGACACCGACGGCAGTTTCTTCATGGTCCGGCCCTTGCGCACCAACGCCTTGAAAACCCTGCTCAAGGCGCCGACCGGCGCGCAACTGCAAGTCTGGAGCATCGAGCGTGACGCGCAAGGCGTCGCGAAGTCGCAATCGCTCTTCTATGACGGCCAACTGCAGCTGATCGCCCGCCAGCAAAACGGCAACGAGCAGTATGATCCGCGCAAACGTCCCTGGTTCATGGATGCCAACAGCCAAGACGGCGCTATCACCACGGCCCCCTACGTGTTCTATTCCGGCCATCAGGCGGGCACTACGCTGGCGCGGCGAAGCGGCACCGGCACGGTAATCGCTGCGGACCTGACCCTGGCGCAACTGAGCGCAACGCTGGGCAAGCACAAGATCACCCCAAGCACCCTGGCGGTACTCTATGACCCGCAGGGCAACGCGGTAGCCTACCCGGACAGCAGGCAATTGGTGGTCGAAGGCGGCACCCCGCATCTGGCCAGGGTCGCCGACCTGTCTCCGGTGCTGGCGCAGCTCCTGGCTCAGGGCGTACCTGCCGATCAGCGCCTCACGGTCGCGCGGCGCACCTGGGTCGTCGGCCACAGCCTGCTGCCGGAGGGCGGGCCGGGTGGCTTGCAGTTGGCGTTACTGATGCCCGAGGACGAACTGCTGGCCGACGCCTATCGATTGCGACGCGACGGCGCCCTACTGACGCTTACCGCGCTGCTGCTGTGCCTGCCATTCGGCTGGTTGGCGGCGCGCTTGATGGTGCGGCCGATGCGGGCGCTGGTGAAAGAAGCCGAAAGCGTAAGGCGTTTCGACTTCGAACGCAGCCTGGCCCAGCCTTCGGCAGTACTCGAAGTGGATGAATTGAGCGCCGCGATGCAGCGCATGAAAAGTACCCTGGGCGAGTTCTTCAGCGTCGCCAGCCGCTTGTGCGCCGAGCCGCGGTTCGCACCGCTGTTGCAGCGTCTGCTGGAAGAAACGCTGACCGTCAGTCAGGCCCATGCCGGTCTGATCTACCGGATAGACGACAACGGCTCGCGGCTGTCGGTCAGTGGCGTGATCATCCAGCAACAGCGACTGGCGCCCTCGGCGCTGAATCTACGCTCGCGCCTGGACACCGACCTCGACGCACCGGACTGGCTGCGTCAGGTCTGCGCCGGCAACACCGCCCTGGTGACCTCGCTGGGTTTCGAGAACGCCCAGGACCTGCAAGCCATCATGAGCCGCCTGCAAAGCCCGCGGGTGCACCTGGTGGCAATCCCGTTGCGCAACCATGACCAACTGCTAGTGGGTTTGCTGGTGCTGCTGCACCGTGACACCGGCATGCTCGCGGAAACGGATACGCTAGGGCCGGACCGGATCGCTTTCATCCGCGCAGTGATCAACACCGCAGCCGCTGGCATCGTCGGTCACGAAACGCAGCCATTGCCTTTATCGGCGGGGTAGTTCGAGCTGAACAACGCCCATGGTCATCAGGGCAAAAGTCATCTGGGGCAAAAGCAGGCGGTGGCGAACGCGAACCGCGCGAGGATAGATCTACAACGACAAGCGAACGGCCGACGGACCACCCGTATGGGCAGTCCGCCGGTCAGGGCATCAGGCAACCGGATTGATCGGCTTTTCCGGATACCAGACGTCCAGCAACGGGCTGACGTCAACGCTGGTCAACTCGCTACGCGCCTTGAGCCAGGCTTCAACGGTGGCACGCTGCTCTTCACTGACCGAGCCGCGCTTCTCGAGGCAAACCAGACCGAAGTCATCGCCGCCGACATAGCCAAGGCCGTTGGCCTCCATGGCGTCTTTCAGGAACGCTTCGAGGAATGCATCGATTGCCTCTTCAGCCAGCCCTTCCTTGAACTCGAGATTCAGCTCGAAACCCAGCTCCTGGAATTCATCGACGCACAGTTTCTTGCGCAGACGTTGGGAACGATTAGTGGCCATGAATACAATCCTCTTGAGTAATAACGCGCGGCACTTTAGCAGTTTATGCGCAAGATTGCCGAACCTTCGCTCCCCCCGCCCTCGCTACAGGCGAGCACGCAGGGCATAATGCCTGCGCGTATTTTTTTGAATGAGGGCCTTCATCTTTTTTCGCCCTCGACTTTTCACCCTTTTTCACGCTGGGTCTCATTGCAGATGATCAAATCTTTACGTCCCCTCTTGCTCGCCGGCCTCCTCCTGCCGTTGCCCTTCTCACTTGTCGCCGCCCCGCTCAACACCACCCTGCCGCCCAAGGTTCAACAGGCCTTGCGCGCCGCCAAGCTGGATGACAATGCCCTTTCGCTGGTCATGGTGCCCTTGAGCGGCCCCGGTACACCGACGGTCTACAACGCCGACGTGTCGGTCAATCCGGCCTCGACCATGAAGCTGGTGACCACCTACGCCGCGCTGGAACTGTTGGGTCCCAATTACCAGTGGAAGACCGAGTTCTACACCGACGGCAAGCTCGACAGCGGCATCCTCAACGGCAACCTCTACCTCAAAGGCGGTGGCGATCCAAAACTCAATCTGGAAAAACTCTGGCTGCTGATGCGCGACCTGCGCAACAACGGCGTACGGCAGATCACCGGCGATCTGGTGCTCGACCGCAGCTACTTCAACCAGCCGCAGCTACCGGAGTTCAACGACGATGGCGGCGACGACAACAAGCCGTTCCTGGTCAAGCCCGATGCGCTGATGATCAACCTCAAGGCCATGCGTTTCATCGCCCGCAACGACTCGGGCAAGGTGACCGTCTCGGTGGAGCCACCGATCGCCACCATTCATATCGACAATCAGGTCAAGGCCATCCCCGGCACCAAGTGCGGCGGCGACGTGCGCTACAACCCGGTTCCGCAGGCCGATGGCATCTCGGTGGTGGTGAGCGGCCAATTGGCCGAAGGCTGCAGTTCGCAGACCTACCTGTCGCTGCTCGATCACCCCGAATACGCCGCCGGCGCCGTGCGCGCCATCTGGAACGAGCTCGGTGGCAGCATCCAGGGCCACGACCGCCAGGGCGAAGTGCCGAAGACCGCCAAACTGCTAGCCCGGGCCTTCTCGCCGGATCTGGCCGAAATCATTCGTGACATCAACAAATACAGCAACAACACCATGGCTCAGCAGCTGTTCCTCAGCATCGGCGCGCAATATCGCAGCGATGCCGACGGTGACGACGCCAAGGCAGCCCAGCGCATGATCCGCCAATGGCTGGCGAAAAAAGGCATTACCGCGTCGCACCTGGTGATGGAAAACGGCTCCGGGCTGTCCCGTGACGAACGGGTCAGCGCCCGGGAAATGGCGATGATGCTGCAGTCGGCCTGGCAGAGCCCGTACCAGGCCGAGCTCATGAGTTCGATGCCACTGGTGGGCATGGACGGCACCATGCGCAAGCGCCTCAAGACCACCGCCATGGCCGGCGAGGGCCATATCAAGACAGGCACCCTGAACACTGTGCGCGCGATCGCCGGCTTCAGCCGCGACGACAACGGCGTCACCTGGGCGGTCGTGGCCATCCTCAACGATCCCAAGCCGTGGGGCACCTCATCGGTACTCGATCAGGTGTTGCTGGACCTGTATCGACAGCCCGCCAGCAGCACATCGTCGATCTCGCTGCAGAACTGATCGCCGTCAAGGCAGCTCCGGCTGGACGCCATCGCGTCCAGCCTGCTTGGCCGTGTAGACGCCAGAGTCGGCACGCAGCAGCAGGGTGTCGGCGCCCTCCCCACGGCGCCAGCCGGCAATACCGAAGCTCGCCGTGACCACTCCGACACCACCGACAGGCGCCGAGCGCAGTCCTTGCCACAGCTCCAGCGCCAACCCATAGGCCTGTTCGCTGCTGCTGCCTGGGCACAGCACCATGAACTCCTCGCCACCCAATCGGCAGAACACGTCGCCACGGCGCAGGCGCGGGGCGATACGCTGACACAGAGCCTGCAGGACGCGGTCTCCCTCGGCATGCCCATACTCATCGTTGATGTGCTTGAAGTGGTCGATATCCAGCATGATCACCGACAGGTTCGCGCCATCGCGCTCGGCACGGCTCAGTTCGGATTTTAGCCGCTCCTGGAAATACCGGCGATTGTAGATACCCGTCAGCACATCGGTAATCGACAGCGCACGCAACTCTTCTTCCACCCGCTTGAGGTCGGAAATATCAGTGAAATAGCCGTGCCAGAGGGTGCCGCCATCATCCAGTCGTTCAGGCATCGATTCACCTCGAATCCAGCGTATCCCGGCCTTCGGCAACACCACCCGGTACTCCTCGCGCCACCGGCTCAAGTCTTCGCAGGAGCGAGCGATGGAAATCCGTACCCTGGCGATATCGTCGCGGTGGATCCGCTCGAACGCCTCCTGGGCGTCGCTCAGAAGTTGCTCGTGGGTCATCTCGTACAGGTTGCACAGGCCTTTGCTGGCATACGAGAAGCGTGAAGATCCGTCCAGCCGCTGCAGGAACTGATAGATACCACCGGGCACCTCGGCGCTGAGTTTTTGCAGCAGTCGATCACGCTCCTGCAGCTGTGTGGTGCGCTCATGGACCAGCGCCAGTGCGCGCTGACGCTGACTGATCAGGCTATAGAGCAAGGCGCTGAGCAGAAAACTGAGCAGACTGCCCAGCAGCAGCACGGTCAGCTGCGCGTTGGAGCGATTGGCGTGAGCGAAGACGTCGCTGGGCCGCAGCATAATTTCGTAGGAGCGATCCCCCAGCGTCATGAAATGGATAGCCGCCAGATCCAGTTCGATCGCGGCGACGGCAGATTGAAACAACAGGCCCTCGGCGGGCGGCGCGGACAGATCACGAATACGGACCTGGAGGTTATCGTCCGCCAGTGTCGGCAGGCCATCCGTCATCAGCAACGGCACGCTGATGATGGCGCTGACGAAACCTTGCACCGGGCGCGCAATCGTCGGCTCGGCGCGGCTGGGGCCGATCACCGGTGCGACCATCAACATGCCACGGCTGTCCAGTTCCTTGAGCCCTAGCAGCGTGATAGGCGGCGACAGGGCGAAACCACCGCTGGCCTCGGCGCGCTCGAAAGTCTGACGCCGCGGCTGATTGCCGAGCAGGTCATAGCCCAATGGCACATCCGCCTGCACCTTGCTCTGGGTGAAGAACACCGGAAGATACTCGTCACGCTCGGCGGCGGGTACCAGCTCGCCGTTGCCTGCCAGATCGCGAATGCTGAACCCGGCCAGACCTTCAGACCGCGCATCGCGCTCGAAGGCATCGCGCTCGCTGCGGGCGATGCGCGGCGCCCAGGTATACGCCAAGGTTCGCCCCAGCAGGGGTTTGACGTATCCATTGAACCGGTCTCGGCTGACTGCCTGGGAATGGACCATAAAGCGGCGCAAGCCGTCCAGTCGCGACACCTGATCGACGAAACGCTCTTCGATACGGGTAAAACGCTCGCCGGCAAGCAACTCGAAGCGTTGGCGCAGCTGACGCTGGAAGCTGTCGTGGCTCGACCAGGCAATGAGCCCGGTGCTCACCAGGCCACCGGTACACACCACCACAGCCACCAGCCACGCAGCCGCATCCACGCTCATGAAGCCGAGAATTCTTGGATGCGCACCAGGCTGTGACATAGGCAGGACTCGGTACGCCAGCGAGGCAGAAAGTTCGCATGGCTCGCACCGACTTATAGCGATATGCCACTACTTTGACTAGTGGCCAATCGTGATATTTCAACCGCGCCCGGCCGACTCGCGGCGGATTTGCCAACTTTGCGACGGGCTGCACGCCAACGACGCGTAGCAGCCTTGTCGAGCAATCTGCCAGCCTTACTTGGCCTGGATTTTCCAGGCGCGGTGGATCTTGGTGTTGCGGGCGAAGTCCGGGTCCAGCGTCTGGGCGCTGATTTCCTCGACGGCATAGCGCGTGGCGAGATGCTCGTCGAGCTGGAACTTGCGGAAGTTGTTGGAGAAGTACAGCACGCCCCCCGGCGCCAGCCGCGCCACGGCCAGATCGAGCAACTGCACGTGGTCGCGCTGCACGTCGAACACCCCTTCCATGCGCTTGGAGTTGGAGAAGGTCGGCGGATCGATGAAGATCAGCTCGAACTCGTCACGGCACGCTTGCAGCCAGGCCATGACATCGCCCTGCTCCAGGCGGTTCTTGTCGGAGAAGCCGTTGAGCGAGAGGTTGCGCCGCGCCCAATCCAGATAGGTGCGCGACAGGTCGACGCTGGTGGTGCTGCGGGCGCCGCCCTTGGCAGCATGAACGCTGGCGGTAGCGGTGTAGCAGAACAGATTGAGGAAGCGCTTGCCGGCTGCCTCGCGCTGAATCCGCAGACGCATCGGGCGGTGGTCGAGGAACAGCCCGGTGTCCAGGTAATCCGTAAGGTTGACCAGCAGCTTGACGCCGCCTTCGCTGACCTCAGTGAATTGCCCCTGGGCGCTCTGGCGCTCGTACTGGCGCGTGCCACTCTGGCGCTCGCGGCGCTTGACGATCACCCGGCTCTTGTCGATGCCCAGAGCCTGGGGAATCGCCGCCAGGGCGTCGAACAGACGCGCCTGAGCCTTCTCCGGATCGATGGACTTGGGCGCGGCATATTCCTGCACGTGCACCCAGTCGTGATACAGGTCGATGGCCAGGGAATATTCAGGCATGTCGGCATCGTAGACGCGGTAGCAATCGACGCCTTCGCGCTTGGCCCATTTGCCCAGCGCCTTGAGGTTCTTGAGCAAGCGGTTGGCGAACATCTGCCCGCCTTCGCTCAGGCGTGCCTGCTCGACCACGGGCGCCGGCGCCGGCTTGATCGGGTTGCCATTCTTGTTGACCCGCGCATAGGGGTCGGCGGCCGGTGCGGATTGCTCCACCTGCTCGCTTTGTTCGCGCTCCAGCTGACGCTGCTCCGGGGTGCGACGCTCACCGGTAACGAACTGATCGGGAGTGACCTTGATCAGCAACAGCTTGCACGGCAAGGCGCCGTTCCAGAACGCATACTGCTTGTGGCTGCGAATGCCCATGCGCTTGCCCAGGTCCGGGGCGCCGGTAAACACCGCAGCCTCCCAGTTCAGGCACGCCTGGCGCAGGCGCTCGCCGAGGTTCTGGTAGAGGTACAGCAGGCTGGCTTCATCACCCAACCGCTCGCCGTAGGGAGGGTTGCAGATGATCAGGCCTTTCTGGTTCTGATCGGGGCGCGGCTCGAAGGTTGCCACTTCGCCCTGGTAGATCTTGATCCACTCGCTCAGGCCGGCGCGTTCGACGTTGTTGCGACCCGGCTGAATCAGCCGCGGGTCGGCTTCGTAACCGCGAATCCAGCTGGCAGGCTTGGCCAGGCCGGCGGCCGCGCGGGCCAGCGCTTCGTCGTGCAGCTTGCGCCACAAGGCCGGCACGTGACCAAGCCAGGCGCTGAAGCCCCAGCGGGTGCGCTTGAGGTTGGGGGCCATGTCGGCGGCAATCATGCCGGCCTCGACCAGAAAGGTCCCCACGCCGCACATCGGGTCGGCCAGCGCGCCGCCCGCCGCCGCGATGCGTGGCCAGCCAGCACGGATAAGGATTGCCGCCGCGAGGTTTTCCTTCAGCGGCGCCGCGCCCTGCTGCAAGCGATAGCCGCGCTGGTGCAGGCTGTGCCCGGACAGATCGAGGGAGAGGATGGCTTCGCCGCGGTCCAGGCGCAGGTGAATGCGCAAGTCCGGATTGAGCTTGTCGACACTCGGGCGCTCGCCGCTGGCGGTACGCAGTTTGTCGACGATGGCGTCCTTGACCTTCAGGGCGCCGAAGTGGGTGTTGTCGATACCGGAACCATGACCGCTGAACTCGACCGCCAAGGTACCGTCCGGCAACAGATGGTCGGCCCACTCGACGTCGTGCACGCCGTGATACAGGTCTTCGGCGTCTTTCATCTGAAAGCGCTTGAGCACCAGCAACACACGGTTGCCCAGACGCGACCACAGGCACAGCCGATAGGCGGTTTCCATGTCGGCCATGCCACGCACCGCCGAGGTGTGCTCGCGGGCCTCTTCCAGGCCAAGGCCAGTGGCTTCCTCGACGAGCAGGCCTTCGAGGCCCTTGGGGCAGGTGAGAAAGAGTTCAAAACGATCCGACATGTGTCAATCCAAGCCTTGGCAGTCATTGAGGCGGCAAGCGCATTGCCGTCTCCAGGTTGAGTAAGCGCCCTTCCAGCAAGGCGCCCATGTGGCACCCTCACGGTGCCGCACCACCCGCAAATTCGCCAGTACCGTCAGACGACGGCCAGCCTGGATCTGTGGGCAGGGTATTCGATTCAGCTACGACGAACGGTATGCAAATGACCCTTCGTCGCCCAATAGTTCGCTGCAAATAGCCATCATTCGCAATGGCACGATGATCGCAGGGCCATGCAAGAGCCTGATCATACGGGGTTTGCACGCCATGGGCGATGACGCAAATATTTACTTATGGTCATGACGACAAAATCGTTACCGCGTTATGACAAAAAGATCGTTCCCAGCGCCTGCTCATTTCTTTACAACTCAACAGTCGCCACCGCAACGGGACGATATCCAGGCTCGCGACGCCGGCAGCGAGCGCATCACCGGCAGAAAGAATCTGCCCGACCTATTGAGGTCGACGGGACATAACAGTCAACAAGTGAGGGCTACACCCTATGAGAAGACTCAAGCGTGATCCGTTGGAAAGAGCATTCTTACGCGGCTACCAATACGGTATCCATGGCAAATCCCGCGAGCTTTGCCCTTTTACTCTACCGTCGGTTCGTCAAGCCTGGATCAATGGCTGGCGCGAAGGACGCGGCGACAACTGGGACGGTATGACCGGCACTGCGGGGATCCACAGGCTCAACGAACTTCACGCTGTCGGCTGAGCGACACTGCGATCCGACTTTTTTCGTTTAACCATGCACGCCCGACCCGGGCGGCGGGCTAGCGCCCAAAGGGCCCCTTGATGGGGCCCTCTTTTTTGCCGATCAGAGCGTGCGTGCCGCAATGGCATCGACGCACTCACGGATCAGCGCTGGCCCCTTGTAGATGAAGCCCGAATAAATCTGCACCAGGCTCGCACCGGCGGCGATCTTCTCGGCCGCGTGACGCCCTTCGGTAATGCCACCCGCAGCGATGATCGGCAACTTGCCGCCGAGCTCCTGGGACAGCACCTTGACGATATGGGTGCTCTGTTCCAGCACCGGCGCACCGGACAAACCACCTGCCTCGTCACCGAAGGGCAAGCCTTCCACGCCCACGCGGCTGAGGGTGGTGTTGGTGGCGATCACCGCATCCATTCCCGACTCGATCAACGCACCGGCCACCAGGGCCGTTTCTTCGTCGCTCATGTCCGGGGCGATCTTGATTGCCAGCGGTACCTGACGGCCATGCTCAAGGGCCAGTTGCTGGCGCCGCACGGCCAGTGCATCGAGCAACTGCTTGAGCGACTCACCGAACTGCAGGCTGCGCAGCCCCGGCGTATTGGGCGAGCTTACGTTGACGGTCACATAGCTGGCGTGGGCATAGACCTTGTTCAGGCAGATCAGGTAATCGTCGACGGCGCGCTCGACCGGGGTATCGAAGTTCTTGCCGATGTTGATCCCCAGGGTGCCGCGGTATTTGCTGGCCTGTACCCGCGCGACCAGGTGGTCGACACCAAGGTTGTTGAAGCCCATGCGATTGATGATCGCGGTCGCCTCGGGCAGGCGAAAGATCCTCGGCTTGGGATTGCCAGGCTGAGGGCGCGGCGTCACGGTACCGATCTCGACGAAGCCGAAGCCCAACTGGGCGAAGCCGTCGATGGCCGCGCCATTCTTGTCCAGCCCCGCAGCCAGGCCCACCGGGTTGGTGAACTGCAGCCCCATCACCGTCACTGGCAACGCCGCTGGCGCCTTGGTCAGCAGGCCATTGAGACCGAGACGGCCACCGGCGCCGATCAGATCCAGAGACAGGTCATGGGAGGTTTCCGGGGACAGTTTGAACAGCAGCTGGCGGGCCAGGTTGTACATGGGCGCAATGGACTCGGCAAGACGAAATGAGGAAGGGATTGTAGCAGCCGGCGCACTAAATCGCAGGCAAAGAAAAGCCCGGCATGAGCCGGGCTTTTCTGGAGCTGTGGGCTAATTACTTAGCTTGAGCTTCTACTTTAGCTTCTACGCGACGGTTAACGGCGCGACCAGCTTCAGTGGCGTTGTCAGCGACTGGACGGGTTTCACCGTAACCGATCGAGTTGACGCGGCTCGACTCGACACCGTACTGGTTGACCAGAACTTGTTTAACGGCGTTTGCACGACGCTCGGACAGTTTCTGGTTGTAAGCGTCAGGACCGACGGAGTCAGTGTGACCTTCAACAGTGGTGGAAGTCTGTGGGTACTGCTTCATGAAGTCAGCCAGGTTTTTGATATCACCGTAGCTGTTAGGCTTGACGACAGCCTTGTTGAAGTCGAACTTGACGTCCAGCTCAACGCGAACGACTTCAGCCACTGCCGGGCAACCGGTAGCGTCAACGGTGACGTTGGCTGGAGTGTTAGGGCACTTGTCGACGTTGTCGCAAACACCATCGTTGTCGCTGTCGGTGCAGACGTCAGCAACTGGAGCAGGAGCAGGAGCCGCTTCGTGCTTGCCGCCGCTGCCGCCGAAGTTCACACCCAGGCCAACGGTAGGAGCGTAGTCCCACTTGCCGTTGTCCAGTTTGTACGAAGCATCAACACCGGCACGAGCGTACAGGTTGTTGGTGAAGTACCACTTGGCGCCAGCGCCGATGGTAGCGAAAGTCGACTGGTCGCGACCGCTGTGGCCGTCAGCTTCGACGTTGCTCAGGCTCTGGTGAGCGAAGCCACCGGAAACGTATGGACGGATCGAGTCGCCAACAGCACCGAAGTGGTACAGGGCAGACAGGGAACCGGTGTCACCGTGGATCTTCTGCGAACCGGTACCGTCGTTTGAACGGGTGTAGTTGGTTTTGCCGTAGCCCAGAACCAGTTCTACGTCGTCGGTCAGGAAGTAACCGATCGAACCGCCGGCGGTGCGGCCGTCTTCAACGTGCTTGACGCTGTCGTTGTAGTTCTTCGAGTAGAAAGCTTCGCCTTCTACTGCGCCTTGGCCTTGAGCCAGAACGCCGAAAGAGGTCGCAGCTACCAGCGAACCGATAGCCAGGCCCAAAGTGTTTTTCAGTTTCATCCGTTAAATCCCCATCTGGTGATTGTTAGCAACCTCAAAAAATTCAGAGGCAACTGGTCGGCAAGTCTAGCAGAACTCGCCGAATGGTTAGAGATATTTGCTATGGACTAAGTTTCAGCCATTCCCGCAAATTTCTCTCGTAGCTTGTCCAACGCGCGCTTGTAGCGCATTTTGGTGGCGCTCAGACCCATGTGCATGATGTCGGCTATCTCCTGAAATTCCAGCTCCGCGACGAATCGAAGCACCAGAATTTCCCGATCTATCGGATTCACATGCACAAGCCAACGGTCAAGACCGCCCCTTTCTTCTGGCTTGGGCGTCGTCTCCTCGGATGCTTCCTCGACCGGGTCGAGACTCAGGGCATCCAACAAGCGGCGCTTGCGCCTCTCCTTTCTGTACTGCGTGATGCACTCGTTGTAGGTGATGCTGTAGAGCCAGGTCTTGAATTTCGATTTACCTTCGAAATTCTTCAAACCGTAAAGCACCTTCAGCATCACCTCCTGACAGACATCGTCGGCGTCACGATCGTTCCCTAAATAGCGTGCACAAACGTTGAAGAGGGTTCGCTGGTAGCGTCGCATCAACTCTTCATACGCCCGCGTCACATGAAACAGTTCGACGTGCGAACGCTCCACCAGCTCCTCATCGGACAGCTCGCGGGGATCGTAGCGCAAGGGCAGCGAATGTACGTTATTCAAAACAAGTCGGGCCGGCAGTGTTCAATGTCCGCCACAACCCGGAGATCGGGCCATTTTGCGGCGGCATACATTAGCAGGAATGCCGGGTTAGCGGCTACTCACTCGCTGCTCCAGCAAGATCTTGTTCGACAACGACACCAGCTCGCCTTCGTCGGTCAGCAAGGTGGTCTTCACCGTGCCGATCTCTTCAATCTGTCCCTCGACCTCTCCAACTCGCACCTGCTGACCGACCTGGTACAGCTCGCGAACATAAATACCGGCCAGAATCTGGCTGGCGATATCGCGACTGCCAAGGCCCATGGCCAGCGCCACCGCCAGACCGACGGTAATCAGGCCGATCACGATGACATGGTTGAGCAGGTCGGTCTTGATCTCCAGCTGACTGATGGCCACCGAGATGCTGATGATGATCACCAGCCACTGCGCGACACGTCCCAGCCCCGCCGAATAGTCCAGCCCGACACCTTCGGCGGCGCCGCGCACCAGGCCGTTGGCCAACTGCGCCAGCAACACGCCGACCAGCAGCACCAGCGCCCCGGCGAACACCTTGGGCAGGTACAGCGCCAGCACATCGAGAGTGGCCGATACTCGCTGCAGGCCCAGGGACTCGGCCGCCGAGACCAGGAAAATCAACAGCACGAACCAGTAGACGATCTTGCCCACCAGCGTCGAGATCGGCACCTTGATACCGGCACGGCTCATCAGCTTGGTCAGGCCGGTGCCGCCCATGATGCGGTCCAGCCCCAGCTTGGCCAGCAGTTTGGACAGCAAGGTGTCGAGCAGCTTGGCGACGACGAACCCGAGCAGTACCACCACCAGCGCCCCGAACAGATTGGGGATGAAGTTGGCGATTTTGGTCCACAACGCCGTCATGGCGGTGACCAGGCTCTGCGTCCAGAGATCGAGTTGCATATTCATTCAGCCTTATCTGCGGGTCGCGCAGAGTTTTTACGCCGCGATACCGGCGCGACATGCCCGGAACCGTTGTTGACCGCAATCATGCAAGCCTGCAACCAGCGCCCCATGAGGCCGAACAGGTCCTGCGCGCCAACCTGACGATTGGCAGTCTTCAACACGCGGCCCAGAGAAGCATCGTGGTCGCGATTGGACGAGGATGCATTGAGCATGTCGCGCAGGGACTCTTCAAACGGATCGACCATGGGCACCTCGCGAATTTCATTCAAAGACGATCCACAATGCGCATGGGTCACATTGACGCGGAATACGTGCCAGATTTTTTTTGTAACCATCTGGTTACCCAGCTCCCGTCATACCCAACGCAAGCGCCGGAACAGCCACCACTGCCCTAGCGCGACCAGCATCATCAGCGAGCAGGCAATCTCGAACCCATGTGGGCTTTGCGCCAAGGGAATCGCCCCGACGTTCATGCCCAGCAAGCCGGTAATGAAGGTCATGGGCAGAAACACCCCGGTCACCACGCCGAACCGGTACATGGTGCGGTTCATGCGCTCGCTCAGGCGCCGGTCCTCGGCCTCCAGCAGCAAGCCGACGCGCTCGCGGGTCAGCTCCAGCTCCTCGAGGTAACGAATCAGGCTGTTGTTGAGTTCGTTCCAGTAATCGCCGTCGTCATCCTCGAACCACGGCAGCTTGTGCCGCGCCAGCTGTGCATAGATATCACGCTGAGGCGCCAGAAAACGTCGCAGCCCGGCCGCACGCCGACGGAAATGCAGGAGACTGCCATGCTCGGGCGCGTAGCGTTCATCGGCATCGACCTTGTCTTCTTCGTTATCCACGGCTTCGGACAGGTCACCCACCAGCGCCTGGACCTTTTCGGTCAGGTATTGCGCCAGATAAAGGATGACTTCGGACGCCGTCTTCGGCCCGACACCGGCCTGCAACTGAGCCAGCAATTCATCCGTGGCGCGCAGTGGTCGCAGACGCAACGACACCACCCGCTGCGCCTCGGCAAAAATGCGCACCGAGACCATGTCTTCGGGCTCGGCACCCGGGTTGAGATTGACCCCGCGCAAAAACAGCAGCAGCTGGCAGTCCGGCAACGGCAGCAGGCGCGGCCGGGTGTTCTCTTCCAGCAGCAAGTCGCAGGTGAACGCGTTGAGCCCGCTGCTGGTGCGCAGCCAGCTCTGGGTCTGCGGATGGCCACGATCCCAGTGCAGCCAGAGGCTCTCGGCCGGCTGCAGTACCAGGTCATCGATCTCGGTTCTAGCTATCGCACGCGCACCGCCCTTGCCGTCCAGCACCAGGGCATGCACCAGCCCCCACTGCGCGTTTTCTTCCTCGAACATCCTCACTCCACAGCCTGTACTACGGGTTATTCGGGCATTTTCAGCGGTTCGGGCGATACGATAACGCCGTTATTGTCGGCGTAGATGAATTCTCCGGGGCGAAACGTGACACCGGCGAAATGCACGATGACATTCAGGTCGCCGATGCCGCGCTTGTCGGTCTTGCGCGGATGGGTGGCCAGGGCCTGCACCCCGACGTCAAGCTGCGCGATCATGTCGACGTCACGGATGCAGCCGTAGATCACCAGGCCCTCCCAGTGGTTGTGCGCCGCCTTCTCGGCCAGCATGTCCCCCAGCAGCGCACAGCGCAGCGATCCGCCGCCGTCGACCACCAGCACCTTGCCTTTGCCATCTAGCTCGACCTGGGACTTGACCACGGAGTTGTCTTCGAAACACTTGACCGTGACGATCTCACCGCCAAAGGAATCTCGACCACCGAAATTGCTGAACATCGGCTCCAGCACGGTGACCAGATCGGGATACGCATCGCACAGATCGGGTGTGAGGTAATGCATGGGGTAACTCCTGTCACTTGAGGATGGGAGACGCGTTTGCAGTCTAGCAAATGGATCGGCAGAACCTGTAGCGGGGGGGCTTGCCCCCGAAAAATCGTTCATTTCTCAAAGGCGCCGATTTCGGGGGCAAGCCCCCTCGCTACATGGCATGCTGCAACGGCAGCGTCTCGGCAGCGTCGTTATCCTGTAACCACTGCGCGACCAACGGCCAGACCTCGGCCTGGGCCGGTTTGCTGATCAGCATCTCGACATGGCCGAAGTCGTCGCTGTAGCCCGCCTTGCGGCCCAATTCGACAAAGCGCTTGCTGTCGCCGCCGAACTGTTCGAACAGCCGGCGGCACTCCTCGACCGGATCTTGCAGATCCCCTGCCGCCGCCACCGCCATCACCGCCACGCGGTTATCCGCCAGCCCCGCCCACCAGTCGCTGTGGCGATCGCGAAACTTGCCGAACAGGCCGTACCAGCGCATGACTTCCAGCACCAGGCCGATAGGCTCATCCTCAGGCCCGCGCTTGAAACGCGCGCCCGACAAATGGGGGAAACGCTTGAGCAGCATGCGCCCCGCCCAGGCCACCGGCGGGATCTTCAACGGCCAGTAATTGCGCGTGATCTGGCTGCCGAACAAGGCCACCGAAGCCACCTGCTCTTCGCTTAAGTAGCGCCCACCCAACGCCGCCGCGAGGGTCGTACCGCCCAGCGAATGACCGACCCAATGCGGCTTGTGACCGTTCTGTTCATGAACGAAGGCATTGATGACCGGCAAATCGTACTGCGCGTAATCGGCTACACGGTTACGTTTGTAGTCGAGGTTGCGCGGCGACAGACCGTGGCCGCGCATCTCCGGGATCCACACGTCGAAACCCTGACGCGCCAGCCAGGCGCCCAGGCCGATACTCTTGGGCGAATACCAGAAGCGCCGATTGGCAAAGCTGCCGTGCAGCAGGATCACTGGAATGCCGCGGGCGGCGGGCTGATCGGCCAGCCCCAGACGGGTAACGGCCAGTTCGACGCTGGCATCCGGGCTGTTGGCCGCCTTGATGCGGTAGACGTCCTCGCTCAGATCACCGCGCCGATCGGCGCTGAGCAAGGCCACGGGATAAAGTTGACTGCTGCTTTGCATAGAATGGGGAATGACCAGAACTGAAGGAATCGCCACATGAAATGTAGCGAGGGGGCTTGCCCCCGAAAGATCCTCCAGTCGCATTGCTGTGACTGACAGACCTGTCGGGGGCAAGCCCCCTCGCTATACGACCAAGGCGTGATCAGGATATCAGACCGCAGCCTCTTTCTCTGCCAGGAAGAACCAGGTTTCCAGCACCGAGTCCGGATTGAGCGAAACACTCTCGATACCCTGCTCCATCAGCCACTTGGCCAGATCCGGATGGTCCGATGGCCCCTGGCCGCAAATGCCGATGTATTTGCCGGCCTTGTTGCAGGCGGCGATGGCATTGGCCAGCAGCTTCTTGACCGCCGGATTTCGCTCATCGAACAGATGCGCAATGATCCCCGAGTCGCGATCCAGGCCCAGGGTCAACTGGGTCAGGTCGTTGGAGCCGATCGAGAAGCCATCGAAGAACTCCAGGAACTCTTCGGCCAGAATCGCGTTGGATGGCAGCTCGCACATCATGATCACGCGCAGGCCGTTGTCGCCGCGGGCCAGGCCGTTCTCGGCGAGCAGATCGACCACCTGCGACGCTTCGCCCAAGGTGCGCACGAATGGCACCATGATCTCGACGTTGGTCAGGCCCATCTCGTTGCGCACGCGCTTGAGAGCGCGGCATTCGAGTTCGAAGCAGTCGCGGAACGACTCGCTGATATAACGCGATGCGCCACGGAAACCCAGCATCGGGTTCTCTTCTTCCGGCTCGTAGAGCTTGCCGCCGATGAGGTTGGCGTACTCGTTGGACTTGAAGTCCGAGAGCCGTACGATGACTTTTTTCGGGTAGAACGCCGCCGCCAGAGTGCTGATGCCTTCGACCAGCTTCTCGACATAAAAGCCCACCGGGTCGTCATAGCCGGCGATGCGCTTGTCGACGCTGTCCTTGATTTCCGGCGGCAGACCGGCGTAGTTGAGCAGCGCCTTGGGGTGCACGCCGATCATACGGTTGATGATGAACTCCAGCCGCGCCAGGCCGACACCGGCGTTGGGCAACTGGGCGAAGTCGAAGGCGCGATCCGGATTGCCGACGTTCATCATGATCTTGAACGGCAGCTCGGGCATGGCGTCCACCGAGTTCTGCTTGATGTCGAAACCCAGCTCGCCTTCGAAGATGTATCCAGTGTCGCCCTCGGCACAGGACACGGTCACGCCCTGGCCGTCCACCAGCAGCTGAGTGGCGTTGCCGCAGCCGACCACCGCCGGGATGCCCAGCTCGCGGGCGATGATCGCCGCATGGCAGGTGCGCCCGCCGCGGTTGGTGACGATGGCGCTGGCGCGCTTCATCACTGGTTCCCAGTCCGGGTCGGTCATGTCCGACACCAGCACGTCGCCGGGTTGGACCTTGTCCATCTCCGAGACGTCATGAATGATCCGCACCTTGCCGGCGCCGATACGCTGGCCAATGGCCCTGCCTTCGACCAGCACCTTGCCTTTTTCCTTGAGCAGGTAGCGCTCCATGACGTTGCCGCTCGAGCGGCTTTTCACGGTTTCCGGACGCGCCTGGACGATATAGAGCTGCTGGTCGTCACCGTCCTGGGCCCATTCGATGTCCATCGGGCAACCGTAGTGCTCCTCGATGATCATCGCCTGCTTGGCCAGCTCGCTGACCTGCGCATCAGTCAGGCAGAAGCGCGCGCGCTCGGCCTTGTCGACATCGACGGTCTTGACCGAACGACCGGCCCTGGCCTCGTCGCCGTAGATCATCTTGATGGCCTTGCTGCCCAGATTGCGCCGCAGGATGGCCGGGCGGCCGCCCTTCAGGGTGTGCTTGTGCACATAGAATTCGTCCGGGTTGACCGCGCCTTGCACCACCGTCTCGCCGAGGCCATAAGCGCCGGTGATGAACACCACGTCGCGAAAGCCCGACTCGGTGTCGAGGGTGAACATCACCCCCGCGGTACCGGTTTCGGAGCGCACCATGCGCTGCACGCCAGCCGACAGCGCCACCAGCTTGTGATCGAAGCCCTGGTGCACGCGATAGGAAATGGCGCGGTCGTTGAACAGCGAAGCGAATACTTCCTTGGCCGCACGGATGACGTTTTCGACGCCACGGATGTTCAGGAAGGTTTCCTGCTGACCGGCAAAGGAGGCGTCCGGCAAGTCTTCGGCGGTGGCCGAGGAGCGCACAGCCACGGCGATGTCGGGGTTGCCCTTGGACAGCACGGCAAACTCGTCGCGAATGGCCTGGTTGAGAGCTTCGGGGAATTCGGCCTCCATGATCCAGGTGCGGATCTGGGCGCCGGTTCTGGCGAGGGCATTGACGTCATCGACATCCAGTGCGTCGAGCGCAGCATGGATCTGGGCGTTGAGGCCGCTCTGTTCGAGGAAATCACGATAGGCTTCAGCCGTCGTGGCAAAGCCGCCAGGCACCGAGACACCGGCACCCGCCAGGTTGCTGATCATCTCGCCCAGGGATGCGTTCTTGCCCCCCACGCGCTCAACGTCGTGTTTGCCGAGCTTGTCGAGGGAAACTACGTACTCTACCAAGGTGATCTCTCCACTGACTGTAAGTATTGTGTGTGCAGGAAAAACCTGGAGCCGCGCAACGTCATGCAGCACCGCGTTCCGAACTTTGTGACCAAGGCCTGAGGCGGCGACGAAAGCGGTCGTTCAAGGCCATGGAAACGGGCCTATCATATACACAACTTCCCTCGCGCTTAAGGCCCAGTACCCACAATGAAACGATCGGCATTCTTCATCTCGGATGGCACTGGCATCACCGCTGAAACACTGGGCCAGAGTCTCCTAGCGCAATTCGAAAACATAACCATCAACAAGTTCACCAGGCCCTATGTCGACAGCATCGAAAAGGCCCGCGCCATGGTCCAGCAGATCAATACCGCCGCCGAGCGCGACGGCATGCGCCCGATCATCTTCGATACCATCGTCAACCAGGACATCCGCGAGGTGCTGGCGACGTCCAATGGCTTCATGATCGATATCTTTTCCACCTTTTTGGCGCCGCTGGAAATGGAGCTCAACGCGCACTCGTCGTACTCGGTGGGCAAATCCCACTCGATCAGCCGCAACGCCAACTACATGGAGCGCATCGAAGCAGTGAACTTCGCCCTGGACAACGACGACGGCGCGCGCACCCACTATTACGACAAGGCAGACTTGATTCTGGTCGGTGTTTCGCGTTGCGGCAAGACGCCCACCTGCCTTTATATGGCCATGCAGTTCGGCATCCGCGCGGCCAACTATCCGTTGACCGAAGACGATATGGAGCGCCTGCAACTCTCGCCGGCGCTCAAAGCCCACCAGAACAAACTGTTCGGCTTGACCATCGACCCTGACCGGCTCACCGCGATCCGCCATGAGCGCAAACCCAACAGCCGTTATTCCAGCTACGCCCAGTGCGAATTCGAGGTGCGCGAGGTCGAAAGCCTGTTCCGCCGCGAGAATATTCCGCACATCAATTCGACGCATTTTTCAGTGGAAGAAATCTCCGCCAAGATCCTCGTCGAGAAAGGCGTGGAGCGGCGGTTCAAATGATTGTGTAGCGAGGAGGCTTTGCCTGCGATAAATCGGGTCAGGGACAAGAGGTTGACTGATCTAGCGTCATCGGGGGCGAGCCCCCTCGCTCCAGGGATCACGGCGCGCCCCCAAGGGTTGGCAAAACCTCTACAATATGGCGCTTTCGCCTGCCAGACGATCCCGCATGTCCACCTGTCACCTTTATCCCCTGCCCTATCATGCCGACGCCACGCGCTGGTTCGAGGCGATCCGTCACGCGCCGGGCGCCGTGCTGCTCGACAGTGCCCGCCCAGGCGCAGAACGCGGGCGCTTCGACCTGCTCAGCGCCTGGCCATTGCAACAATTGCAAACCGCTGCCGGCGAGTCCGGCACAACCTTCATCCAGCGCCTGCGCCACAGCCTCGCCGCGCTGGGCATGGCACAACTGCCCGCCGGCGCAGACCTGCCCTTCGCCGGCGGGCTGATCGGCTACCTCAGCTACGACTTCGGGCGGCGACTCGAAAGCATCGCCGGCGACAGTGTCGATGACCTGCAACTGCCCGATGCGCAATTAGGCCTCTACGCTTGGGCATTGATCAGCGATCACCAACTGCGCACCTCGCAATTGATGTTTCATCCGGCGCTGGCGGAGCAGGAGCGCGTACGACTGACCGAACTGTTCGAAGCGCAGGCTGAACGTGCGAGCGCAACCCGCCCCCACGGGGAAGATAGGTCGTTCAAGCTCGACCACGCCATGACCGGCGACTGGAGCCCCGATCAATACCGCGGCGCCTTCGAACGCATCCAGGGCTATATCCAGGCCGGTGATTGCTACCAGATCAACCTCACTCAGCGCTTTCGCGCGCCCTGCCAGGGTGATGCCTGGAGCGCCTATCGCGCGCTGCGGGCGGCCTGCCCGACGCCATTTTCGGCGTTCATGCCGCTGGCCGATGGCAGCACCCTGCTGAGCCTTTCCCCGGAGCGTTTCATTCAGGCGCGTAACGGCCAGGTCGAGGCGCGCCCGATCAAAGGCACCCGCCCCCGCGGCGCGACGCTGGCCGAGGACGTCGCCAACGGTGCCGAGCTACTGGCGAGCGCCAAGGACCGTGCCGAGAACCTGATGATCGTCGACCTGCTGCGCAACGATCTGGGGCGCACCTGCCAGATCGGCTCGGTCAAGGTGCCGGAGCTGTTCGCGCTGGAGAGCTATCCCAACGTGCATCACATGGTCAGCAGCGTGACCGGCACACTGGCCGCCGGCACCGACGCCCTGGATCTGATCGCCGGCAGCTTCCCGGGCGGCTCGATCACCGGCGCGCCGAAAATCCGCGCCATGGAGATCATCGACGAGGTCGAACCCCACCACCGCGGCTTCTATTGCGGCTCGATGCTGTACATGGATGTGCGCGGCGCGATGGACAGCTCCATCGCCATCCGCAGCCTGCTGATCAAGAACGGCCAGGTCAGTTGCTGGGGCGGCGGCGCGGTAGTGGCCGACTCGAACTGGGAAGACGAATACGCCGAATCCCTGACCAAGGTGCAGGTGTTGCTGGATACGCTGCAACAGCTCTGAGCTGCAAGATTTTGTTACCATTGCATCATTCGAGCGCCCAAGCGCCACTGACTACCGGAAGCCGCCTGATGAGCCAACCCTTCGATGTCGCCGAACTCGCCGCGACTTACTCCAGCAAATCCCCACAGGACATCCTCAAACTGGCCTTCAGCCATTTCGGTGACTATCTGTGGATATCCTTCAGCGGCGCCGAAGACGTGGTGCTGGTGGACATGGCCTGGAAACTCAACAAGAACGTCAAGGTCTTCAGCCTCGACACCGGCCGCCTGCACCCGGAGACCTATCGCTTCATCGACCAAGTCCGCGAGCATTACCAGATCGCCATCGAGCTGGTGTCTCCCGACCACAGCAAGCTGGAGCCTTTCGTCAAGGAAAAAGGCTTGTTCAGCTTCTACAAGGACGGCCATGGCGAATGCTGCGGCGTGCGCAAGATCGAGCCCCTGCGCCGCAAACTGGCGAGCGTGACGGCTTGGGCCACCGGTCAGCGCCGCGATCAGAGCCCCGGCACCCGCAGCCAGGTGGCGGCCCTGGAGATCGACGGCGCCTTCTCGACGCCAGATCGCCCGCTGTACAAATTCAATCCATTGGCGCAGATGACCAGCGAGGAAGTCTGGGGTTATATCCGCATGCTCGAGCTGCCTTACAACAGCCTGCACGAACGAGGCTTCATCAGCATCGGCTGCGAACCCTGCACGCGCCCGGTATTGCCGAACCAGCACGAGCGCGAAGGCCGCTGGTGGTGGGAAGAAGCGACCCAGAAGGAATGCGGGCTGCATGCCGGCAACCTGATCAGCAAGGCCTGAGTCACTTCAGCAAAAACACCGCCCCCCCTGTAGCGAGGGGGCTTGCCCCCGAAAAATAGTGCCAGCGACATTATCTCTGCCGCCGCACCGTCATCGGGGGCAAGCCCCCTCGCTACACGCTGGGCATCAGTGCTTGGGCAACTCGACCCCGGCAAACAGCTCTTCGAGCTCCTGCTTGTTGTGGCACTGGATGGCTTTGGCCATCACATCCCGGGTCAAGTGCGGCGCGAACTTCTCGATGAAGTCGCACATGAATCCGCGCAGGAAGGTCCCGCGACGGAAGCCGATCTTGGTCACACTGGCTTCGAACAGGTGATCGGCGTCCAGCACCACCAGATCGCTGTCCAGCTTCTCGTCCACGGCCATGCGTGCGACGATGCCAACACCCAATCCCAGGCGCACGTAAGTCTTGATGACGTCGGCGTCGGCTGCAGTGAATACCACTTTCGGCGTCAGGCCGCGATGGCTGAAGGCCTCATCGAGCTTGGAACGACCGGTAAAACCGAACACGTAGGTGACGATCGGATGCTCGGCGAGCACTTCGAGCGTCAGCTTGCCGACCTTGGTCAGGGGATGGCCCTGAGGCACCACGACGCAACGGTTCCAGCGGTAGCACGGCATCATGATCAGATCACCGAACAACTCGAGTGCCTCGGTGGCGATGGCGAAATCGACGGTGCCGTCAGCGGCCATTTCGGCAATCTGCATCGGCGAACCCTGGTGCATGTGCAGGGCGACGTCAGGGTATTGCTTGATGAAATTGCTGATCACCGGCGGCAAGGCATAACGCGCCTGGGTGTGGGTGGTCGCGATCGACAGGGTGCCTTTTTTCTCGTTGGAGAATTCCTGGGCGATCTGCTTGATGCTCTCGACCTTGCGCAGAATCTCACCGGCCGTATTGATGATCCGCTCGCCCGCTGGGGTCACGCGGGTCAGGTGCTTGCCGCTGCGGGCGAACACTTCGACTCCCAATTCATCCTCGAGCAAGCGGATCTGCTTGCTGATCCCCGGCTGCGAGGTATACAGACTTTGCGCCGTGGCGGAGACATTGAGGTCGTGGTGCGCCACCTCCCAGATGTAGCGCAGTTGCTGAAGCTTCATAGAGTTCCCTCAAAGCAGATAGACGTCACCTGCAGCAGCGACGGGTTATAACTATATCAATGGTAAAACCCGGAAACATAGAACTTTTTATTAATTGTAATAAAATTTTTCTACACGCCACCTGTATCGGCCCATCAGGCGCGGCTAACCCTCCCCGTCCCCGCGCTTGACCAGCGTCGACCCCAGGGGCACCAGGTATACCGGTACGGTGCTGAGTTGCAGGACCCGCGCGGCAGTGCGCCCCAAGGGAATGTCGGCATTGCCGCCCTCACCGTGGCTGCCGATGATCAACAGGTCGACTTCCAGGCGCTGGACCTGATCGAGAATGACTTGCGCCGGATCCCCCTGGCGCACCCGCACGGCGCTGATCAGCGCCAGGTCCTGCGGCTCTTCGAGTTCGTCGACGAAGCTGTCGAGGACCTTTTGCTCGATGTTGGCCATGACCGTGGTCACCCCTTCATGGTGCAAGTCATCGAGCGTGGATGGATCGAGGTAGCTCTGCAGCACCGATTCGGCGAACGGGCTCATGGGCTCGACGGCGTGTATCACATACAAGTCAGCCTTGAACGCCCTGGCCATGGACAGCGCATGCTGCAGAACGAAAGGCGCGTACGGACCAAGATCAGAGGCATACAACATGGACCGGATCATTCAACCCCCTTGTCACTGCTGCGAACGGCAGAACTTGCTAGAGCTTAGCAGCGCCGCCGCGAGGCGCTCGCCAGCATCGGCAAGGGGACAAAGCCGCCACTGGCCATTGTCGCCGCAGGGGGTATCGCGTTAAGGTTCCGCTCCCCGCTGCGCCGAATAATAGTGTGCACCGCCGTGTGGGGCATCGCTGGCGGACACCATCTGTGACCTGATGAGTAACACCATGGCTGATTTACCGATCAATGACCTGAACGTGGAGTCCAACGAGACCCTGATCACCCCCGATCAGCTCAAGAAGGACATCCCCCTCAGCGACGCCGCCTTGCATACGGTGACCCAGGGCCGTGCGGTGGTGCGCGACATTCTCGACGGCACCGACCACCGCCTGTTCGTGGTCATCGGGCCTTGCTCGATTCACGACATCAAAGCGGCACACGAGTATGCCCGGCGCCTCAAGGCCCTGGCCGAGGAAGTCAGCGACACGCTGTACCTGGTGATGCGCGTGTATTTCGAAAAGCCACGCACGACCGTCGGCTGGAAAGGCCTGATCAACGATCCATACCTGGATGACTCGTTCAAGATCCAGGACGGCTTGCACATCGGCCGTCAGTTGTTGCTGGACCTGGCGGAAATGGGCCTGCCCACCGCAACCGAAGCGCTGGATCCGATTTCGCCGCAATACCTGCAGGACCTGATCAGTTGGTCGGCGATCGGCGCGCGCACCACCGAATCCCAGACGCACCGGGAAATGGCCTCTGGCCTGTCCTCGGCCGTGGGCTTCAAGAACGGCACCGATGGCGGCCTCACGGTAGCGATCAATGCCTTGCAGTCGGTCTCCAGCCCGCACCGTTTCCTGGGCATCAACCCGCAAGGCGGCGTATCCATCGTCACCACCAAGGGCAACCCCTATGGGCATGTGGTACTGCGCGGCGGCAACGGCAAGCCCAACTACGATTCGGTCAGCGTCGCACTGTGCGAGCAGGCCCTGGAAAAAGGCGGCATCCGCCCGAACATCATGGTCGACTGCAGCCACGCCAACTCCAACAAGGACCCTGCCCTGCAGCCTTTGGTGATGGACAACGTCGCCAACCAGATCGTCGAGGGCAACAACTCGATCATCGGCCTAATGGTGGAAAGTCACTTGAACTGGGGCGCGCAATCCATTCCCAAGGACCTGGCCGACCTGCAATATGGCGTCTCGATCACCGATGCCTGCATCGACTGGCAAAGCACCGAGACCACCCTGCGCAGCATGCACGCCAAGCTCAAGGATGTGTTGCCGCGGCGAAAGCGCCGCTAAGGCTGCGACAAACGCAAAAACGCCGGGCTCAGCCCGGCGTTTTCATATAGCTGTGCAACCCGCGTCGGCAATTACAGCTTGGCAGCCTGGCGCTGGTGCAGTTCCATGTAGCGCTCGACATAGGAGCAGGACGGGATCACCACATAGCCCATGCGCTCGGCGTACTCGAGGGCTTCTTCGGTCAAGGCCGCGGCAATGCCCTGGCCGCGCAGCTCGTTCGGCACGAAGGTGCGGTAGATATCCAGCGTCTGCTTGCCAAGGTCCATATACGTCAGGTAGGCACGGTGACCGTCGACGATGGTCTCGAATTGATGACCAGCCTGGTCATGGTGAATGGACAACGCCTCGCTCATCATTACTCCTCGCGGGTCTTGGATTTTGACCGCTACCTTACCGCTGTTTTATCGGTGAGGGAAACCTCTGTTCGATCAACGCTCATTCATTGCCACTAGAGCATGCTTTGCCACTAGAAGGCAGCGACAAGAGCAGATCGAAGACAGCGGTGTCGTTCTCAGTCATATGGGTGACGCATAAAACAGCGATTCCCCATGGTTGCAAACGTGACACTGGATTGCATGTTGGTTAAGACGCTGGCAGACACTTAAAGTCACTTATGGTTCAGTAGCGATCAGTCTAGTTCAACCTGGCATTCTCTGCCGGGCTGCCGGTTTGACGGGGGATTCCCGGAACAACAACGCCACCCGGAGGTCTGCATAAGTGCGGGATGAAGCATGACACATCAAGCAGCAGGATTTTTTTTGCTTCTTGCGCTTCGTCAGTTTACTTACTACAAGTAATGAGTACTATGTACGCCGGCCATTGTCTCACTCTCGAGAGATGGCTATTAAATAGAAATTTAAGGGGAACACGATGAATAACGTTCTGAAATTCTCTGCTCTGGCCCTGGCCGCCGTTCTGGCAACCGGTTGCAGCAGCGCATCCAAAGAAACCGAAGCTCGCCTGACCGCTACCGAAGACGCTTCGGCTCGTGCTCAAGCCCGTGCTGACGAAGCTTATCGTCACGCCGACGAAGCTCTGGCTGCTGCTCAAAAAGCTCAGCAGACTGCCGACGAAGCCAACGAGCGCGCTCTGCGCATGCTCGACAAGGCCAGCCGCAAGTAATAATCCCCTGGATTATGGCTTCAGCATGAAAAAGCCGCCCCTTCTCGCGAAAGGGCGGCTTTTTTGTGGACGCCTGCAGGATGACATTCAAGGCCTGAGTCAGCCTTGAATGCCCCGCGCTCAAGGCGCGGTCGGCGTCGACGAGATCACCGGCCCACCCGGCGCCGCGATCTCTACCGGCATACCATCTTCGGCAGCGATCACATCACGCATGGTGTCCCAGTTCATGTTCAGGCTGCCGGCCAGATCCTTGCGATTCAACAGGGCATTGACCACTGCGGCGTGCTTGTCTTCGTGGGACGGATCCCCCTTGGCATCCAAGGGCGTGTGCGCTTCGAGATAGACCTTGCCGGCGCTGATACCGAACTTGTACGGCTCGTTGATGATGCGCACCGGCGTACCGATCGGCACCATGGTCGCCAGCTCGAGCACGTTGTTGTTGTACATGCGGAAGCAGCCATGACTGGTGCGCATGCCGATGCCGAACTTCTTGTTCGAACCGTGGATCAGGTAACCCGGCAAGCCCAGACCGAACTTGAACGGCCCCAGCGGGTTGTCCGGTCCGGCGGGCACCACGTTAGGCAACGGATCGCCATCGGCCAGGTGTTCGGCCTTGACCGACGCTGGCGGCGTCCAGGTAGGGTTTGGGGTTTTCGCGGTGATCTTGGTCAGGCCGATGGGGGAGCCCCAGCCATCACGACCGATACCGATCGGATACGTACGCACCACGTTCTGCCCCTTGGGGTAGTAGTACAGGCGGTACTCGGCCAGGTTGATGACGATCCCTTCCCGAGGGCCCGGCGGCAGAATGAAGCGCGTCGGCAGCACGATCTGGGTACCGGCGCCGGGCAGCCAGGCGTCGACGCCGGGGTTGGCGGCGATCATTTCCAGATAACCGAGATCGAAGGTGGTGCCCAGGTCGGCAAAGGTGTCTTCGTACTTGGCCTTGATCACCTGGACCTGACCGACGATGTCTTCGCCAGGCGGCGGCAAGGGAAACTCCAGCGCCATCGCCGAGGTGGCGGACAACACACCAGTCAGGCCAGCAGCCAGAGAAAGAGCGCGGGTGACGACGGAAAAGCGCGGCAACATCCGGAAAATCCTTCGCAAATCATTCGGGAGGGCAAAACCGCGATTGTACACTGCCCTCCCGCCCTTCGGGAGGCCGCCGAGCAGCCATGAGAGCGCCCTTCATGAAACTTTCTACAACTGCGACTACAACTCCGACTGCAGCTCTGGCCAGATCGGCCGGGTGCCCTTGCGCTGCGCCATCAGAATTGCCCGGCACAGCCGACACAGGCGCTGGTCGCGGTAGATAGCCTTGGCCACCCCGGACCACCGCGGCTGCGCCGGCAACAAGGTGCCGCACAGGGTGCGATCGATCGAGCCACCCAGCTCCAGCTGCCGCGCCACCATATGCACACGACTTTCCTGGCAGGCGAACAGGTCGAGTTGCTCGTCAGGCTCGATCAGTTGGTAGGCAAAAAGTGACCAGGCGGGACGCGGCATCGGGGGCTCCAAATCGGGGGCGCCACATTAGCCGAAAGGGCCCGCATAGAAAAGGGGATCATCAGCAAATATGAGCGCCAGTCCGAGCCGCCTACAGCAATGGCTTGAGCACCGGCCAGACGTTATCCAGCAACATCCCCTGCGCCCCTGCCGCCGGGTGCAGGCCATCCGCCTGCATCAGAGCCGGCACCCCGCCGACGCCCTGAAGAAAAAACGGCACCAACGCCACGGACTTCTGCTGCGCCAGATCCGCATAGACCTTGGCGAACGCATCGGTGTAGCGCTTGCCGTAGTTAGGCGGCAGTTGCATGCCCAGCAGCAGCACCTTGGCACCCACGCCTCTGGCGCTGTCGATCATCATTGAAAGGTTTTGTTGCAATTGCGCGGGCGGCTGACCGCGCAAGCCATCGTTGCCTCCCAGCTCGAGGATCACCAGGTCCGGCTTGTTGGCGGCAAGCAGCGGTGCCAGCCGCGCCTGGGCGCCACCGCTGGTGTCACCGGTGATCGAGGCATTGACCACTTTATCGCTGAAACCCTCGTGCTCAAGCCGTTGCTGCAGCAGCGCGACCCAGCCCTTGGAGGTATCCAGGCCGAAACCGGCACTGATACTATCGCCCACGATCAGGACTGTACCCGCCGCGGCATTCTGCGCCAGACACATCAAGGCCAGGCCAGCACTCATCAACCAGACACGCATCGGGAATCTCCATGACCACTCGTAGCATTCTCACCGCGCAGGACCTGAGCAAGGTCGTGCCCAGCGCGGAAGGCGAACTGACCATCCTGCACCATCTTTCCCTGGATTTGAAGCAAGGCGACAGCCTGGCCATCGTCGGCGCCTCCGGCTCGGGCAAATCGACCCTGCTGGGGCTGCTCGCCGGCCTCGATTTGCCCAGTGCCGGGCGCGTGACCCTGGCCGGGCGCGACCTGAGCACCCTCGACGAAGACCAGCGCGCCCGCGTGCGCGCCGAACATGTGGGCTTCGTGTTCCAGTCGTTCCAACTGCTCGACAGCCTCAATGCCTTGGAAAACGTCATGCTGCCGCTGGAACTGGACGGTCGCAGCGACGCCCGCGAACGTGCCCGCGGCCTGCTCGAACGGGTCGGCCTGGGCGCACGCCTGAGCCATTCGCCACGTCAGCTGTCCGGCGGCGAGCAACAGCGGGTAGCCATCGCCCGCGCCTTCGCCGCCGAACCCGACGTGCTATTCGCCGATGAGCCCACCGGCAACCTCGACAGCCATACCGGTGAACGCATCAGCGACTTGCTGTTCGAACTCAACAAGGAGCGCGGCACCACTCTGGTGCTGGTCACCCACGACGAGCGCCTCGCGCACCGCTGCCACCGCTTGATTCGCCTGGACGCCGGACGTCTGGTCGCCCCTCTGGAGCCTTGATGACTCGCCTGCCCCTGCCGCGCCTGTTCAGCCTCGCCCTGCGCCAACTGTTGCGCGACGCCCGTTCCGGCGAGCTGCGTGTGCTGTTTTTCGCCCTGCTGGTGGCCGTGACCGCCAGTACCGCCATCGGCTATTTCGGCGCTCGCCTGAACGGCGCCATGCTCCTGCGCGCCACCGAATTCCTCGGCGCCGACCTGGTGCTGCAAGGCTCCAGCGCAGCGCGGCCCGAACAGCTCCAGGCACCGACACTGGCGCACGCGCGGGTGGCGGAATTCACCAGCGTGATCGCCACCGACAGCGGCATCCAGTTGTCGAGCATCAAGGCCGTCGACAACCGCTACCCCTTGCGTGGCGAACTCAAGAGTGCCGCCCAAGCGTATGGCGCCGAGACCGCCGGCGGCCGCCCCGCACCCGGTGAGGCCTGGGTCGAGCCGCGTCTGCTGGCGGCCCTGAACCTGAACATCGGCGACAGTATCGATGTCGGCCAGAAGACCCTGCGCCTGAGTCGGGTGCTGACCTACGAGCCGGATCGCGCCGGCAACTTCTACAGCCTGACGCCACGGGTGATGATCAATCTCGATGACCTGCCCGCCACCGGCATCATCCAGCCCGGCAGCCGCGTGACCTATCGCGAGCTGTGGAGTGGCCAGCCCGACGTGCTGGCCGCGTGGCGCCAGACGCTGGCCGAACACCTCGATCCCAACCAGCGCCTGCTCGACTCCCGCGACAGCAACCAGCAGATCGGCGGCGCCTTGGGCAAGGCCGAGCGCTACCTGAACATGGCCAGCCTGGTCGCGGTGCTGCTGGCCGGTGTCGCGGTGGCGCTGTCGGCCAGCCGCTACGCCATGCGCCGCTTCGACGCCAGCGCGCTGTTGCGCTGCCTGGGGTTGTCGCGCCGTGAGGTCATGCTGCTGTTCTGCATTCAGCTGGCCGTGCTCGGCGGCCTGGCCTGCGTTGCTGGCGCCTTGCTCGGCTGGGTCGCGCAACTGGGGCTTTTCGCTCTGCTGCAAGGCCTGTTGCCAGGCACCTTGCCAGCGGGCGGGGCGCTGCCGGCACTGGCGGGTATCGCCACCGGCCTGGTGGCGCTGGCCGGTTTTGCCTTGCCGCCACTGGCCGGCTTGGGCCGGGTTCCACCGTTGCGCGTGCTGCGCCGGGACATGCTGCCGGTGGCCACCAGTACTTGGGCGACTTACGGCGTCGCACTGCTGGCGCTGGGGCTGATCATGTGGCGCTTGAGCCTCGACCTGCTGCTGACCTTCGCCCTGCTCGGCGGCGGGCTGATCGCCGCCCTGCTGCTGGGAGGGCTGTTGCTGCTGGGCCTGCAAAGCCTGCGCCGCCTGCTGGTCGATGCCCCGCTGCCCTGGCGTCTGGGGCTGGGCCAATTGCTGCGCCATCCACTGGCCGCCGCCGGCCAGGCGCTGGCGTTCGGTCTGATCCTGCTGTCGATGGCGCTGATCGCGCTGCTGCGTGGCGAACTGCTGGATACCTGGCAGAACCAGTTGCCCAAGGATGCGCCGAACTACTTCGTGCTCAATATCCTGCCCGCTGAAAAGCAGGCGTTCGCTGATCATCTGCGCGATATCTCCGCGCGCGCCGCCCCCTTGTATCCGATCGTGCCGGGGCGTCTGACCAGCATCAATGGCAAGCCCGTGGCCGAGTCTGTCACCGCCGATTCGCGCGGCGAAAACGCTACGCAACGGGATCTCAGCCTGACCTGGTCCGCGGATCTGCCCAGCGGCAACCGCATCACCGCAGGGCAATGGTGGAGCACCACCACCACCGCCGCTGCCGACAGTGCGGTGCCGGGTGTCTCGGTCGAGGCGAAACTGGCCGACAGCCTGAAGCTGAAACTGGGCGATACCCTGACCTTCAACGTCGGCGGCATGATCCGCGACGTCAAGGTCACCAGCCTGCGCGACGTCAGCTGGGACAACTTCCAGCCCAACTTTTTCATGATCTTCCAACCCGGCACCCTCAAGGACCTGCCGACCACCTACCTCACCAGCTTCTATCTGGCGCCGGGTCACGACCAACAAATCGTTGAACTGGCGCGGGCCTTCCCGGCGGCGACGTTACTGCAGGTCGAGGCCCTGCTCGAACAACTGCGCAGCATTCTGGCCCAAGTCACCCTGGCGGTGGAGTATGTGCTGCTGTTCGTCCTGGCAGCAGGCATGACGGTGCTGTTTTCGGGCTTGCAGGCGACCCTGGACGAGCGCATCCGCCAAGGCGCACTGCTCCGGGCCTTGGGTGCGGAGCGGCGTTTGCTGGTCAAGGCGCGGCGCATCGAATTCGGCCTGCTGGGCGCGGCCAGTGGCTTGCTGGCGGCGCTGGGCACCGAGTTGATCAGTTGGGTGCTGTATCGCTTCGCCTTCCACCTGCAATGGAGTCCGCATCCCTGGTTGCTGACATTGCCGCTGATAGGCGCACTGCTGATCGGCGCTGCCGGTATATTCGGCACACGCCGGGCGTTGAATGCCAGCCCATTGACGGTGCTACGTGAAGGTTAAGGACAGGTCGTGAGCGAGAACAAGGTTTTCAGTACCAAGATCATCACCCGCGAGGGTCATGAAGCCCTGAAAAAAGAGCTGGACTACCTGTGGCGCGAGTACCGCCCGGAGATTACGCAAAAGGTGGCCTGGGCGGCCTCGCTCGGCGATCGCAGCGAGAACGCCGACTACCAGTACAACAAGAAACTGCTGCGCGAAATCGACCGCCGCGTACGCTACCTGCGCAAACGCCTCGAAGACATGCGCGTGGTCGACTACGCCCCCGAACAGGAAGGCCGGGTGTTTTTCGGTGCCTGGGTGGAGATCGAAAACGAAGCCGGTGAAACCAAGCGCTTTCGCGTGGTCGGCTACGACGAGATCTACCAGCGCATGGACTACATCTCGATCGATTCGCCAATGGCCCGAGCGCTGCTGAAAAAGCAGGTCGATGATGAAGCCATGGTGCAGACCCCGACCGGCGAGGTGTGCTGGTGGATCACCCTGATCGAGTACAACAAGGCGCAGTGATCAGGACAGCTTGATCAGGCCCTGCCGGGCGATGCGAGTGATGTGGCCCAGCACATCTTCACGCTGCTCGGCGCTGGGCGCCTGCACTACCGCCAGATCGAAGCGATCGGTGGCGAAGCCGGCCAATGTGGCGGCGTCATCGGTGAACTGGATCAAAAAGGCGCTGGGCTTGCCGCCACGGCGTGGCCAGCCGTCGAGGCAGCGCAGCAAGGTCGGCTGATGACTGCCAGCGAGAAGAATACGGGGGTTGCGGGCGACCGGGCTCGAAGTGGCAGGAGCCGTTGACAGGTCGGGGCGCGCGTTGCTCATGCTTGTGATCTCAGCCTCCAGATTCCGCTTGGCAGCGGTGGGAGGCAACACCGAACCAGCGCTTTAGCGGTATTTGACGAGCCTGTGGCCCATCGGCGCCCCGCAAGTAGCTGTTTAAATCGGCGCAAGTGGCAATGCTAGAGAAGCTGGCCTATGGCTGTCAACACCTGTAGCGGGGGGGCTTGCCCCCGAAAATCGAGTCAGCGACATCATCGCCACTGACGCAATGATCGGGGGCAAGCCCCCCCGCTACAGCGTTATTCAGCGGGCGATCACGCGATCCAGCGACAGTTTGCCTGCGCCTTCGAGGAGCACCGCCACCGTACCGCCCAGCAGCGCCAGGGCGAACTCGTAGCCGTTGTTGGCCATGAACAGGCCGTTGTGGATGTGTACCGAGAGGATCGCCACGATCAGAGTGATCGACAGCACCGCCGCCGCTGGCCGCACCAGCAGGCCGAACACCAGCGCCAGGCCACCGAAGAATTCCGCACCACCCGACATCAGGGCCATCAGCAGGCCAGGGGCCAGGCCGATGCTTTCCATCCACTGCGCGGTACCGGTCAGGCCATAGCCGCCAAACAGGCCGAAGAGTTTCTGCGAACCATGGGCAGCGAAGATAACGCCGACGGCGATGCGCAGCGCGGTGATGCCCCAGTTGGCGCGAGTGGTCAGTGCGGTTTTGATCAGTGTGTTCATGGTGGCGTCCTGTGTCTCGATTCGAGTGAATGTCTGTGTTGGACGCCATATTAATCAAATATACGGATAATTAAAGCGCAATAAACCCAATATTACTATCGATAAAGTTGATAGATCAGCGTTCCGCCAGCTTCCGTCCCTGGGGCTCCAGGGATTCGCGCTCGCGATCGAAGGCCAGGTAGTACTTGTTCACGCTGTTGACGTAGCTGACCGGCCCCATGCCCACCTGCTCCATGGCCACGCGCTCGACCTGGAAGAACCAGCGGTCCGGGTTCAGGCCGCGCTTGCGGGCCTCGGCGCGCATGGCCTGAACGCGCTCCGGGCCGAGGTTGTATGCCGCCAGCACAAAGGCCATGCGCTCGCGTTCGTTGAGTTTCTGGCTGGAGAAGAACTTGCGCTGCAGCATCGCCAGGTACTTGGCCCCGGCCTGCACGTTGTTGTCGACTTGCTGGATGTTACCCACACCGACCCGCTGCGCCGCGGCCGGGGTAATCTGCAATAGCCCGGTAGCGCCACCGGCGCCGCGGGCCGATGGATTGAGCGCCGACTCCTTGAACGCCAGCGCGGCCAGGTTCAACCAGTCCATGCCCTGCTGGTGCGCCGTGCGCTGCAACAGCGGGCGCAGCTGTTCGAGGCGGCGGCGATCGGCGCTAGCCAATGGATAGTGAACTTTGTACAAACGCGCGTAGGCTTTGACGAACGCCGTGTCCTGGTCGGCCGGCGCCTGGTAAGCGCCGACGAAGCGGTCCACCGTGGCACTGAGCAGCGGCGCGTTGGCGCGGGTGAACCAGCTGATATGGCCGGGGCTGTCGAGGGTCGCCTTGCGCTGCAGGCGCAGGTTGGGCATGACCTTGGCCCAACGCTCGGCGATGGGTTGCTCGACAGCGGTGTAGGGGTAGATACCGGCCTGGACCATCTCCAGCACGTCCTCGACCGCCAGACTGCCATCCACCCACTCGACCTGCACCGGCCGTTGGTGACGCTGCGCGAGCCGGTCGTTGATCACCTTGATCGCCTCCCCCGCCGCACTGCCGGCGGGCAGTGCCAGGGTGCGACCGGACAACTGCTCGATGCGAGCGAAGTTTCTCTCGCCCTTGTTGCCCACCACGATCATTGGCGCATGCTCGACCGTCGGCGCACTGGCGATCAGCCCCTGGAGGGCGGCGGCATCGACGCTCTCACCCGGCGCGGCGACGTCACCCTCGCCACGCTGCAAGGCGGCGAGCAGTTGCTCCTTGGGCTTGGGGATCAGCTTGAGATGGATGCGCTGCGCCGGGCTGGCGTGGCCGTTGAGGTAGGTTTCGAACGCCCGCAGCCGCAGGTTCTCGACACCGATCAGCTTGCCGTCAACCTCGCCCGAGCTGTTGCGGCTCTGGTTGACCAGCACGCGCAAGGTCTTGCTGCGGCGAATCTCGTCGAGATCGCGCACCTTGGCGGCGGCTGCCTTATGAACGGCCACTTGATGAGGCGCGCCTTTATGTCCGGCTGGCTTGTCACGCGCAGCGGCCGAATCGGCATGGGGCGCCGCCCCGGCCACCGCCGCCACAGGCAGCAGCAAACCCAGGCAGGCCAGGATCAAACGTGAGGGACGAGTCATCCGCTCTCCAGAAAAGTAGCCGGCATCGCTTGCGCACAAAGTTGTGTCGACCGTTGTCGTCGATAGCCAGGCCATCTACTTTCCCCGGGGCAACTCAAGTGCTGCAAAACGACGCAAGGCGCCACCAAAACCGCAACTTCCGGGCAGACTGGACCGGTGCTCGTGAACCTATCAACCCCGACAGCGCCCTCCCGGCGCCGCAGCCATGGTCATGATTCGCCGCAACAGACCGCCTTAACCTCTTGAAGTTCTTGGCTTTAATTAAAATTATCCAGCTCTGGTATGCTTTTCGGCCTCCTGCCTGAGGTAGCACCATGCAACTCATCGACATCGGCGTCAATCTTACCAATGCAAGTTTTGCGCACATCCAGCCCGACGTGCTCGAGCGCGCCTACGCCGCCGGGGTCTGCCAACTGCTGCTCACCGGCACCAGCATCGACGGTAGCGAACAGGCGCTGGAACTGTGCGAACAGCTCGACGAATCCGCCCTGCGCCTGTTCGCCACGGCGGGCGTTCACCCCCACAGCGCCAGTGACTGGAACGCCGACAGCGAGCAGCGTCTGCGCGCCCTGCTGGCCCATCCGCGGCTGCGCGCAGTAGGCGAATGCGGGCTGGATTTCAATCGCGATTTCTCGCCCCGCGCGCAGCAGGAGAAAGTCTTCGAGCGGCACCTGGCACTGGCGGTGGAACAGCGCCTGCCGGTATTCATTCACGAGCGCGATGCCAATCAGCGCCTGCTGGAGATCCTCAAGGATTACCGCGATCAGCTGACGGCGGCAGTGGTGCATTGCTTTACCGGCGAACAGCGAGCCCTGTTCAGCTACCTCGATCTGGACCTGCACATCGGCATCACCGGCTGGATCTGCGATGAGCGCCGCGGTACCCATCTGCATCCACTGGTGCGCGAGATCCCTCGCGGGCGTTTGATGCTGGAAAGTGATGCGCCGTATCTGCTGCCCCGCTCATTGCGGCCCAAGCCGAAGAATGGCCGCAACGAACCGGCGTATCTGCCAGAGGTACTGCGTGAAGTGGCGCTGCATCGTGGCGAGACCGAGGCCGATGTGGCGCAGCACACCACGGCCTGCGCGCGGAAGTTCTTCGCCTTGCCAGCCATCGAAACCCCCGCCTGAACCCTGTAGCGAGGGGGCCTGCCCCCGATAAATAGCTCATCCACATCGGTGTAGCTGACACCCTTTTCGGGGGCAAGCCCCCTCGCTACAGGGGTGGGCGGGGTTTTCTGGCGGCGCGGCGCAATTCGACAAGGCGCTTGCCGAGGATCGCAGGCGAAGCGGCTTCACCGCCGTAACGCTGGGCAACGAAGGCTTGGGCGAATCCGCTGATCGCCGCCGCTTGCTCGGGCAGCGCCAGCGCCGCCCGTTCGGCGAACGCCTGCGGGCCCTCGCCCGCTTCGCGTCGCAGGCCATGGCGGGCCAGCAACCGCTCGAATTGCTGGAACTGGCGCAGCGCGGGCTCCTGCCGCGCGCGCCAGGGCTTGAGCAGCACCAGGGTCAAGATCAACATGATCAGCACCCCGCCCACCGGCAATACCCACGCTGCCAGCCCCTTGAACCAGCTCAGCATCAAAGCGCCCTGTTGCTCGGCCTGATACCCCAGCACCCAGCGCTGCCAGCCGTAGTTGAGGTTGTCCCAGCCCAGACGCAGGTCATTGAGCCAGGCCAGATTGGAGTAGCGCAGCGGCGAGAATGGCGAGTCCGGCAGAAAGTCCTCGTCGCTGGCCAAGGCCTCGGCCAGACCCGACTCGATGCGTTGCGGCGCCACGGCGAAGGTCGGGTCGACGCTGCGCCAACCCTGCCCTGGCTGCCAGTACTCGACCCAGGCATGGGCGTCGTACTGGCGCACGGTGATGAACTTGCCCGCCGGGTTCAGTTCGCCGCCCTGATAACCCGCCACCACCCGCGCTGGAATTCCTGCGGCCCGCAGCACATAGACCATGGCGCCGGCGAAGTGCGCGCAGAACCCGCGGCGGCTGTTGAACAGAAAATCATCCACCGCGTCCACTCCAAGCGCCTGGGGCTTGAGGGTGTAGTGGTAGTCCTGGTCATGAAAATGGCCGAGCAACGCTTGCACCAGCGCCGGCGCCTGCGGATAACGCGCCTTCAAGTCCTGGGCCCAGGCACGGGTGCGGGGATCGCCGCTGTTTGGCAAGCGCAACGCCTGGATGCGCTCGATATCGCTCAATGGCTGGGGGTCACGCAGCGTTGTGGGCCAGGAACTCAAGCTGTAGCCGAACGGCTGGCTGATCGGCCGTTGACGGCGCAGGGCGAAATCACTGGACTGCCGAACATCGGCACTGGGCGGTTGAGCCACATCCAGCGCCACCATCCACGGCTGCCCGCTGACCTCTTGAATGACCCGATAGCGCCAGGCCTCCCCCTGCGGCTGCCACGGATGTACGGTGCTCAGGCCTACGGAGGAAGACTGACTCCAGCGCCGACCGTCATAGCGATCCAAGGTAAGCACGCGCCAGTACAATCGATCATGCGCCGGTATCGGCGTGTCGAAGCTGACTCGGAACGCCACGGCGGGCGAACGGCTCAGCTCGGAGATATCGGCCGCCGACATGCTGTCGCTGAGGCCGGTCTGCGCTTGATTGCCCGGCATCGGCAACGACCACAGTGGCGGCAACCGCGGGAAGAACACGAACAGCAACAGCATCAATGGCAGCGCTTGCAGCATCAGCACCGCCGCCGTGCGCAGCGTCGCCAGTGGATCGGCCACCAGACGCGCCTGCTGCAGACCGATCAGCGCGGTCAGCAACGCCGTCACCGGCAACAGGCTGTACAGCGCCCACGGCAGGCTGTCGTCGAATAGATAGCCGACCACCACGCAAAAGAAGCCCAGCAGGATCAGCACCTGGGCATCGCGCTGGCTGTGCATCTCCACCAGCTTGAGCAAAAAGGTTGCGACCAGTAACGCCGCCGCCGTCTCCAGCCCCAACAGGTGCCCGCTGGACAGGTAGACACACACGGCAGTCACCAGCAGCAATCCGGCCTTCAACCACTTGCCGGGAATGGCCGCGCGCATGCGAAACATCTGCACGCGCCACAGGCTGCACCCCAGCCACAGGGCAATCATCCACGGCGGCAGCTGGAAGCAGAACGGCAGCATCACCAGCGCCTGCGCCAGCAACAGCCACCCCAGGCTGATGCGCGGGATAGCCACGACGCTCATGCGCCCTGCCCGTACAGCGCCAACGCACGCAGGCAGGCTTCGCGGTGTGCCTCGCCGCTGGCGCTGGCAATCGATTGCCCAGGCAGTTGCAAGGAGAACGCCCGCTGCTGCGCCGACAACGTCAGCACCCAGTAGCAAAGGCGCGACAGGCGCTGTTCGACATCGCCGCCCAGCGCCAGGAAGTCCAGGCTCAGGTCGCGCCCGCGCAGCTCGGCGAACTCCTTGATCAACAAGGCACCACCACGGGACCAGGCTTTCCAGTGCAGACGCCGCCACGAGTCCCCCGGCTGATACTCCTTGAGCCCCTGATAATCATCGACGCCCTGCCCGAGGGTGCGCACGCCTTCGTCCTCGACATCCGTCGGCGCGCTGGCCAGGGTCGGCAATTCACCCTCCAGCGGCTGTGGATAGACCAGCACCCGCTGACCCGGATCGATCCAGCTCCAGGCGCGCAGCACGCCCAGCGGAAAGCTGGTCTCCACACACACCCGCGGAGCCGCCAGCCAGCCACGCTTGTCGCTGGACAGGTCGAGCTGCAACTCCATGACGTGACCGATATCGATGTCCACCCGCTGCTGGCTGTTGCGCGACCATCCCGCGGCAATCGCCTGGTGCTGTTTGTCACGGCTCTCGAGGCGCAAGGTGAAGCGCGCCTGCTCGCCGACGAATACCGACTCCGCGGCCACACCACTGACCCACAGCCCGGCCAGATTGCGGAAGGTATGCAGGATGGCGACGACGAAAATCGAGCCCAGCAGGAATACCAGCGCATAGGCCAGGCTGTTCTGGTAATTGATGGCGGCCAACAGCATCAGCAGCAGCGTCACCAGAAAGCTGGCGCCGAGGCGATTGGGCATGATGAAGATGTGCCGTTGGGTCAGTTCGAGGCGCGCCACCGGCGGCGTGCGTCGCGCCTGCCAGCGCCGCCAGCGACGGTCCAGCGCGGCGATCAAAGCGTCGGCACCTCGCGCAGCAGCCATTGCACCAAGGCGCTGCCACCCTGCCCGGTGGGGTCGGCGCGCTCGCGCAGGCGATGACTCACTACCGACGGCAACACGGCTTGCACGTCTTCGGGTATCACGTAATCGCGCCCGACCACCAGCGCCCAGGCCCGCGCCGCAGCCAGCAGCGCCAGGCTGCCGCGCGGGGACAGGCCCCAGGCGAACTGCGGCTGGGTGCGTGTGGCTTCGACCAGGCGCAGCACGTAATCGACCAGCGCATCGCTGACGCGCACGCGCTTGGCCAGGGCCTGCAACTCGGCGAGCTGCGCATGGCTGAGCAACGCCGTCATGCGCGGTAGCAGATCCCGTCGTGCCTCCCCGAGCAGCAAGGCTTTCTCCGCCGCCTTGGCTGGATAGCCGAGGGACAGGCGCATGAGAAAGCGATCGAGCTGCGACTCCGGCAAGGCGAAGGTGCCGCCCTGACTGGTGGGGTTCTGGGTGGCGATGACGAAGAACGGTTGCGGCAGCGGACGGGTCGCGCCTTCGATGGTCACCTGCCCTTCTTCCATGGCTTCGAGCAGGGCGCTCTGGCTCTTGGGCGTGGCGCGATTGATTTCGTCGGCCAGGATCAACTCGGCGAAGATCGGCCCGGGGTGAAACACGAACTGGCCGCTGTCCTTGTCGAACACCGAGGTGCCAAGGATATCGCTGGGCAGCAGGTCGGAGGTGAACTGGATACGCTGAAAGCTCAGGCCCAGCACTTTAGCCAAAGTATGGCTGAGGGTAGTCTTGCCCATGCCGGGCAGATCTTCGATCAACAGATGACCGTCGGCAATCAGGCAGGTCAGCGCCAGACGGACCTGGACCTCCTTGCCCAGCAGTATTTCGTTGACGGCTTGCAGACAGCCTTCCAGTGCATGACGCATGGCTCGACGCTCCCTGTACCGATAGCCCAAGGCGTCTGCCGTCAGATTGACAGCAGACGCTCACTGCGGACGATCAACGCCCGGCGCGAGACTCGCGAATGTAGAAGCGTGCCTTCTCGGCCTTGCTGTCGCAACCCTCGAACGCTTCGACCTGCTGTTGGGTCTTGGCGCCGGTCAGCAGACCCAGGGCCTTGGAGTAGCTGACAGTCCCGGCAAAACCTTCGGCCTTGGCCAGGTCCAGCTCGTGCCAGGCGGCGTCCAGATTGGTCGCGCAGCTATCGCGGTAAGCTGTCTTGCCGGCGCAACCCGTCAGTACCAAAGCGAACAACGGCACACAGATCCAGGCTTTCATGGGTGACACCTCGAAAAAAAACATAGGGTAGTGCGCCATCAGACGATTCACCTAGCGATAAGTGCCGTTCGTCCGCCGTTTTCACCTTGTATTTCATCCGCTCAAGCGGCCGATGCGTGGCATGCTGAGGGCATTGCGGCGAAAGGGGGATCGATCGATGAAAAAGCGAGTGGCGTTGGTGCTCGGCTCTGGCGGTGCGCGGGGTTATGCGCACATCGGTGTGATCGAGGAGATCGAGCGACGCGGCTATGAAATCGCCTGCATTGCCGGGTGCTCCATGGGCGCGGTGGTGGGGGGCATCTACGCCGCCGGCAAACTCGATGACTACCGGCGCTGGATCGAGAGCCTGGACTACCTCGACGTGCTGCGCCTGGTGGATGTCAGCTTCAAGCTGGGCGCCATTCGGGGCGAGAAGGTGTTCGGGCAGATCCGCAAGATCGTCGGCGAGGTCAACATCGAGGACCTGCGCATCCCCTACACCGCCGTCGCCACCGACCTGACCAACCAGCAGGAGATCTGGTTTCAGGAAGGCTGCCTGCACCAGGCCATGCGCGCTTCGGCGGCGATCCCGAGCCTGTTCACCCCGGTGGTGCAAGGCAATCGCACGCTGGTCGATGGCGGCCTGTTGAATCCGCTGCCGATCGTGCCGGTGGTGTCCAGCCACTGCGACTTGATCATCGCGGTAAACCTCAACTCCACTCAGCAGAATCACTACAAGTTGCCAGTGATCGAACGGCCGGCGGCATTCCGTTTGCGCTTCGATCAACTGCTCAGCTCGTTGGGCTCGCACTTGCCGTTTCGGCGCAAGCAGGCCGAGCAGCTGCTGCGTTTGGAGCAGCAGACGCTGCAGGCCGATGCCGCAGTGCTGCCCAATCCGTGGCTGGGCGAAGCGGCCAACCCCGCCGCACAACAACCGGCCGCCGCGCCGCAGGCCGAAGCCGCGCCCAAGTCCGCGACCGGCTCGGTAGTCATCGACAATGTCGGCCCGGCCTCACTGCTGGATCTCATCAACCAGAGTTTCGAGGTGATGCAGACCTCGCTGGCGCAGTACAAGATCGCCGGCTATCCACCGGATGTGCTGATCAATGTACCCAAGCGGGTGTGCCGGTTCTTCGAGTTCTACAAGGCGCCGGAGCTGATCGCTCTGGGCCGGGAGATCGCCAACGATACGCTGGACAACTATGAAGCACAGAAACACTGAACATCTGTAGCGAGGGGGCTTGCCCCCGAAAAACGCCGGCCGCATGGACAGGCTATCGACTGGCCCGTTTTCGGGGGCGAGCCCCCTCGCTACAGGGATCTCGGTGCGCACCACTAAAGCAACCGATACCCCACCCCGGGCTCGGTGACGATGTAGCGCGGCGCAGTGGGATCGTCGCCAAGCTTGTGGCGCAGATGGCCGACCACAATGCGCAGGTAGTGGCTGTCCTCGGCATGGCTTGGGCCCCAGATGTCCTTGAGCAACTGCTGCTGGGTCAGCACACGGCCGGCATGCTGGGTCAATAACGCCAGCAGCGCGTACTCCTTGCGGGTCAAGGTGATCGCTTGCCCCGCCAGCGACACCTGCCGGGAGGCCAGATCGATGCTCAGTTCGCCCCGCGTCAGGATCGCCGAGCCGTTGCCCGGCACCACCGCGGCCTGGCGCAGCAACACCCGCACCCGGGCAAGAAACTCCTGGATACCGAAGGGCTTGCTCACGTAATCATTGGCGCCGCCATCGAGCGCCTCGACCTTGTCACTCTCCCCGGCACGCACCGACAACACCAGCACCGGTACCGCCGACCACTGGCGCAGCTCGCGCAACACCGTCTGGCCGTCCATGTCCGGCAGGCCGAGGTCGAGCACCACCAGCGCCGGGCTGGCCAGCGCCGCCTGCGTCAAGCCCTCTTCGCCGCTGCCGGCTTCGATCACCTTGTAGCCTTGGGAGCTGAGGCTGATGCGTAGAAACTTGCGGATCTGCGGCTCATCGTCGATGACCAGAATGGTGGGGGGCTGACTCATGGTTCAGGCATCTTCCAAATCGCCGGGCTGGCGCTGCAGCGGCAAGCATAAAGTGATGCAGGCGCCTTGACCATCGATGTCCTGCGCGTCGATCGCAAGTAAAAAAACCGTCTTCTGAAAAAATGTAACTAGACTGATACATTCAGGAAATGCCCGGCATACTTATCCCCTGTACCGTCCGGCCGACCGGACGCTGCAGTCGACAGATCGCACGCTCTTTGCGACCCGCAACTGTCCTGCACATTACACCCCGCCGCCCGCCGCGAGGCCGGCAGCCCTACCAGGCAGATGACCGCAAGCATGCAGAACTCCCCGATCTCCTCCAGCGATGCCAGCAAAGCTTCCCTCGGTGAAGACGAAAAACGCTGGAACACCCGCGCGCTGATCGTCGACGACGATGTGCCGATTCGCGAGTTGCTGATCGACTACCTCGCCCGCTTCGGCATCCTAGGTTTTGGCGTGACCGATGGTGAAGGCATGCGCCAGGCACTGCAGGAAGACGTTTTCGACGTGGTGGTGCTCGACCTGATGCTGCCCGGCGAAGACGGCCTCTCGCTGTGCCGCTGGCTGCGCGCCGAGTCGGACATCCCGATCCTCATGCTCACCGCACGCTGCGAGCCGACCGACCGCATCATCGGCCTGGAACTGGGCGCCGACGATTACATGGCCAAGCCTTTCGAGCCCCGTGAACTGGTGGCGCGTATCCAGACCATCCTGCGGCGGGTGCGTGACGATCGTAGCGATCAGCGCGGCAACGTGCGTTTCGACAACTGGCGCCTGAACAGCGTGCTACGCCAGCTGATCTCCGCCGATGGCCTGGTGGTGCCGTTGTCCAACGCCGAATTCCGCCTGTTGTGGGTCTTCCTCGAGCGGCCGCGCCGAGTGTTGAGCCGCGAACAACTGCTGGACGCCGCCCGCGGTCGCTCGATCGAGGCCTTCGACCGCAGCATCGACCTGCTGGTCTCGCGCCTGCGACAGAAACTCGGTGACGACCCCAAGGCTCCGCAACTGATCAAGACCGTGCGTGGCGAAGGCTACCTGTTCGACGCGAGAGAAATTGGCTGATGCGAGGCGATACGCTGTTCGCCAGACTGTTCGGCGTCTCCCTTGCCGCGATCGTACTCGCCCACCTACTGGCGTTCCTGTGGTTCCAGGCCTATGGCGGCCCACCGCCGCCCCCGCCACCGCCGCACATGCAACCGACCGAGTCGTTCGCCGACAGCGACAACCAGACCGCCGACGAAAAGATCGCCGAATTCGAACGCAACGAACACCTGCGCCCGCGTCCCCGGCCCTGGTGGAGCGGGCCTCTGGTGCCGTTCGTGTTCCAGTTCATCATGCTGATCATCGCCGCGTGGTACGGCGCCAAGCTGCTGTCGCGACCCATCCAGCGTTTCAGTGACGCCGCCGAACGCCTGAGCGAAAACCTCGACGCCCCGGCGCTGGAAGAAACCGGCCCCAGTGAGGCGCGCCGAGCGGCCAGCACTTTCAACCTGATGCAACGGCGCATTCGCGAGCAGGTGCAGCAACGCTCGCGCATGCTCGGCGCGGTGTCCCACGACCTGCGCACGCCGCTGTCACGCCTCAAATTGCGCCTGGAGCAGATCGACAACGAGAAACTCCAGGGCCAGATGCGCCAGGATCTGGACGACATGATCGGCATGCTCGACTCGACCCTCACCTACCTGCATGAGCAACGCACCAGCGAGGCCCTGCAGCGCTACGACCTGCAAGCGCTGGTGGAATCATTGTGCGAGAACGCCGAAGACAACGGCGCGCTGGTCGAAGCCCGTGGTCAGTGCGCACCGTTGCAGACGCAGCCCATGGCGCTGCGCTCATGCCTGAGCAATCTGTTGGACAACGCCCTGCGCTACGCCGGTGCGACGCAGATAGAAATCACCGATGGCGCGACCCAGGTGGTGGTGCGGGTGATCGATCACGGCCCGGGAATCAGTGCCGACAAGCGCGAAGCGGTGTTCGAGCCGTTCTTTCGTCTCGAAGGCTCGCGCAATCGAAATTCCGGCGGCGTTGGGCTGGGAATGACCATCGCCAGAGAAGCCGCTCATCGCCTCGGCGGCAGCCTGAGCCTCGAGGAAACCCCTGGCGGAGGCCTGACGGCCGTGGTTCGCCTGCCTCGCGGCGAACAGCCGGTGCTGCGAACCTAGCGCCGCCGATACAATCGCCACACACGCTGGACATACTTTGTTGCAATTCTCCATGAGCCGGTGGACCGTCACCGGCCCAACACAGGGGAGCATGCCCAATGATCAGTGGCATCAGCAGTTCTTCGAGCTATTACAGCTCACTCAGCAGCACCAACAGCACGACCAGCACCACCACCAGCGCAGAGGCCGCCAGGAAGTTCCAGGAGCAGCTGTTCGCCAGCCTGGACACCGACGGCGACGGTTCGGTCAGCAGCACCGAGCTGAGCACTGCGCTGTCCACCAGCGAAAGCAGCGGCGATAAAGGCCTGAGCGGGATTCTGGTGAGCTTGAGCCAGAACTTCAGCAAGCTCGACGGCGACTCCAGCAGCGACCTGAGCCTGGATGAGCTGGAAGCGGGCACACAGCCACCTGCGAATGGCCCCGGCGACAGCCAGATGGTCGACGATCTGCTGGCTTCACTGGACAGCGATGGCGACGGCTCGGTCAGCAGCGACGAGTTGAGCACCGCGCTGACCAACGCTGGCAGCAGCACCGACAGCAGCAAGGTGTTTTCGGCCCTGGACACCAACAAGGACGGCACCATCAGTGCCGACGAGTTGGCCGCTGCCATGACCCCGCCGCCACCGCCGGTGCAGAACTCCAACTCGACGTCCAGCGACGCCCTGTTCAGCGCTCTCGACAGCGATGGCAACGGCAGCATCTCGGCCGCCGAATTGAGCAGCGCAATGAGCAACGACGGCTCCAGCAGCTCGGACAGCAGCACCCAGAGTGAAACGTCTGCAGCGCTGAGCAAACTGATCGCCAGTATCAATCGCGAGTATCAGTTGGATAACAGCCAGAGTGTTGGCAGCCAGTTGAGCGCGTCTGCCTGACACTCCCTGTAGCGAGGGGGCTTGCCCGCGAAAATCATGAACCAGCGACCTTGCATCGCCTGGCATTTTTTCGGAGGCAAGCCTCCTCGCTACAGCGGATTAGTGTTATCAGACCGCGTACGCGTCCAGTCCATCAACAGACTGTAGGCCACCGCCAGCAACGTCGGGCCAATGAACAGCCCGATGAATCCGAATGCCAGCAACCCGCCGAACACCCCCAGCAGCACGATCACCAGCGGCAGATCGCCGCCCCGGCTAATGAGATATGGCTTGAGCACGTTGTCCACGCCGCTGATCACGAAGGTCCCGTAGACCCCGAGAAAGATCGCCATCCCATAGTCACCCTTCCAGGCCAGCCACAAGGTTGCCGGCACCCACGCCAGCGGCGGGCCCATCGGGATCAGGCTGAGCATGAAGGTGACGATCCCCAGTACCAGCGCACCTGGCACGCCGGCAATCAAGAAGCCGATCAGCGCCAGCAGCGCCTGCGCGGCCGCCGTACCGATCACGCCGTTGACCACCCGCTGCACCGTGCCGGCCACCAGCTCCAGGTAGTAGCCGCCACGCTCGCCGATCAGACGCTCCAGCAAGCGCAGCACAAAGGCTTCGACCCTAGGCCCGTCGCGGTAGAAGAAGAACACGAAGACCAGGCTCAGGGTCAGCTCCAGCAGGCCGCCGCCCACTTGCGCACTGCGCGCCAGCAACCAGTTGCCGACCTGACCGAAATACGGCTTGGCGCTTTGCAGCAAGGCCGCGCCCTGCTGATCGATGCTCTCCCAGGTCTGCAACAGGCGTGGCCCGATCAGCGGCAGATCACCCAGCCAGCTCGGTGCCGTCGGCAGCCCATCGACCTGCACGTCACGAATGAACGCAGTGGCGTCACGCACATGATCGACCAGATTGAACCCCAGCCACACCAGCGGCAGGATCACCAGCAGCATCCAGCCACAGGTCAGTATCGCCGCCGCCAGGGTTTCCCGGCCACCCAGCCAGCGGGTCAACAGGCGCATCAACGGCCAGCTGGCATAGGCGAGGATCGCGCCCCAGAGCAGCGCCGAGGCGAACGGCATCATTACCCACAGGCACGCGCCCAATAACGCTAGCAAGAGAATCTGGACCAAGAGTCGGTCGGTATTGAGCATGCTGGGCTCCACCCTGGAGAAAGCGTTACAGCTGCAGCCACAGGCTCAGCGAATCAATGAGATATGCAGCCCTGGCTGTTCCAGAGCGCCCAGTTCGAGGCGGGTTTGCCGTACGCCGGCGGCTACCAGCGCCGCTTGCCAGGCTGCGGCACCCTGCCCGGCCAATGTGACCCGCAGGCTGCTGTCCAGGTTCAGTGCCCGGCTCAACAAGGTCACCCAGGGCGCAGCGGGCGCGGAGGCCAGCGCCGGATAATCGAGCATGCCGGTACCGCGCAGTTCGCTCAGCACGGTGGCGGCGGTCGGCAACACTTCGCCCAGCGGCGCATCGGCGACGAATTGTTCGACATGCATCGACACGCGCCGGTTGCCCCGGGTAACGGTATAGACCGCCAGCAGCGTATCGGCGTCGGGTGCGGGCAAACGCAGGAGGAAGAAGCCTTGCTGCTCATCACCGCCGAGCAAGCGCGCATTACGGAAGATCTCGTTGGCCCACAGGCTGCTTTCACCGCAGTCCCGCGCCTCGCACCAGAACAGTAACTGCGTGCCGGGGGTATGCAGGGTTTGCCGAGCGGCAGCGAACGCTTCCTTGGCACTGCGCTCGACCGGCAGTTCATAGGTCACCGAGCTGACCTGGCCACGGGCGTTGATCTGCGATTCCATACGCAGCTGTCCGCTGATCTTGCGCAATGCCCCCAAGGGGTAGATGCGCTCCTGCTCGGTGGCGGCGCGCTGATCGATGACCTTGGCATCGACCTCATGCACCCGCGCATCGACGTCGACGGCCCAGGCAGCCGGCACGGCCAGCGATGAAAGCAACAGCGCGAGGCTGGCCAGATGAGGCTTAATCATGGTTGTCTCCATTTCAACCCGCCAAGCCTCGGCAGTTCACTGGAGCAAGTCAAGGAACGGCGAAGAATCTATTGATACAGTCTGCTACAAGATCGGCACCGTCTTCATCGTTGAGGTGCAAATGGTGACCACCTGGCAGAAACACCGGAGTCCAGGGCAAACGTGCCAGCAACTCGGCCTCCTGGGCCAGGCGCCCGTCCTGGGCGACGATCAACTGCACCGGGCACTCGATGGCATGGATGAACGCCAAGGCCTGATCTTCGCTCAGGCGTACCGGCGAACTGAGCATCAGACGCGAATCGCTGCGCCAGGTAAATCCGCCCGGCACCGGCATCAAGCTGCGCTCGCCGAGCAGTTCGGACGCCTCTCGCGATACGGCGACATGGCCTTTCATCCGCGCTTCGACGGCCCGCGCCAGGGTTGGATGCACGGTCTTGCGCTTGCGTCCCAGCGCCAACTGCTCGCGCAGCGCCGCTCCCATCCGCGCCACCGGATCATGGGGCAAGGGGTTCGGCGGCACGATGCCGTCGATCAGCACGATCCGCTCGATCCGCTCTGGTACGGCCCCGGCAACCAGGGTCGAAACGATCGCGCCGAGTGAATGCCCTATCAGGGAAAATTGCTCCCAACCCAACTGCTCGGCCGCCTGCAGCACATCGTGGGCGTAATCCCACAGCGCATAGCTGGCGCCCGCCGGACGGTGGTCGGAAAACCCGTGCCCGGCCATGTCCAGCGCAACGATGCGCACCCCCTTCAGGCGCGGAGCCAGGCGGGCGAAGCTGTTGGCATTGTCGAGCCAGCCGTGCAGCGCCAGCACCGGCTGGCCGTCCTCGGGCCCGAAGACGTGGGCGGCCAACTCGATATGCGGCAAGGTCAATCTCAGCTCTTGCGCGGCCTTCATGCGGATGACTCCTGGCAGTTGACGGAGGCTGACGTCTGCCAGCGGGTAATGACATCACGGATCAACGCGGCAGTCTGCAGCGGCCGCTCGAGGGGAAACATGTGTCCACCGGGCATGCCATGGAACTCCCCCCGCTCCAGACGCTGCGCTGCCCGCGCATGATGGCGCATTACCACCTGACTCTGCACCCCGCCCACCAGCGCCAGCGGCACTTGCAACTGCTGAAGGCGCGCCGGGCGCAGATGCGGAACGCTGCGATAGATGCTGATTTCCGTGGCCGGATCGAAGCGTAGCCGTAAACCCCGACCCTCGGCGCGCAATCCATGCTGCAGATAGGCTTCAAGGCATTGTGCATCGAAATCACGAAACAGCGCCTTGCCGGCGAAATACTCGCGGGCGCTGGCCAGGTCGCTGAATTCTTCGCGCCGCCCCAAGGTGCGACCGGCGGGCGTCAGGCGATCGATCAAGCCCAGGCGTTTGGCGGCGCGGATCACCCACTGATCGCGTTTGGTGAGCAGCGGCGAATCGAGCATGATCACCCCCCGATACAGCTCCGGACGCCGCAACGCGGCGTGCAGTTGCAGTACCCCGCCCAGTGAATGCCCCACACCCCAGATCGGCTCGGGCTGTGCCTCCAGGTGCAGGATCAGTTCGTCCACCAGGCTGGTCCAGTTATCGTCGACGGGAAAGCGCGGATCATGGCCGTGCACTGGCAGGTGGACCACCGTGAATTGTGGTGCGAGGGCGGCGAACAGCTTGCCGTAGGTAGCGGAGGGAAAGCCATTGGCGTGGGCGAAGAACAGGGGCTGCGGCATACACTTTAGTGTCCAGAACAGGGAGCCCCAACGGCAGGAGCGAACTCATGGATTGTCCGCAGCGCGCCGCAGATGGGCAATGACCGGAAACGCCATCGCCAGCGGCGTTCCGGTCAGGCGCCGCGACTTGACGTCAACACGACGCGCCTGCACGGCACCGCTCAGGCGTGTCGCAGGCTTTTAAGCGTCATCAACCCGGCCAATGGCCACTCGCCGTCAAGCTCTGCGAGGCTCGCGGTGCCCATGGGATGCTCGTGACTGGCACGGCCCGTATCCAGCACCCCCAGCAAGGCACCGACCAAGGGCTGATGGCTGACCAGCAGGACATTATCCAGACCCAACCCCTCCAGTTGCGCGATGACCGAATCCGGCGATTGCTCCGGCGTCAGCCACGGCACGGTCCTGATCGGCTCGGCATGGCCAAGTGCGTCATGGACCAGCCTTGCAGTCTGCTGCGCCCGCACGTAGGGGCTGGCATAGATAGCATCCAGCGCCACCCCTTGCAGGTACGCGGCGCTGCGCAACACTTCTGCACGCCCCCTGTCGGTCAGTTCGCGCGCCGCATCGGTGGGCGCCTGATTGTGCGCCTCGCCATGGCGCAGCACCCATAGCTTCATAGCTTGGAGTCCTCATCGCGCACCGGATGGGCCGCGGGCGGTACGCTGTGGGGCATTTCGCCTTCAGGTGGACGCGGCGTCGGCCAGTCGCTGAATGGCCAAGGTTTCTGCTCGGTATGGAAGCTGCCGAAGCGGCCGATCTGCGCCAGATACTGGCTGAGACTGTCGCCGAAGTTCATCAGCCCGGCATTCGGTGCGCTGTAGATCAGGCGATAGATCAACTGCACCAGCACCAGCGCGCCGAGCAGGAACTGCGCGACCTGCCAGACGAGGACGAACACCAGCATCCAGACGATACGCAGGATGATCGATTCATGGGTCGAGGGTGGACGAGTAGCGTTCATGAGGGGTTACCTTGGCGAGCAATCAGTTGAAACCGCTGATCGAGATGAAATCGACGTCGGTCTTGGGTTCGGCATGCATCAGCACTTCGATGACCTGCTTCAAGGTACGGCCCTCGAACAGAATCGCGTGCAACCCGGCGACCAGTGGCATGTAGACCTGCGCCTCCTGGGCCTTGGCCTTGAGCACCTTGAGGGTATTGACGCCCTCCGCCACCTCGCCCAGGCGACTGACCGCCTCTTCGAGGCTGAGGCCTTCGCCCAGGGCAAAACCGACCTGATAGTTGCGGCTCTTGGGCGACGAGCAGGTGACGATCAGATCGCCCACCCCGGCGAGGCCGAGGAAGGTCATGGGGTTGGCTCCCTGGCTGACGGCGAAGCGGGTCATCTCCGCCAAGGCCCGGGTGATCAGCATGCTCTTGGTGTTTTCGCCCATGCCCAGGGCCACGGCCATGCCGGCGATGATGGCGTAGACGTTCTTCAGCGCACCGCCAAGCTCGACGCCGAAGCGATCGGAACTGGCGTACACCCGGAACGTCGGGCCATGCAGCGCTTGCTGGACGCTTTGGCAGAGCTGCTCGTCGGCGCTGGCGATGACCGTGGCGGTCAGGGCATGCTCGGCCACTTCGCGGGCCAGGTTCGGCCCGGACAGCACCCCGATACGGGCTCGCGGCGCGATCTCTTCGAGGATTTCGCTCATCAGCTTGAACGACTGGGCCTCGATGCCCTTGGTCAGGCTGACCATCATCTTGCCCGCCAGCAACGCCTCGTGGTCGGCCAGCACCGCACGCAACGCGCTCGACGGCAACGCCACGAAGATCAGCGGCGCCGCCTGCAGCGTGGCCAGCAGGTCGGTGACCGGCTCCACGCCGGGATGCACCTTGATGCCTTTCAGATAGCGTGGGTTTTCCCGCTGCTCGCGCATGGCGCGGGCCTGCTCGGGGTCGCGCATCCACTGCAGCACGCGATGACCATTCTCGGCCAGCAGATTGGCAGCGGCCGTGCCGAAACTGCCTCCACCGAGCACGGCTACAGGCTGTTGTTCAGTCATATTCAATCCGTTAGCGGGTTACTGTGACAAAGGTCGCATTATACGGAGCGGTGTCGGGGCCACCAGTCCTTCGCTATCAGGTGGCAGACTCGCTCTATAAAGCGTAAGACAGCGCCGCAGACGCGGTTCTCCATGAGAATGCGCGTCTGTGACTGAAAATGTCGTAACAGTCAGTTACCATGCTTTATAAATCTTTGTGGACACACTGCTGTCGTGCAACCCCTCCCTCTCCATCATTGCCATCCATCGAGCGCCCCTGGCGTCGATCGCCATGCCGTGGGCGCTGATCGGAGACGTCGATGAAGCACCGGCGCAAGTGGGATATCCATACCCGCACCCAGCTCATCAGCCTGGGCCCGGCGATCTTGCTGACGCTGTTGTTGATCTGTTTTTTCACCTTCGTACGCATTCAGGATCTGCGCCAGGAGCTCAACCACACCGGCCAGTTGATCGCCAACCAGTTGGCCCCGGCCTCCGAGTACGGGGTGGTCACTGGCAACACCGACGTGCTCGAAGCGCTGATGAACGCCACCCTGGCGATCCCCCATGTGCGCTTCCTGGAAATCCAGAACGCCCAGGACCGCATCCTCGCCTATGTCGAGCAACCCACTGACGCCGACACGCCATCGCGGCGCATCGAGGTGTTCCAGGCGCCTATCCGCGAGCAGCGCAACGCCTTCAGGGATGCCACAGAGCGTGGCGTGGCCGCCGGCGAGATCGGTGGCGAGCTGCCGGAATATCTGGGCCGGGTGATCGTCGGCATGTCCGACGACGCGTTCAGCCAGCGCCAGCAGGAAATCGTCCTCAAGGCCGGGGTGCTGGCGCTGTTCGCCTTGATCCTGACCTTTTTGCTGGCCCGACGCCTGTCCCGCGATCTGTCCCAACCGATCAGCGACATGAGCGCCGCCGTTACCGCGATCCGCGAGGGTGATTTCCAGGGTGTCCTGCCGGTACCCCCTGGCGACACCGAATTGGGCGAGCTGGCGCGCCACCTCAACGAACTGGCCACCGGGCTGCAGAAGGCCAGCCACGAGCAGCGCGTGGCCATGGACGAGCTCATCCATACCCGCGAAGAAGCCGAACGCGCCAACAGCGCCAAATCGGAATTCCTGGCGATGATGAGCCATGAACTGCGCACGCCCATGAACGGCGTGCTCGGCATGCTGCAGTTGCTCGAAACCACGCAGATGACCGACGAGCAAAAGGAATATGCCGCCCTGGCGACGCAATCCACAGAGCACTTGCTCAAGGTCATCAACGATATTCTCGATTTCTCCCGTATCGAACGCACCACCCTCGAACTGGAACACATCGCCTTCGACCTGCCGCACCTGATCGAGCTGATAGCCCAGCCCTTCCGCCTCGACGCCGAGCAACGCGGCCTGCGCCTGGAACTGCAGATCGCCGAGGCGCTGCGCGGCGTGCAGGTAGCCGGCGATCCGACGCGGATCCGGCAGATCCTGGTCAACCTGATCGGCAACGCCCTGAAGTTCACCGAGGCGGGCCATGTGCGCATCGAAGTCGCCAGCCAGGCGCTGGATCACGACCTGATCTGGCTGACCTGCACGGTGAGTGACACCGGTATCGGTATCAGCCCGCAGGATCTGGAATCGATGTTCGTCGCCTTCCGTCAGGCCGACAGTTCGATTTCCCGGCGCTACGGCGGTACCGGCCTGGGCCTGCCGATCGCGCGCAACCTGGCGGAGCGCATGGGCGGCACCCTGCATGCCGACAGCGAAGTCGGCCGGGGTTCCACGTTCACGCTTGAGTTGCCGCTGGCGCTGAGCAACAAGCCGTTGCAGGTCAGTGCGCCCGCACCGGTCCGCGCCACCGCCAACGATGGTACCGGGACCTTCGGCAGCGGCTTGCACGTCCTGCTGGTGGAGGACAATCCCGTCAACCAGACCGTGATCGAAGCCATGCTGCGCAGCCTGGGTTTCACCGTCAGCGTGGTCGGCGATGGCGCCCAGGCGATCAGTGAAGTGTCGCGCCTGCGCTTCGACGCGGTGCTGATGGATTGCCGGCTGCCGATCATCGATGGATACGAGGCCACGCGCAGGATTCGTCTGCTAACGTTGCATAACGACGTCCCGGTCATCGCCCTCACCGCCAACGCGCTGCACGGCGACCGCGAGGCCTGTATCGACGCGGGCATGAACGATTACCTGGCCAAGCCGTTCAAACGCAGCGATCTGCTGCTGATTCTGCAGCGCTGGATCTGCTGAAACGGCTATCCGCCACCCTTGTCGAAGCCTTATGTGCCCTCTGGCGGCAATACATCTGCGGACATCGGCGCTAAACGGCTGCCATCAGGTGACGAAAATGTTAGAGTGCGGGAGTCTTTGACATCCACTCGGGCTAAAAGAAACGTCCGAAAAACCATTTCAGTGCACACCTGTACATTCGTATACTCTGTGCTGTGACTTTCATCATTACGCAATAGTCTATGTACAGGCTGCCGACTCGGCCTCTATCCAACGGGTCGATCGGGAAGATTTGCCCCCTGCCAGGCAGGGACTATTGAGGAGCTCGCATGACCAAACAAAACGCCTTTACCCGGGAAGACCTGCTGCGCTGCAGTCGCGGTGAGCTGTTCGGCCAAGGTAATGCGCAACTGCCCGCCGGCAACATGCTGATGGTGGATCGCATCACTCATATCAGCGCAGAAGGCGGTGCATACGGCAAAGGTGAATTGGTCGCCGAGCTGGATATCAACCCTGACCTGTGGTTCTTCGCCTGCCATTTCGAAGGCGACCCGGTGATGCCGGGCTGCCTGGGCCTCGATGCGATGTGGCAGCTGGTCGGCTTTTTCCTCGGCTGGCAGGGCCTGCCGGGCCGCGGCCGGGCGCTGGGTTCAGGCGAAGTGAAGTTCACCGGTCAGGTGCTGCCGACGGCGCAGAAAGTCACCTATAACATCCAGATCAAGCGCGTCCTCAAGGGCAAGCTGAACCTGGCGATCGCCGATGGTACCGTCAGCGTCGACGGTAAGCAGATCTACACCGCCGAAGGCCTCCGGGTCGGCGTGTTCACATCCACCGAAAATTTCTAAGGGTTATCCGCATGCGCCGCGTCGTTATCACTGGTCTGGGCATTGTTTCCTGCTTGGGCAATGACAAAGACACCGTCTCCGCAAACCTGCGGGCGAGCCGCCCTGGCATCCGATTCAACCCGGAATACGCCGAAATGGGGTTGCGCAGCCAGGTTTCCGGCTCCATCGACCTCAACCTCGAAGAGCTGATCGACCGTAAGGTCTTCCGTTTCGTCGGCCACGCCGCAGCCTACGCCTACCTGGCCATGGCCGATGCCATCAAGGATTCGGGCCTGACCGACGAGATGGTCTCCAACCCGCGCACCGGCCTGATCGCCGGTTCGGGCGGCGCGTCGACCCTCAATCAGATGGAAGCGCTGGACATCCTGCGCGAGAAAGGCGTCAAGCGCGTCGGCCCGTACCGCGTGACCCGCACCATGAGCAGCACGGTGTCGGCTTGCCTGGCCACGCCCTTCAAGATCAAGGGCCTGAACTACTCCATCGCTTCGGCCTGCGCCACCAGTGCTCACTGCATCGGTACCGCCATGGAGCAGATCCAGATGGGCAAGCAGGACATCGTCTTCGCCGGCGGTGGTGAAGAAGAGCACTGGAGCCAGTCGTTCCTGTTCGACGCCATGGGCGCCTTGTCCAGCAAGCGCAACGACACCCCCGAGAAAGCCTCCCGCGCCTACGACAACGACCGCGACGGCTTCGTCATCGCCGGCGGCGGTGGCATGGTGGTGGTCGAGGAGCTGGAACACGCTCTGGCCCGCGGCGCCAAGATCTACGCTGAAATCGTCGGCTACGGTGCGACGTCCGATGGCTACGACATGGTCGCGCCAAGCGGTGAAGGCGCCATCCGTTGCATGCAGATGGCCATGTCCACCGTCGACGCGCCGATCGACTACCTGAACACCCACGGCACCTCGACTCCGGTCGGCGACGTCGCGGAAATGAAAGGCGTCCGTGAAGTGTTCGGTGCCAAGGCGCCGGCCATCAGCTCCACCAAGAGCCTGTCGGGTCACTCCCTGGGCGCCGCAGGCGTGCACGAGGCGATCTACTGCATGCTGATGATGGAAGGCAACTTCATCGCCGGCTCGGCCAACATCGACGAACTGGATCCAGCAGTTGCCGATCTGCCGATCCAGACCGTGACCAAGGAAAACGTCGAGCTCAACACCGTGATGAGCAACAGCTTCGGCTTCGGCGGCACCAACGCCACCCTGGTACTGCAACGCTGGCAGGGCAAGTAAGAATCGACCTTGCTTGATACGATAAAGGCGCCGAAAGGCGCCTTTGTCGTTTCCGCTCAAAGCCCCCTGTAGCGAGGGGGCTTGCCCCCGAAAAACCCCAACGAAGACACACAGATAGCGCCTGGTGAATTTTCGGGGGCAAGCCCCCTCGCTACAGGGTCAGGACACGAATCAGTCCTGGAACACTTCATCCAGCAGATAGTGCATCGAGGCAAACGCGCGGTCGGCGACCGTCTTGTTGTACATCTGCACGCCAGGATTGTTGGCCTCGGTATCGGTGAAGGAGTGGTACGCACCGCCGAAGCTGGTCAAGGTCCAATCGACACCGGCGTCGTTCATTTCTTTCTCGAACGCTGGCAGCTGCTCCTTGGGCACCAATGGATCGCTGGCGCCGTGCAGGACCAGGACCTTGCCTTGTATGTTGTTGGCATCGGCCGGGTTCGGCGTATCCAAGGTACCGTGGAACGACACCGCCGCCTTCAATGGCGCGCCGGTACGGGCCAGCTCCAGCGCGCAGCACCCGCCGAAGCAGAAACCGAACGCCGCCAGCTTGGCGCTGTTGACACTCGCCACGGTCTGGCTCTGCAGTTGCTCCAGCGCCGCCTGCATGCGCTTGTTCAGCAGCGCACGATCGTTCTTCAACGGCATCATCGCCGCTGCGGCCTGGTCACCGTTCTGTGGACGCACGGCCTGGCCGTACAAGTCGGCCAGCAGCACCACATAGCCCTTGGAGGCCACGGACTGAGCGATACGCTCGGCACCTTCGCTGACCCCCATCCAGTTCGGCGCCATCACCAGGCCTGGGCGTGGTGAAACGATATCGGCGTCAAACACCAGACGGCTTTCGTAGTCGACGCCATCGATCTGATAGACAACGGATTGAACAGTGACTGCGCTCATGGATTTATCCCCCAATTAGAAGTCTTGACGACTGTAACGAAAAAACCCGCCGAAGCGGGTTTGTTCTGCGACTGGTTAGACTGACAGCTCAACCAGTAACTTGTTCAGGCGACGCACGTACGCCGCCGGGTCTTTCAGGCTGTCCCCTGCCGCCAGTGCGGCCTGGTCGAAAAGGATGTGGGAGAAGTCGGCGAAACGGTCTTCGCTCTGCTCGTTGTCCAGTTTTTCGATCAGTGGGTGAGCCGGGTTGAATTCGAAGATCGGCTTGGAATCCGGCACTTTCTGCCCGCTCGCTTCGAGGATCTGGCGCATCTGCAGGCCGAGGTCCTGCTCACCGATGGCCAGGATTGCCGGCGAATCAGTCAGGCGATGCGAGACGCGCACTTCGCTGACCACATCACCCAATGCAGCCTTGAGGCGCTCGACCAGGCCTTCCTTATTCTTGGCGACTTCTTCCTGAGCCTTTTTGTCCTCTTCGGAGTCCAGCTTGCCCAGGTCCAGGTCGCCACGAGCGACGTCGACGAAGCCCTTGCCATCGAAGTCGGTCAGGTAGCTCATCAGCCACTCGTCGATGCGATCGGTCAGCAGCAGCACTTCGATGCCCTTCTTGCGGAAGACTTCGAGGTGCGGGCTGTCCTTGACCTGCGCATAGGATTCGCCGGTCAGGAAGTAGATCTTGTCCTGGCCTTCCTTGGCGCGAGCCAGGTATTCGGCCAGGCCGACGGACTGCTCGCCGCTGCTGTCGTGAGTCGATGCGAAGCGCAGCAGGCCGGCAATCTTCTCTTTGTTGGCGAAGTCTTCGGCCGGGCCTTCCTTGATGACCTGGCCAAAGTTTTTCCAGAAGCCCTTGTACTGCTCGGGTTGGTTCTTCGCCAGTTTTTCCAGCATGTCCAGCACGCGCTTGGTCAAGGCCGATTTCATCGAATCGATGATCGGATCCTTCTGCAGGATCTCCCGCGACACGTTCAGCGACAGGTCGTTGGAGTCGACCACGCCCTTGATGAAGCGCAGGTACAGGGGCAGGAAGGATTCGGCCTGGTCCATGACGAACACGCGCTGTACGTAGAGCTTCAGGCCGCGAGGCGCTTCACGCTGGTACAGGTCGAACGGCGCGCGGGCCGGCACATACAGCAGCGAGCTGTATTCCAGCTTGCCTTCGACCTTGTTGTGGCTCCAGCTCAGCGGGTTTTCGTAGTCGTGGCCGATGTGTTTGTAGAACTCCTGGTATTCCTCGTCCTTGATCTCGGCACGCGGACGGGTCCACAGGGCGCTGGCGCGGTTGACGGTTTCCCATTCCAGCGCCGGCGGCTCTTCGCCTTCGGCGGCGGGCGCCTGCTCTTTAGGCAATTCGATCGGCAAGGCGATGTGATCGGAGTACTTCTTGATGATGTTGCGCAGGCGGTAGCCGTCGGCGAATTCGTCTTCAGCGGCCTTGAGGTGCAGCACGATGCGGGTACCGCGCTCGGCCTTGTCGATGTTGGCGACTTCGAATTCGCCCTCGCCCTTGGACGACCAGTGTACGCCTTCGCTGGCAGCGAGGCCGGCACGGCGGCTGAACACTTCGACCTGGTCGGCGACGATGAACGCCGAGTAGAAACCGACGCCGAACTGACCGATCAGGTGCGAGTCCTTTTTCTGGTCGCCGCTGAGGTTCTTCATGAAGTCGGCGGTGCCGGACTTGGCGATGGTGCCCAGATGAGTGATCACGTCCTGGCGGCTCATGCCGATGCCGTTGTCTTCGAGGGTGACGGTCTTGGCGTCCTTGTCGAAGCTCACGCGGATCTTCAGCTCGCCGGCGTCTTCGAGCAGCTCGGGCTTGGCCAGGGCTTCGAAGCGCAGCTTGTCGACGGCGTCGGATGCGTTGGAGATCAATTCGCGAAGGAAGATTTCCTTGTTGGAATACAGCGAATGGATCATGAGGTGCAGCAGTTGCTTCACCTCGGTCTGGAAGCCCAGGGTTTCTTTTTGAGTTTCCACACTCATGGTCACACACTCCAATCAGATGGTAGAAGCCGCTCGATCACCGGAGCCAAAGCCCCGAGCCGATCGATGAGCGGCGGGATGACAAACAGATGGGGGCTGGCGGGAGGATTTCAAGAGGGGGGCGATCGGCTGAATGAGCAAAAGCGTAGAGTCGCTGCTGCGCTGTGCGGCGACAGGAAATTTTACTCACGCTTACAAAGGATTCGAGATATAGGAGTTCTGGCTGTTTTTCCCTGAGAGCACGACGGCTAGTTTGGGTAGTCCCGGCAAGCCAGTCGGGGTAAATTTCAGGATATATACTCAAGGTCCGTAAATGCCAATTACCAATCACACACAGTCCATGGCACCGATCATGCCCTCGCCACATGCAACGTCAGCTTCTTCGTCCCGCCAAGGCAAAATCGCCCACGCACTGAGCAGCACGGCTAACTCGCCAAATGTATTGGCGTCGGATCTTCGGGGCATTGACTACCCCGCCGACTTTAAATGGGAAGGCTTCGATCCCGACACTTATCTAGGCAGCACCGACGTTGACGCCTTTGGGGAATTATGCCAATGCACTGCTGTATATCGAAACGCCAAAGGCATGATAGAGCGTAAGAACATAAACGTAGTCTACCTGCCCATACCTGGCGAGGTATCCATGGTTAGCGGCGATCCCCTGCTCCACCCATTATTGAGAACCAGCAGCTATAGCCCCCTGCTGGAAGGCGATGTGATAGTCGCCTCGAAAACGGTATCAGGCGCTAGGCGCTATGCTGAAAACCAGGGTTATACAGATTATACGCTGGCCGAGATAAACTGCTTTGGTGTGCGCACCGTCTCGGTAGTGGAAAACGCATTGCATAACTCTACAACTCTAGAGCAGACCATCGGGCTTAGATTAGGGAGAATCCACGAGCTCATTGCCCAAAATGGGTTTGAACAAGCCGACCTGATTTCTCGCGGCGACGATGCAATACATGTAAATTTCAGCGATATCGATAAAGCGAAAATAAAGCACCCGATCGAAATCTATTTATCATCATCAAATCAACCACTACTGGCGAAACTTACCGCCAAGTTGCGCTGAAGGTGACCGAACGACCCAAGATCAGCATTTCAGACCTGCAAACCCTTATTAGTTACGCAAGGTTACAACTGAATCGAAAAATAGGAATTTACCCTCTTCTGATGGCCACCGGCAACCGCTAGCTTGCGTGCCGCCGGTGAGCCTGCCGGGGAAAGAGTTCCTGTTATCCATTCAAGGACCAATGCAATGCCAGTTAGCTTGAACCCAACAGTGACAGTAAAACATTATTCTCCGCTCCGTGAAGTACCTGAAGACCCTACCCTGCTAGTCGCTGAGAAACTGATAAAGGCGCTGAACTCGATACGGCCGAAGACACCAGCCGCTACTGAGCCTGCAAGCCAAGGGCTCAAGCCCTCCCTGGGCGCATTGTTGGCTGGCGTAGCCGTGGGTGGCGCCACGAGCGCCGTCGGCTTTCCCATCGCGGGCTTTGCGTTGACCTATGGTTCCGTCAGCCTGATAGCCTCGATGCTGGGTCAATACACCTCAGCGCAAGACACCCGGACCCAGAACGAAAAACCCGCCCGCGATGCAGCCAATGCCAAGCTTGCCGCGCAAGTATTTGAAAAGGTGCTGGGTGTGTTCAATTCGACCCAGCAGGATTTCCTGCTCGATAGCCTTAAGGGCTATGAAGACAGACTTAATCTCCCCCTGCTGGTCAACAATTTGCTGGTGGCTCTCGACACGGCGCGCCCAGGTACCAGCATCGAGACGCTATTGGCTACGTTGCCGGTAAAGCAGTGGGTAGAGGCCGAAGAAGCTGCTCAGGACTCGAGAAACAAAACACTGCGCCAGGAGGAACGAAACAGCGCAATCCTCTCTTTCCTAAATTACCTGACACCGAGCGTCCCGCGCATAACAGCAGGACTCGATCCCCATCGCGATCATCTGGCTGGCGCGACGAAAGCCTTCTCCGAGGTATCGCGAGGCAAGTCAGAAGCCTCGGCCCAGCGCCAGGCGATAACCACAGAGAAACTGAGTAACTGGCCTGCAGAACTTGCCAAGGCCAGCTACGAGGCGAAGCTTGATCAGTTATCGATTAAATTTGAAGCCGCCAGTCAAGCCTACAAGGCCAAGACTTCGGCAGCGCCCGATTTCGTCCAGCTGGGTCAGACCTTTCGCGAGCTAAAGCACGAACTAACGGTGACGAAACTGCAACATGATATCTACACGACTACCGATCTCGAGACCAAAAAAGAGTTGCGATCCAAACTTTCCAACATAATGGAAAGGGAGTCACACACTGTACTGATGCATGAAAACTCTGAACGATACTACGTTAAGCACGATCCAGACACGGCATTTCGCCGCGATTATCATGCTGACAAGCGTCGCTCCTCGGATATTGGCGCCAGCCAGCCTGCGGCAGCCCCAAAAGCTGACAAGCCACAGGGTAATACCAACGCCCCCGCCCCTGCACAATCACCCGGTTCACAAGCACTGCAACAAGTGGCCATCGCTGGCGTGGGAGCAGGCCTTGGGGCCCTCGTCGGTCAACCCGTCGCAGGCGCTGTGCTGGCGTTCGCCATGAGCAGGCCCGCAAAAGCTGCAACGACGCCGAGCTGGACGGCGCCCTTGATGCCACTGACGGTGGTCGACACCCCTCCCCTGACCCTCAACAATCATACCCAAGCCGCTGACCAGGCGCTATTCAAGGCCTTCGCCGAGCAATGGGACCGGTACAAGGGCGATCTGGAGGTCACGGAGCAAAAGCAACTACTGGAAGCGGCACGCAAGGATCTGGAAATACAGGTCGAATTAGGCAAGCGGATCGAGGCACGCGACAAGACATCCAAATCCATCCTCGAAAAGGACCTCGGAAAAGCACTGACGAACGAGTTCAAGCAGCCTATCGACCCCCACAAGGTGTATTTCAAGACGTACTACGAACAGGCCAAACACGATCCATCACAGATCCACGAAGTCTCGCTCTATGACGCCACCCGGAGAAATTTCGATTGGCGAGAATCCAATCGGGACCCTGCCGCCATTACCGACGGCAACACCGATATCGTCGACGCCAGCGGCAAAAAATTGAGAATTTCGGTCAGCGCCATGCAAACCGCGATCCGCGCGTTCGACCTGGGCGGACGCCGTGCCGAACAGTTTAAAGAAGTGCAGGTCAAGGAGTTGACCCAACAAGCCGGATCGGCGCAGTGGGAGAGCGCTTGCCTGGACTTCAAGCGGCGCACAGGCAACCTGACACCGGCACTCAAGGGAGCCCTGAATAGTACCCGCTGGAAATCCTTTGCCCTTGGCCTGGACGGTAGCGCCGAGCACCAATCCGCAGACACCAAGTTGGCGCTGCCGCTCATGCTTATCGACAGCGAGGGCGTGACCTATAGTTACTTCCCCGGCAGACCGGGGGGCGCGCTGCAAGCCCATGCCAGCGAACAAGCGGCGATCACCGACTTCAACGAGAAAATCATCACCGATGGCAAGGCCGGAACACTGGGCTGGCTGTACCGTGGCATGTCTTTCGGCGACCAGATAAAACTCGATACCTTTCTAAAGACCAAGGAAAGCGTTGCCAAAGCGAATGAAGTCAGCATATCCGACGACACCTATACTCAACTCTTCGTGCACTACATCCGCAATCCCCTCGCCAACTTCCTGCAAGAGAAGTTGGGCTCGGCGCCGATCCCCAAGGCCGAGCGATTGCGCGTGATTGCCGATACGCCGGGCGGGAACAAACGCGTCAGTATGCAGGCGGCCATCTCGACCAAGGTCACGCAACGTTTGGAAAGCGACTGGAACTTCGGTCTGCGCACCACCGGCGAAGCGAACTTGCAAGGTGTGGAGGCTTTCGTCAGCGATGCAGCCAAGCAAATGATGGAACTGTTCCAGCTGCCGCTGTCGGGCGTTGGCCTGAACTGGCTACTGACAGCGGTGTTTGGCGCCAGTCTCGGCGTGACAATCACCGAGGCCATCGTCGGACTGACGAAAGGTGACAACACCGATGCAGTACAGGCGGGGGCAGATGTCATTGACCTTCTTGCCAACGGCGCAATGCAAGGGGCTGCTATCAGGCTTGGCGATCGACGGGCGAAAAACATCATCGACAACATGCAAAAACCCGAGGCCGGCCTCGATCATAAAGTGCTGACCGTTATTATCGCCAAACAGCAACTATCGAGTTACGTGACCGATCAGATCGTGCCACTGACCGGCGAGCCCGATCAACATGGCGTATACCATCAGGACAAACGTGCGCTGGTACAGATCAAGCATGAAGACACGTTGAAAACCGCCGAAGTCAAATATGATCCGCAAATAAGCGCCTATCGCCTGAGCAACGGCCCCGAGAACGCCTACCAGCCGCCAGTCCGCTACGATGAATCACTCAAACACTGCGTCGTCGACACCAGCCTGGATACCCGTGATTATTCCGATGTCGAATTGTTGAAGTGGATGCTGCCGATCTCTGACGCATCGACCCCGCTAAGTGCCGAAGCGCTCAAACAAGTCCTGGACCAGACCGGCACTACTCGCGCCGATTTGATCGCCCGCTGGAAAGGCCAGGCGATAGATGAGGCGCACATCCTCGATGCGGTGGCAGACCGGCAACTGAAGAACGATATCGCCTCGGCCAGCAAGACCGCCGACACCCGCGATGCCGTGCCCACGGTCGGGGAAGAACGGGTGATATTGCCGGTACTGGCCGAAAAGGCCGGGCTGGCGTTGAACATTCGCAATCCCGATGGGAGCCTCTATGCGTCCTACACCCCCGAGGGTCAACTTGCGTCACAAGATGCAATCGATCTGATACGCGACAACGCGGGTGAATACCGCCCGACTGTCGGCTCACATGCCACTGACCTGCCCAACGCGGATTCACTCTGGCGTGAGACGCTCAAGGCTCATGAAAAAATAACCGGGCACAGCCAATTAGGTCACAACTACCAAGATAACTCCTTCAATGGCAGGCTGGCCGAATTGAAATCTCAGGTGGGCGCGCGTATTGCCGCCGATCAGCACATTCTGCATGCGGCGCTTGGCAGCCAAAAGGTCCGAGACGACTTGCCCCTTGTTTCCCCTGCGCGTCACTACGCCCCTACTGCTGCCGCGCACCTGCAGGCCAGTGCCAATGTCAACACGCTGAGACGCTTTTACCCCGAACTGTCGCTCAATACCGCGAGAATCCTGCTTGAGCGCCATGGGCCAATCGATATATCCAAGCGGTCATCACGGGAGAGCCTGCCCGACCCGCTAAAGCGGGCCTGTGACGCACAAACCGGTGCGATTCATATGGATACAGCGCTGGCAAGCCTGGCGAGTCCGACGGTCCAGCCCGTCAACCTGAACGCCGAGGCACTGCTCTGCATTGCCATTACTGGGCACAAGAACGCGAACTTCCGCATCCGCATTACCGACGACCAAGGAGGTAGCGGGGCCACATATGGCAACACTCGACATTCGGACGTCGTCAATATCATCAGATATCAGGACGGTAAATACGCGGCCGCGCGCGACGGCAACGAAATTGGGCCTTATGCCGATTCCAACCCCCTGATCAGCTCCATGCTGCGGGCAATGACTGCCACGCAGCGAGACGCCCTGGGCGTCAAGGAAAATTCGGCCCAACGCGTCGCCGATTGGTCGGTTGCGTTCTACAAGAACCCACAGCGCCGAGGGGCAGGCTCCAACGCGCTGCTGGAACAGCGAACCCCTCAGTTGAGTCAAGAGGAGGTGCGCTCATACAAAGCGAAAAACATTCAATTGGCAGGACTGCGGCCCGACGCAAGAGGGGTATACGTCCATCCCAACGGCAAGTCATATATCGCCATAGGCAACAGCCCTATCCAGATCAAAGCGGACTCGCTCTATATGCGCAACCGCGAGCCGTTGATACGCATGGTCAAGCCCGGTACTCAGCACGCCGCACTCCCAGGAGAAACATACAACCCGGCCTGGGGCAATGGCCTGGCAGTGACGCATGTTGTTAAGGATCAATGGGCCATCGCACGCGTTGGACTATTGGGTGGAGTCAACGTCCGCAGAGATGCCAATAAGATCTTGCAGGGCGTTTACTCCGCGTCCCATGACGATGTGCAGGCGATACTCGACCAATACGACTTTCCGAATGCCGCGTCGAGCATGCACACCGAATATGAATTTGCGCACCATTTGCAGCGAACCTTAGCTGTCCCTGATTGGGCAGAGCAGTATCGACGGCCCCCCGTTCCTGACGGGTACCACAGGATGCCAGATGGCAATCTGGTAGAGCTGCGGGATCTATTCCCCCTCCTACCAGTGCCCGTCTACCAGCCGGCAATACCCAATGCGATAGACATCGATCTGCCTATCGACCCGCCTCAGAACAGCCCAGTTGCGTCGCCCGGGGGACCAGTCGACTCGCCCGGCGGCGGCATACGCATGGACGACGAAGCGAATCTGGTGCGGGAAAATACACATGCGCAAAACTTGATCCTGCCGCAGGGTACTTACCTGAACAGCCGAGGTTGTATAGAGAGAAAAGGGGCTGCTGGCGAATACCTTTACCGAGCAATCGATGAAGATGCCTATGAGCGTGGCGGTGATCCAAGCACATGGGGATTCGAGAAATCCATCAACTTCGGTGCTGTCCCCAAAATGCTGGATGGCGATGCGGTCATTACGTCTGCTACCGAGGAAGGCGCGCGCATATTCGCGAGTGACCAGTACGGAAACGATTTCAGAATTTTCAAAATAAACGCCCAAGGATTGTCCATGGTTTCATTACGGGAAAACGTAGCGTCCAATCCTGACTTTATGGATGAGCGCCAGCATGAGGCCCCCGGGACCATTGCAAGATTAACCGCGCAGAATCAACTCATGACCTACGCAGAGAGGGCGTATCTGCTTGACGAAGTGCATATCGAAGATAGCGTAGGTAGCGATCGGATCGAAGAAATACGCATGATCTGACACCGTGCATCGCTGGTTGGAACTATCCCTGCGACCCACGCTCGAAGGCACGTAATCATTATAAAGAAGGAGAAACACCCCATGCGTAAATCTCTGGCATTCACTTTGATGCTATCTGCCGCCCTCACCCTCGCCGCCTGCGACAAGAAATCCGAAGACAAGGCGCAAGATGCCCAGCAACACGCCGAACAGGCCCAGGAAAAAATGGACCAGGCGCAAAGCAAGATGAATGACGCCGCGAAGGAAAACGCTGAAGCGGCTAAAGACAGCAACCAGTCTGCCCAGGAAGCCGCCAAGGAGCAGAACGGCGCCATGATGCAGAAGGCTCCGGAAACCCAGCCGGTACCGGCCACCAAGCCATAACATCACGCGCACTGTGGGAGAGGCACAGCCCGCTCCCACAGGTCGAGACAAATCTAGATCGTCGCCATGACTATTTGCCGATACACCGGGCTGATCATGATCAGGAAGGTACAGATCAAGCCGACTAGCCACACCAGGCTGCGCTGGCTGGATTTGTCATTCCAATACAACAGCAGATACAGAACCCGGGTAATCACGAAGACGATCGCCAGCAGATCGATAAGCCATCCCTGAGTCTGCGTGGTGTGCGCCATCAGCACCGCCACCGCGAACAACGTGAACGCCTCCCAGCAGTTTTGATGCGCCGCCACCGCGCGTGCGCCCAGCCCGCTCAACTTCGCCTGCTGCGCCCTTGGGTTGTGGTTGTCGTAACCCTGTGCCTTCATCTCCCGCGTTACTGGCACCCGCGCCACGAAAATCAACAGCGCACTGATGAACACACACCAGAATGGAATACTCATGGGTAACGCTCCTTGGTGGACGCCATGGGCCATGCGGACGACCCGGGCCCTTTCATGTGCGTCCTAGAGCTTGGAGAACGGCGCTGGCCACTCGTTCCATATCGCCATCATCGTAGCGCTGGTCAATGGGAAGCGGCAGCATGCATTCGGTCCATCGCCGCGCCGCCGTGCCAAGGGCGGGGTCTGCAAGCAGCTCGCGCCAATAAGTAGCCACGTAGATGCGCTGGCTTTGCAACGCGCTGCGCACATGACTGGCCAACTCGGGGTTGTCGAGCAGCAACGGATAGACCATGGGCGACAGCACTCCATCGAAGCCCTTGAACCCGTTGATGGCGTGAAGCCGCGTGCGCAGGTTGGCGAAATTGCCCTGGCGGCGCTGCACGATAGCCACATAGTCCAAACCATCGAGGAGCCGCCGGGTCGCCACCGACATGCCTTGAATACCCTCGTCCCGGATCGTGGTCTCGACCTCGATGAACGTGGCGTAGAACGGCTCCGGCTCGCCATTCAAGCGCCCCGCCAGCGCGCGCATGCGCCCTTCTGCGCTGCCCGGCGGCAGTTGCGGCAGTTGCGCCGCGTTGAGCAGCCAGCCGCCGTCCGGCACGCCGACGAACTTGCGCGGCGAATAGAGCGTCGCCACTCCTTCAGGTGCATCGCTGAACAACGCCTGAGCATAATCCAGGATCAGCTTGCCACCCAAGGCAGGCAGCAGCGATTCGCGAATATAGGCATCCTTGAGGCCAAAGTAGTTGACGTATTGCAGGCATTCGTCCTGCGCCAAAGTCGGCAGGGCCAAAGGCTGCAATCGTTCATCGACTGCATAGCGCACCACTTCGACACCCGAGCGCAGAGCAGCCTCGTGCATGGTCGAACAGGTGTAATCGGGCAGATGAACACGGCGTGGCCGACGCTGGCGCAGCAGCGCTTCGAAGGCGAATCTGGCGCTGTTATAGGCCAATGCGCCAGGGTACAGCGAAGTTCCGTTGCCGACCTCCAGTTCAAAATAACCGCCGATGGCCTTCGTCATGCTTCCCCCCTCTTCCTGATAAGTCGTACATGATCGAAGGCCAGCGCCGCCAGCAGATCCCCCAAGCGTGCGCTGATCGAAAAGCCAAGACGCCGGGGCATGAATATATAGGACTAGTCTGAGTGTGTGGAAGAGCCGGAACTACAACAATTACAGGTCCGGCCGACAGGGACCGGCCGCCGACTTCTGGGGCAGGATGCCCCCCTTGCAGAGTAGTGATTGATGCAGATACCCACCACGCCCGCTTACTTTACCGAGTTGCTCGACCAACAAGGCCCGGATCGCGGTCCATTGCAAAGCGGCGCGCGAACCGATGACGCGTCCCCGCGCATGAGCGGCCAGGCGCCGGCCAATTCGCCGGTGTACATTTATTCAAATGGACGCCTTATCGGCATGACGACGGCTGACGCCGACGGCAACTGGAGCTTCACTCCCCAGCCGCCGCTGAGCAATGGCATGCATAACCTCACGGTAATGGCACACGGGCAAATGAGCGAGCCGTTTATCCTGGATATTCAGGCAGGGTCGGCGCCTTCACCCACCCGGCCAAAGATTACCCAGGCCATGGACGACCAGACTAATGGCGAATATATCGGCAACGGTGGCACCACGGACGACAGTTCTCCCGTCTTGATGGGCACTGCCGTACGCGATAGCGAAGTGAAAATCTATGCCAATGGCGTACTCGTAGGTACCGTCCGCGCCGATGCCAACGGCTTTTGGGCGATCGCGATCGAATTGGGTAATGGTCGCAACGAGCTGATAGTCATGACCCACGGCGAATCGAGCGAGCCCTACGTCATCAATGTGCAGGCACCTACGCCCACGCCAGAGCCTATCCCCCTGCCTGAACCGACGCCAGAGCCAATACCCCTTCCGGAGCCCGAGCCCGAGCCCGTACCACTGCCTGAACCAGAGCCTGAGCCAGAACCAACGCCTGTACCATTACCTGGGCCCGAGGCTGAGCCAATACCGCTGCCTGAACCCGAACTTGAGCCTGTGCCCCTGCCGGAGCCTATTCCCGAGCCAACCCCAGGCCCCGGTCCGGCGCGGATCACCAGCGTCTACGACGATTTCAACCAGTCCGGTTTCGTTGCCAATGGCGGCACCACTGACGACGCAACTCCGCGTCTGATCGGCATCACCACCCCCAACGCCTGGGTCGTCATCTACGCCAACGGCGTGGAGATCGGTCGTGTACAGGCGAACGAGCGTGGTGAGTGGGGCTTCACCGCCAATCTTGCCAACGGCTTGAATCGTTTGATCGTCGAAACCGACGGCCGCCCGAGCGAACCCTTCGAAATCAATGTCCAGGCGCCTGTTCGCCCAGCGATCACCGATGTTCATGACGATGTCGGTGAAACCGGCTCCGTGGCCAATGGCGGATCGACCGACGACACCACCCCGACCCTGAGCGGCACCGCAAATGGCAATGCGCTGGTCACGATATACGTCGACGGCCAGCCAGTCGCCCATATCATGGCCGACGCCAACGGCGCATGGAGCTACACCCCGACGCTCGGCCCTGGCCAGCACACGCTGAGCGTGGGAACCATGGGCGGTCGCAGCGAAGACTTCGTTGTCATCGTCACGCCAGACGGCACCGAGCCAGTGCCGGGGCCAGAGCCGGAGCCTTCGCGCCCGACCATCGAGTATGTGTACGACAACGAAGGTACGGATCAGGGCCAGATCGAAAACGGCATGAGCACCGACGACCGCACCCCCTTGGTGGCCGGGTCCGCAGCGCCAGGCGCCGTGGTGCAGTTTTTTGTCGATGGGGTCCTGCAATTCACCATGCTAGCCAGTGACGCCGGTCAATGGGCCTACACCGCCTGGCTGCCCTATGGGACCCACACCATTACGGTGGTGGCTGATGGACTGACCAGCGAGCCGTTCGAGATCATCGTCCTCGACCCAAGCGCGCCGCTGGCCCAGGCCGCCCCCGAAACCGCCGCTGCCGAACCCGTACTGGTCGACGGTGCAGACGAACTCTTCACCAACGCCATCCCAGCCGATGCCGAGCCGGACGAGGCACAATGGCAAAACCTGCAAGCCTCGATGGAGCGGGCGGGCGATGCTGACCTGGTCAGCTCAGAGGCTCATTACACGGCTTCGATCAACATCGAGTCGATCCTGCGTCCGGAGGACATTCACACCGTCTGACGACTGAAGAGCCCGCCGCTCGCCCAGAGCGGTCGGGCCTTGCCTGTGAAAACAGCTGCTTACAACACAGGTAACCGCGCTCCCTCTCCTGAGTCCTCCAGCGCCTCGTTCAGCCAAGGCAACAACGCTCCTGCGCCGTGGAGCCCTTGGATGACCGCAGCGTAGCCATCGAAACGACTGCTCACCTCGCTCGAAAGATGGCCGAAATGCTCGCTGTCAGCCCCCAGTACATCCAGCAACGTCCGCTGACCCAAGTGATACCACTGCTCGAAGAATGCCTGCTTGATCTGCGCCGACTGCTCGCCTAACTGCCGATAGCGCTGCTGGCGCTGGATCGAGGCCAGCGTCTTGCTATTGGCCAGATGAACCTTATGCAGCAATTGTCGACGCACTTCCTGCGCCCCCTCCTGCGCCGCCAAGGAGCGAGACAGCGCTGTGCTACGCGCGGCCTTGCTGGCACCGCCATCGAAGGCCGTCCAGCTGAGCGTGAGGCGCGTGTGCCAAGGCTGTTGCAGCCCGCGCTGATTTTCATAGGTAGACTTGCCGATCTCCCAATCCAGACGGGGCATCGCTGCGGCCTCGATGGATCGGCCACGGGCGGTTTCGCTGCGGGCTTGCGCAAGCGCCGCTTGCACCTGCGGGTGGTCTTCGACTCGGTCCAACAGCAGCTGGACCGGAACTGCGCGAATGGCCATCGATGCCTGGGCAGGCAGCACGGCCTGTTGCTGACCAGTCAGGCGCTGCAGCGTCAGGGCCGACTCTTCGAGACGAACCAGGGCACTGTCCAGCCATTCCTCGGCCTGCATCAACCTGGCGCCAGCCTGTAACAACTCACTGGCACGCCCCCCATCGACGGCCACCACCGATTCGAGCAAAGTGACGCGCTCACGCATCGACTGCCGATACTGTTCACCCAAACGCACCAAGGCTTGCTGGCGACCAAGTTCAAGCTGGGTCGCGACGACCTCGTAGGCCAGATCCTGCAGTGCGATGCTCGCCTGCGCGCGCGCAATCTCGACCCCCTCTCGTTGCCCCTCGATGGCGTATGCCACACGCCCCCAGTCGAAAAGAGTCGTCACTACATCGACGCTCAGGGATTTCTCTGCACCCTCCAAGGGTGCCAGGCCGCCCCCTAGCTCCTTGGCCCGGGACTGTCCGCGCAGTTGCAGTTGCGGCCACTGCTGGCTTTTCACCACTTCCAGTTCGCTCGTGGCGGCTTCAACCTGTGCATGGGCGCCACGCAGTTGTGCACTGAAGGCGATGGCTTGCAGCACCGACGCCTTGAAAGCCAGCCTTGATGCGTTTGATTCCGAGGTCGACGGCGCGTTGCCCAGGGCGCCCGCACTGGTGAATGCCATCAGTGCAGCCAGTAGCCACGGTAAAGACCACCGCGGTAATCGTCTCGTTGCAGTTCCAATCATGCCGCTCACCGCTCCCTGAACGCTTCGCGCGCTTTGAGTACCGGCTTGAGCAGGTAGTCGAGCAGGCTTTTCTGCCCGGTGCGGATATCGATCGTGGCGATCATCCCCGGCACTATCGGCAGTGGCCCCCCCGGCGATTGCAATTGCGCGGTGGTGGTCAGCACATGCACCCGATAATAGGTGGCAGGCCCCTGTCCGGTGGCCTTGCTGGTCTCGTCTTCGAGGGCATCGGCGCTGATGTGCTGGACGACACCGGGCAACCCGCCGTAGATATTGAAATCGTAAGCGCTGATCTTGGCCATGGTCGGCAGCCCCGGACGCAGGAACGCGATGTCCGCCGGCTTTATCCGCCCCTCCAACAGCAACTGCTCGTCCAGCGGCACGATCTCGAGAATTGCTTCGCCTGGCTGCACAACCGCACCAAGGGTATGGACCCGAATATTTTTCACCGTGCCGCGCAACGGCGCGGTAATGGAGGTGCGGTCGCGCAGATCGGCCCGGCCTGGCAGACTTTCCCGAACCTGCAGCCATTCGCGTTCGAGCGTCGCCAGTTCAGTGGCAGCTTCATGACGATAGCGGTCTCTGCGCTCGACGATCTGAGCGTTGAGTTCGTTTTCCTGGCGGCGCATCCGCAACAACTCGACCTGCGACATCAACCCCCTGGCAACCAAGGGCGCGGTCAGCTCGATTTCTCGCTGCGCCAAGGTCAGGCTGCGCTGCAGGGTCTTGAGGCTGTCTTGCAATGCCTGGCGCCGCGCGTCATAGGCCGCGCGCTGCTCAGCGGCAAGCTCGGGACTGTGGGCGATCACGGCATGCAGGTCCAGATCCATCCCGTACGCCTCGCTGCGCAAGCGCAACACGCTCGCGTGCAGAACACGCTCCTGCATGAGGGTTTCTCGATAACTCGCCTCGGCGCGAGTCGCATCGATATTGACCAGCAACTGGCCGCGCTCGACCACATCGCCTTCACGCACATGCAGGCGCTGCACGACGCCGCCATCCAGGCTCTTGATGACCTGCTCGCGACTCGACGAAATCACCACCGCTTCTGCCCGGGTGATTTCTTCGACCTGCGCCAGCCACGCCCATGCAACAGCGATTGCCAGCACCACGCCAAAGACCATCAGCATCAGGCGAGAGCGAGGCGTGGCATCGTCGAGCATCGCCGCTTGCAGGTCGGTAACGAAGCGCATCTCATCCGCTGCCAGCACTGGCTTGGTTTCACTCACTGGCACGCTCATCGTATGGCCCCGGCTTTTTCCCGGTCGGCCAACCAGGCGAGAATCCTCGCCTTGGCGCCATCGGCGACGACCTTGCCATCTTCGATCACGATAATGCGCTGCACCAGCGCCAGTACTGCCGGGCGGTGGGTCACCAGGATCAACGTGCGCCGTTCGACACTGGTGTGCAGCCGCTGCAGAAAAGCGGTTTCGGTCTGGCTGTCCATGGCGCTGGTCGGCTCATCGAGCAGCAACAGGCCCGGCTGTGCGAGCAATGTTCTGGCGAGCGCCACCAATTGTCGCTGCCCCCCGGACAACGCCACCCCGGCCTCTCCTACTGGCAGCTGAAGGCCCAGCGGGTGACGAGCGGCCATTTTATCGAGCCCGGTGAGGCGCAACACACGCAGTAGCTCGGCGGTGCTCGCGGTGGGGCAGCCGATCGTCAGGTTGTCCTTCAGTGTGCCCTGAAACAGCCTGGCATCCTGAGCGACAAATCCGGTGAAGCGGCGCCAATCTGCCAGCTCGATCTGGGATACATCCAGGCCATCGCTGAGTATCTGACCGCTGGTGGGCTGATATAGACGCGCCAACAGCCGAAGCAAAGTCGACTTGCCACTGCCTACCGCACCGACAATCGCCACGCGCTCGCCTGGCTGGATAGTCAGATTGATATTGCTCAGCGTGATCGGGCACGGCTGCAGAGGCGTAGCCGGATAGCTGAAGCCAACATCGCGCAGTGTGAGTTGGCCAGTCAACTGAAGCTCATGCAGGCAGTGCGACGGCGCCTCACGATCAGTGGGCAACGCCATCAGCGCGTTTAAGGATTGCATTGCCGCCCGCGCCTGTTGAAACCTGACGGCCAGGCTGGCGACCTGCACCAAGGGCGCCGTGGCCCGGCTGCACAGCATCACGCTGGCGATCAACGCGCCCAGACTGAGGGTTGCATCGTCAATGAGGTATACGCCCCAGGTGATGATCGCCACCGTCTGCACCTGCTGAAGAAAGCTGACGGCCGTGGTGGCCCAGGTGGATATCTTCCGCACCCGCAGCGCGCTCTGTGCCGCTTGTGCGCTAGCCGCTTGCCAGCGATGTTGCATGACGCCTTCGCCGGCCACGGACTTGAGCGTTTCAAGGCCTTCGATCGACTCGATCAGCACCCCTTGCTTGAGCGCCGCCAGTTGCAGACTTTCCCGCAGCACCTTTGCCAGCGGCCACTGCACCACCAGGCTGATTGCCAGGATCAGCCCCACAGCGGTAAGCGGCACCCAGCCGAGCGGCCCTCCTACGACGAAGATCACCGCGATGAACAGCAGCGCGAAGGGCAAGTCCGAGACTGCTGTCAGCGTGGCCGAGGTAGCGAAGTCGCGGACCGACTCGAACTCGCGCAGTTGGTTGGCAAAGGCTCCGGAGCTCGCCGGCCGGTGCTCCATCCGGATGGCTAGAGCCTGCTCGAACAGCGAGCTCCCCAACAGCAGGTCCGCCTTGCGCCCGGCCGTATCCAGCAGATGCGCGCGGGCCAGACGCGCGCTCGACTCGAGAATCATTGCCAGCAGCACCCCGATCACCAACGACCACAAGGTCACGTAGGCCTGGTTTGGCACGACGCGATCATAGACGTTCATGGTGAAAAAAATACTCGCCAACGCCAGCACATTGATCAGCAAGGCGCCCCAGGCGGCGCTCGCATACAGCCCACGCAAACGCCAGAGCGTATCGGTCAGCCACTGGCTTTTGTGCGCGGGCAGATCGGCCTCTGCGGGGTGACAGGCTTCAGGCGGGAGTTGGGCGGCGATAACATAACCGCCATAGAGGGCGTACAACTGCTCATGACTGACATCCACAGGCGTCAGGCTCGATGCCGGAAAAATCACCCGGTAGCCTCGCGCCTCGCCTGCTCGGGACACACGGCACAGCAGAATGGCGCCGCCCTGGTCCTTGAGCAACAGAATGATCGGTAGCAGCACCTCGGGCAGTGAGTCGAGAGAATGGGCAAGCAGGCCAGCTTCGAAATCCAGGCGGCGCAGCGCTTTAAGCGCGCATTGGGGCGAGAAGCCATCCACCACCGGCAAGCCGGCCGACAACACCGCTTCGGAAACAGGGCGGCGCGCATGCTGACAAATCCATGAGACACAGGCGAGCAGTGCCTGGCTCGGCGAACACTCGGTATTGGGCGTCAAAGCGCTTGAGGGGGGATTCATTCAAATCTCGGGGAAGCTGATTCGCGGGCGCGAAGTCTGCCAGCCTCCCCAAGCGCTGCCGATGGGTAAAACTCCTAAAAATCAGAAAGCTTTCGAAAGCTCCGGTCCCGCTTACGCCAACGCAGCCTCCGGCTTGCCCAGCAAGCGATCGCAGATCACCGCCGCCAGCAGCGCCAGTACCGACGGCACCAGCCAGGCCAGGCCTTGATCACTCAAGGGCAGATGGGCCAGCACATCCGGCAGGTAGCCGGCAAACCCTGTGCCCTTGATGGCATCGACCATACCGAACAGCAACGCCACCAGCATCACCGGCGCCACGATGCGTCCCTGTGAATGCCAGAAACCGCTGCAGAAGCTCAACGCCACGAGAGCGATGCACGGCGGGTAAATGGCCGTCAGCACCGGAATCGAGAAGTGGATCAGATTGGTCAGGCCCAGGTTCGACACCAGAAGCGAGAACAAGGCCAGGGCCAACACCAGAACTTTATAAGGCAACCGCAGTGCCTGGCTGAAGTACTCGGCACAGGCGCAGGTCAAGCCTACCGCAGTGACCAGGCATGCCAGCGAAATCAGCACCGCCAGGAACACGCTGCCGATCGAGCCGAAGGTGTGCTGCACATAGGCGTGCAGCACCGCCGCACCATTGCCGGCCCCCGCGGCGATGGCGTGACTGCCCGAACCCAGGCGGAACAGGCTGAAATACACCAGCGCCAGGCCCAGGCCGGCAATCAGGCCAGCGATGATCGCGTAGCGCGTGATCAGCTGGGGGGACTCCACGCCGCGCGAGCGAATGGCGTTGACGATAACGATGCCGAACACCAGCGCACCCAGGGTATCCATGGTCAGGTAACCGTTGATGAAGCCTTGCGAAAACGGCGCAGAGGCATACTCGGGCACTGCATCGCCAATAGGGCCGGCCGGCAGCGCGAACGCAGCGATGCCCAGGGCCGCCAGGGCGATGATCTTCAGCGGTGCCAAGAAGCGCCCTACCGTGTCCAGCAGCTTGCCGGGATACAGCGAGATAAAGAACACCAGGATGAAATACACCAGGCTGTAGAGGAACAGCGGCAACGGGCCGTCGCCGGTGAGCGGCGCCATGCCGACTTCGAACGACACCGTGGCGGTGCGCGGCGTCGCGAACAACGGGCCCACCGCCAGGTAGCAGACAGCGGCGAGGATGCCGCCGGCGATCTTGCCAATCGGGCTGCTGAGGGCGTCCATGCCGCCACCGACCTTGGCCAGCGCCACGACCGTGATGACCGGCAGGCCGACAGCCGTGATCAGGAAGCCTAGCGCTGCCATCCATACGTGTGGACCGGCCTGCAAGCCGACCATCGGCGGGAAGATGATGTTACCGGCGCCCACGAACAAGGCGAAGGTCATGAAACCCAGTGCCAGGATGTCCTGGCCTTTCAACACTTTCATTAGGAACCACACTGCTGAATCGGAATTGAGAGGGTGATTTCCCCGGCGGATAAGAGGGAAATAGCGGCCCACCGAAGATGGTGGCGAGCCCTTGGGCTCCGACGGCGTCTTGTGGATACGGACGGAATTTGGCGGGGAGGCTACAGAAAACGCGCGGAAATTGCACCGTTATTGATCGGAATGCAGGAAGCATGCGCTTTTATGTCGCATTTATGAAATTTCGGGGCCAACCCCCTCGCTACACAAACCCCTGTAGCGAGGGGGCTTGCCCCCGAAAAAACAAAGGCCACCCGAAGGTGGCCTTTGTGTACAGGGCTATCAATCCAGCCTTAAGCCTTCTTGATTTCCCAGCCAGTCAGCTCGGCCAAGGCCTTGCCGATGTCAGCCAACGAACGCACAGTCTTCACGCCAGCGTCTTGCAGTGCAGCGAATTTCTCGTCTGCAGTGCCTTTGCCGCCGGAGATGATGGCGCCAGCATGGCCCATGCGCTTGCCCGGAGGAGCAGTCACGCCGGCGATGTAGGAAACCACTGGCTTGGTCACGTGAGCCTTGATGTAGGCAGCCGCTTCTTCTTCAGCCGAACCGCCGATCTCGCCGATCATGACGATCGCTTCGGTCTTCGGGTCTTCCTGGAACAGCTTCAGGATGTCGATGAAGTTGGAGCCCGGGATCGGGTCACCGCCGATGCCGACGCAGGTGGACTGACCGAAACCGGCGTCAGTGGTCTGCTTCACGGCTTCATAGGTCAGGGTGCCGGAACGGGAGACGATCCCGACCTTGCCTGGCAAATGAATGTGGCCTGGCATGATGCCGATCTTGCACTCGCCCGGGGTGATGACACCTGGGCAGTTAGGGCCGATCAGGGTAACGCCCAGCTCGTCGCACTTCACTTTCGCGTCCAGCATGTCCAGGGTAGGAATGCCTTCGGTGATGGCGATGATCAGCTTGATACCGCCAAATGCCGCTTCAAGGATGGAATCCTTGCAGAACGGAGCGGGTACGTAGATCACGCTGGCGGTCGCGCCAGTCTGCTCCACAGCTTCGCGAACGGTGTTGAACACCGGCAGGTTCAGGTGCGTGGTGCCGCCCTTGCCTGGGGTCACGCCGCCGACCATCTGGGTGCCGTAGGCGATGGCTTGTTCGGAGTGGAAAGTACCCTGCGAGCCGGTGAAGCCCTGGCAGATGACTTTTGTGTCTTTATTGATCAGGACGCTCATTACTTGCCCTCCGCAGCTTTGACGACTTGTTGAGCAGCGTCGGTCAGGCTGGTAGCAGCGATGATGTTCAGACCGCTTTCTGCCAGTACTTTAGCGCCCAGGTCAGCGTTGTTGCCTTCAAGACGGACAACGACCGGGATTTTCACGCCAACTTCCTTCACCGCGCCGATGATGCCTTCAGCAATCATGTCGCAACGAACGATGCCGCCGAAGATGTTGACCAGTACGGCCGCGACATTGCTGTCGGACAGAATGATCTTGAACGCTTCGGTCACGCGCTCCTTGGTAGCGCCGCCACCGACGTCGAGGAAGTTGGCTGGCTTGCCGCCATGCAGGTTGACGATGTCCATGGTACCCATGGCCAGGCCGGCACCGTTGACCATGCAGCCGATGTTGCCTTCAAGGGCAACGTAGTTCAGTTCGAACTTGGCAGCGTGGGCTTCGCGCGGGTCGTCCTGCGATGGATCGTGGAAGCCCTTGAGTTTAGGCTGACGATACATGGCGTTGGCGTCGATGTTGATCTTGGCGTCCAGGCAGTGCAGATCGCCGTCGGCCTTGATCACCAGCGGGTTGACTTCCAGCAGGGCCAGATCGTGGTCCTGGAACAGTTTGGCCAGACCGACGAAGATCTTGGCGAACTGGGCGACTTGCTTGCCTTCCAGACCCAGTTGGAACGCCAGGTCGCGACCCTGGAATGGCTGAGCGCCAACCAGTGGATCGATAGTGGCCTTGAGAATCTTTTCAGGAGTGTCGTGAGCGATCTTCTCGATGTCCACGCCACCTTCGGTGGAAGCCATGAACACGATACGGCGGCTCGAACGGTCTACAACGGCGCCCAGGTACAGCTCTTTGGCGATGTCGGTGCAGGATTCGACCAGGATCTTGGTGACTGGTTGACCGTTGGCGTCAGTCTGGTAAGTGACCAGACGCTTGCCCAACCACTGCTGTGCGAACGCCTTGGCGTCTTCCTTGCTGCGAACCAGCTTGACGCCGCCCGCTTTACCGCGACCACCGGCGTGGACCTGGGCCTTGACGACCCATTCGGTGCCACCGATCTTGTCGCAGGCTTCTGCCGCTGCTTCGGGGGTGTCTACTGCGTAACCTGTCGATACTGGCAGGCCGTACTCAGCGAACAGCTGCTTACCCTGATACTCGTGAAGATTCATGCTTATTACCGTCTTCGTTAGGTACTGCGCGTTCGGCGCTGCACTGTAAAAGTGCCGCACCACCTGTGACTGCTGCTCGCAAGCACTTTACCCGGGCCGCCGGCGCGTGGACCTGGCCCGAATCAAGACCTTGCGAGGTCGAGTCCGACGAACATTCCGCGGTGGGCCCTGCAGGCAGGGCTCACGACGGGCAGCGCGTCGTGGTTTCTTATTGTTTAACGCTTTTTGCGGTTGGCAACGTGGATGGCACCGCCATTCACGGCCAAGGCCGCTTCGTGCAGGGCTTCGGACAGGGTCGGGTGCGAGAACACCATCATCCCCAGGTCTTCGGCGCTGGTGCCGAATTCCATACCGATTGCGCCCTGCTGAACCAATTCTGCAGCGCTCGGGCCAATGACGTGAACACCCAATACGCGGTCAGTCTTGGCGTCGGCGATGACTTTGACGAAACCGCCGGTATCGTTGGCAGCCATGGCACGGCCGCTGGCGGCGAACGGGAAGGTGCCCACGTTAACTTCAACGCCTTCAGCCTTCAAGGACTGCTCGGTCTTGCCGACCCAAGCGATTTCCGGATGAGTGTAGATGACCGATGGGATCAGGTCGTAGTTCATCTGGGTCTTGTGACCCTTGATGCGCTCGACGACCATGATGCCCTCTTCCGAGGCCTTGTGGGCCAGCATCATGCCGCGGACTACGTCACCGATGGCGTAGACGCCCGGTACGCTGGTGGCGCAGTAGTCGTCGACGAAGATGAAACCGCGCTCGTCGATGTTGACGCCGCTGTCGGTGGCCAGCAGTTCGGTGGTCACCGGACGGCGACCGACGGCGACGATCAGCTTGTCGAAGGTGATGGTCTGTTCGCCACTGGCGTCGGTGTAGGAAACCACGACTTCTTCGCCGTTGACCTTCGAGCCGGTGACGCGAGCGCCCAGCTTGATGTCCAGACCTTGCTTGGTCAGCGTCTTGTAGGCTTCCTTGGAAACCGCGGCATCGGCGGCGACCAGGAAGGTTTCCAGGGCTTCAAGCACAGTGACCTGAGAACCCAGCCGCGACCAGACCGAACCCAGCTCCAGGCCAATGACGCCAGCGCCGATCACCCCCAGGCGCTTTGGCACGCTCTGGAATTCCAGGGCACCGGTGGAGTCGACGATGACGTTCTGGTCGACTGGTGCCGATTGAATGTCGATCGGACGCGAACCGGAAGCCAGGATCACGTTGTCGGCTTCGATCACTTCAACCGTGCCGTCGACACCGGTGACTTCGACCTTTTTGCCGGCCAGCAGCTTGCCGTGGCCTTGCAGGGTGGTCACGCCGTTGGCTTTGAACAGGGTGGCGACACCGGAGGTCAGGCCTTTGACGATGTTGGCCTTGCGACCGACCATCGCCGGCACGTCCATGGTCACGCCAGCGTGATTGATGCCATGGATGGCGAAGCCGGATTCGGCTTCATGGAACTTCCAGGAGCTGTCCAGCAGCGCCTTGGAGGGAATGCAACCAACGTTCAGGCAGGTACCGCCCAGGGCCAGCTTGCCCTCCTTGTCCTGATACTTCTCGATGCAGGCAGTCTTGAGGCCAAGTTGCGCAGCCTTGATGGCAGCTACGTAGCCGCCAGGGCCTGCGCCAATCACTACCACGTCGAATTTCTGGGTCATAACACATTCCTTCTCGAATCAAACCGGACGGGCGCTGTAGCGCTCCGTCGTGGGACAAAACCGAATCGTACCGCGTCGAGCGCCCCGCTGTCGTGGAGCGGGCCGCGCGACGGCGCCGGAATCAGATATCCAGCAACAGACGAGCTGGGTCTTCCAGCAGGTTCTTGATGGTCACCAGGAAGGTCACGGCTTCTTTACCATCGATCAGACGGTGATCGTAGGACAACGCCAGGTACATCATCGGACGGATGACCACCTGGTTGTTGATCGCGACCGGACGCTGAATGATGTTGTGCATGCCGAGAATGGCCGCTTGTGGCGGGTTGACGATCGGGGTCGACAACATCGAACCGAAGGTACCACCGTTGGTGATGGTGAAAGTACCGCCGGTCATTTCGTCGATCGACAGCTTGCCGTCACGGGCTTTCTTGCCGTAAGCGGCGATGCCACCTTCGATTTCAGCCAGGCTCATGCTCTCGGCATTGCGCAGGACCGGAACTACCAGACCACGGTCGCTGGACACGGCCACGCCGATATCGGCATAACCGTGGTAAACGATGTCCGCACCGTCGATCGACGCATTGACGGCGGGGAAGCGTTTCAGCGCTTCGGTGGCCGCTTTGACGAAGAACGACATGAAGCCCAGGCGAACGCCGTTGTGGGACTTCTCGAACAACTCCTTGTACTTCGAACGCAGCGCCATGACTTCGGTCAGGTCGACTTCGTTGAAGGTGGTCAGCATCGCCATGTTCGACTGGGCTTCTACCAGACGACGGGCAACGGTGGCACGCACGCGAGTCATCGGCACGCGCTTCTCGGTGCGATCGCCAGGCGCGGTCACGACCGGAGCAGCAGCGGCAGCGGCAGGTGCAGCTGGCTTGGCGGCAGGGGCGGACTTCTTGGCCTCGATGGCGGCAACCACGTCTTCCTTGGTCACGCGGCCATCTTTGCCAGTGCCCTTGATGCTGTTCAGGGCAATGCCGTTTTCTTCAGCCAGTTTGCGAGCGGCCGGAGCGCCGATGGCGTCTTCGTCGCTTGCGGCTGCAGCCGGAGCAGCCGCTACGGCAGCTGGCGCGGCAGCCGGAGCCGCGGCGGCCGGAGCGGCAGCAGCACCGCCCTCCTCGATGGTCGCCAGCAGCTCGTCGGACAGAACGGTGTCGCCTTCGTTCTTGACGATCGCGCCCAGGACGCCGTCAGCGGTGGCCAGGACTTCGAGAACGACCTTGTCGGTCTCGATGTCGACGATCAGCTCATCACGCTTGACTGCATCGCCCGGTTTCTTGTGCCAGGTGGCAACGGTGCCATCGGCAACCGATTCCGGGAAAGTAGGGGCTTTGATCTCGATAGCCATTATCAGTAATTCCTTAAATTCGGTTTCAGTAGCGCGAAGGCGTTAGACGGTAAATGCATCTTGCAGCAGTTTTTCCTGCTGCTCGGCGTGCATCGAAGCATACCCGCAGGCAGGTGCGGCAGAAGCGTCACGACCGGCGTATTCGAGATTCAGCGACTTGTTATGGTTGCCGAGGCTGCGACGCAGGTGATGCTGACTGCTGTACCAGGCGCCCTGGTTCATGGGTTCTTCCTGACACCACACTGCGTTCTGCAGGTTGGCGTAAGGCGCGATGGCCTCCATCAGGTCGTCTTCCGGGAACGGATACAGTTGCTCGATACGCACGATGGCTGTGTCTTCACGGCCCTCGGCACGACGCTTTTCCAGCAGGTCGTAGTAGACCTTGCCGCTGCACAGGATCAGGCGCGTGACCTTGGCTGGATCGAGGGTATCGATCTCCGGGATCACGGTCTGGAACGAGCCATGGGCCAGATCTTCGAGGGTCGACACGGCCAGCTTGTGGCGCAGCAACGACTTCGGCGTCAAAACCACCAGCGGCTTGCGCAGCGGACGGATCACCTGGCGGCGCAGCAGATGGTAGATCTGTGCCGGGGTGGTGGGTACGCACACTTGAATGTTGTGCTCGGCGCACAGCTGCAGGTAACGCTCCAGACGTGCCGAGGAGTGCTCCGGCCCCTGCCCTTCGTAACCGTGCGGCAGCAGCATGGTCAGACCGCACAGACGGCCCCACTTGTGCTCGCCACTGGTGATGAACTGATCGATCACCACTTGCGCACCGTTGGCGAAGTCGCCGAACTGGGCTTCCCAGATTACCAGCGCGTTCGGCTGAGTAGTGGAGTAGCCGTATTCGAACGCCAGCACCGCTTCTTCGGACAGGAACGAATCGTACAGATCGAAACGCGGCTGGCCTTCGAACAGGTTCTGCAGCGGGATGTAGGTCCCGGCGTCCTTCTGGTTGTGCAACACCGCGTGACGGTGCGAGAAGGTGCCACGGCCGATGTCCTGGCCGGTCATGCGAATCGGGTGACCTTCGAAAGCCAGGGTCGCGTACGCCATGGTTTCGGCGTAACCCCAGTTGATCGGCAGGCCGCCGGCTTGCATCTTCTGGCGGTCTTCGTAGATCTTGGCGACCTGACGCTGAACCACGAAGCCTTCCGGAATTTCCAGCAGCTTGGCGGACAGTTCTTGCAGGGTCTTGAGATCGAACGAGGTGTCATGACGCGCGGTCCAGGCGTGGCCCAGATATGGACGCCAGTCGACGAACAACTCCTTGTTCGGCTCCTTGACCAGGCTTTTCACCACGTGCAGGCCGTTGTCCAGCGCGTTGCGATATTCGTCGATCTGCGACTGCACACCGGCCTCGTCCAGAGCACCGGTCTGGATCAGGCTTTGCGCGTAGAGCTCGCGGGTCGTCGGCTGCTTGGCGATCTTCTGGTACATCAACGGCTGGGTGCCGCTCGGCTCGTCGGCCTCGTTGTGGCCGCGACGGCGGTAGCAGACCAGGTCGATGACGATGTCGCGCTTGAACTGCATGCGGTAGTCGATGGCCAGCTGGGTGACGAACACCACGGCTTCCGGATCATCGCCATTGACGTGCAGGATCGGCGCTTGAATCATCTTGGCGACGTCGGTGGCGTACTCGGTGGAGCGCGCGTCCAACGGGTTGCTGATGGTGAAGCCGACCTGGTTGTTGATCACGATATGGATCGTGCCGCCGGTCTTGAAACCGCGGGTCTGGGACATCTGGAAGGTTTCCAGCACCACACCCTGACCGGCGAAGGCCGCGTCACCATGAATCGAGATCGGCAGGACCTTGTCGCCAACGCTGTCATTGCGGCGATCCTGACGGGCACGGACCGAACCCTCAACCACTGGCGAGACGATTTCCAGGTGGGACGGGTTGAAGGCCATGGCCAGGTGAACTTCGCCGCCTGCGGTCATCACGTTGGACGAGAAGCCCTGGTGATACTTGACGTCGCCGGAGCCGAGCTCGACTTTCTTCTTGCCTTCGAACTCGTCGAACAGCTCGCGCGGGTTCTTGCCGAAGGTGTTGACCAGCACATTCAGACGACCACGGTGGGCCATGCCGATGACGACTTCCTTGGTGCCGTAGGAACCGGAACGCTGGATCATCTCGTCGAGCATCGGAATCAGGCTCTCGCCGCCTTCCAGACCGAAACGCTTGGTGCCTGGGTATTTGGTACCCAGATATTTCTCCAGACCCTCGGCCGCGGTGACGCGCTCGAGCACATGGCCCTTGATTTCGGCAGAGAACACTGGACGCCCACGCACGCTCTCAAGACGCTGCTGGAACCAGCTGCGCTGCTCGGAATCGGTGATGTGGGTGAACTCGGAGCCGATGGTGCGGCAATATGTCTGCTGCAAAGCCTCGAGAATTTCGCGTAGGCTCGCCTCCTCCTTGCCGATGAACAGGTCGCCGGCACGGAAGGTCGTATCCAGATCGGCATTGGTCATGCCGTACTGGTTGATGGACAGGTCTGCCGGCACAGGACGCTGCCAGAGCCCCAGCGGGTCCAGCTGGGCCGCTTGATGGCCGCGCATGCGGAAGGCCTGGATCAATCGCAGCACGCCAACTTGCTTCTTCTCGTGCTCGCTGCTCACGCTCCCGGCGGAAACCGGCTGAGCACGGCGCTGGTTCTTTGCCAGCAGCACGAAATGGTCGCGAATTGTCGAGTGCGAGACATCGGTGGCAGAACTGCCCTCGGAAGGCAGCTTCTGAAAGTAGGTGCGCCATTCTTCTGGCACAGCGTTAGGGTCGTGCAGGTAAAGCTCATAGAGCTCTTCCACATAGGCAGCGTTACCACCTGAAAGGTGGGCGCTGTTCCACATGCGCTGCATCACGCTTTCTTGCATGCTTGGTCACCCTCGGTAAGGGGACTCCACCGGCGAGATGTCGCAGCGTGCCCGAAAAGCCCCATTGGTGCGGACTGGTCAAGCTACCGAGGATCTCGCAGATAGTCCGGGTACCAGCCCGGATGCCCCTGCTGGTCTCATTTCTTCAAAAGTAAAAGCTGCAACCTTGTGGGATGCCGCTTTGGTTATCACTGCGGCGCAGGCGTCATACCTGCACCGCAGCGGCTTACGGGTGCAACACTTCTTGAATCCTTGTTACACGCCACTCGAGAGCAGCATGTTGCGAACGTGACCGATTGCCTTGGTGGGGTTCAACCCTTTAGGGCACACGTTGACGCAGTTCATGATGCCGCGGCAGCGGAATACGCTGAACGGATCATCAAGCGAAGCCAGACGCTCGTTGGTCTTGGTGTCACGGCTGTCAGCCAGGAAACGATAGGCTTGCAGCAGCGCAGCAGGGCCCAGGAACTTGTCCGGGTTCCACCAGAAGGACGGGCAGGAAGTCGAGCAGCAAGCGCACAGGATGCACTCGTACAGACCGTCCAGCTTCTCGCGCTCTTCTGGCGTTTGCAGACGTTCGATGGCCGGAGCCGGCGTGTCGTTCTGCAGGAAAGGCTTCACCTTTTCGTATTGCTTATAGAAGATGCTCATATCGACGACCAGGTCACGGATGACCGGCAAACCTGGCAGCGGACGAACGACCAACTTGTTACCTTTTACGACAGCGGACAGCGGCGTGATGCACGCCAGGCCGTTCTTGCCGTTGATATTCATGCCATCCGAGCCGCAGACGCCTTCGCGGCAAGAGCGACGATAGGAGAAGCCCTCGTCCTGCTCTTTGATCAGGGCCAGTACGTCCAGCACCATGACATCCTTGCCACCGGTGTCGATCTGGAAGTCCTGCATGGACGGCGCACTGTCCTGGTCCGGGTTGTAACGATAAACGCTGACTTGCAACATGGCGGCCACCCTTAGTAAGTCCGGACTTTCGGTTCGAAGGTCGGAACGGTTTTCGGCGAGAAGTTCACGGCACGCTTGGCGACGCGCTTCTCACCCGGGAAGTACAGGGTGTGGCACAGCCAGTTTTCGTCGTCGCGATCTTCGTAGTCTTCACGGGCGTGCGCGCCGCGGGACTCGGTGCGATGCTCTGCGGCGATCGCGGTAGCTTCAGCGACTTCCAGCAGATTCTGCAGCTCAAGGGCTTCGATTCGAGCGGTGTTGAAACCCTGGCTCTTGTCGTTGATCTTGACGTTGGCGATGCGCTCGCGCAGACCAGCCAACTGAGTGATGCCCTTTTGCATGAACTCGCCAGTACGGAACACACCGAAGTAGTTCTGCATGCAGGTTTGCAGCTCTTTGCGCAGGCTGGCGACGTCTTCGCCGGTGGTGCGCTCGTTCAGGCTGTTGAGGCGAGCCAGAGCGACATCGATATCGGTCTCGCTGGCACGACGATAGTCGATGCCTTCGTTGAGCGCCTTCTCCAGATGCAAGCCAGCAGCACGACCGAAGACCACCAGGTCGAGCAGCGAGTTGCCACCCAGACGGTTGGCACCGTGAACCGACACACACGCCACTTCACCGACCGCGAACAGACCAGGAATGATGGTGTCGACGCCATTGGCGTCCTGAGTGATGGCCTGACCATGAATGTTGGTAGCGACGCCGCCCATCATATAGTGGCAAGTCGGTACGACCGGGATCGGCGCAACGGCCGGATCCACGTGCGCGAAGGTCTTGGACAGCTCCATGATGCCTGGCAGGCGGCTGTGCAGGACTTCTTCGCCCAGGTGATCGAGCTTGAGCATCACGTGGTCGCCATCAGGACCACAGCCGTTACCGGCAATGATTTCCTTGACCATGGAACGCGCGACCACGTCACGACCGGCGAGATCCTTGGCGTTAGGAGCGTAGCGCTCCATGAAACGCTCGCCATGCTTGTTGATCAGGTAGCCGCCTTCACCACGGCAACCTTCAGTAACCAGTACACCTGCGCCGGCAATGCCAGTCGGGTGGAACTGCCACATTTCGATGTCCTGGACCGGTACACCAGCACGCAAGGCCATGCCGACGCCGTCACCGGTGTTGATCAGGGCGTTGGTGGTCGACGAGTAGATACGACCTGCACCGCCAGTGGCCAGAACAGTGGCGTTGGCGCGGATGTAGGTGGTCTCGCCGGTCTCGATGCAGATGGCGATGACACCGACGATGGCGCCGTCCTGGTTCTTGACCAGATCCACCGCGTAGTACTCGTTGAGGAATACAGTGCCAGCTTTCAGGTTGGCTTGATACAAAGTGTGCAGCAGCGCATGGCCAGTACGGTCAGCAGCGGCGCAGGTACGCGCAGCCTGGCCGCCCTTGCCGAAGTCCTTCGACTGACCGCCGAATGGACGCTGATAGATGCGGCCCTGCTCGGTACGGGAGAACGGCAGCCCCATGTGCTCGAGCTCGAACACCGCCTCGGGACCTACGGAACACATGTACTCGATAGCGTCCTGGTCACCGATGTAGTCGGAACCCTTGACGGTATCGTACATATGCCAGCGCCAGTCATCGTTCGGGTCGGCCGAAGCGATGGCGCAGGTGATGCCACCCTGGGCAGATACAGTGTGCGAGCGAGTCGGGAAAACCTTGGTGACCACTGCGGTCTTGTGACCGCCCTGAGCCAGTTGCAGCGCGGCACGCATGCCTGCGCCGCCACCACCGATGATGATGGCGTCGAATGTATTGGTGTTGATGTTAGCCATGGATCAGATACCCCAAAGAATCAGCACACCCCAGGTGAAGTACGCGAACATCGCGACTCCGCAAACCACCTGGAACAGGAAGCGTATGACCGTCGCCGACTTGCCGAACGACATCGGCGTCAGGTAGTCGGTCGCGATGGTCCACATGCCAACCCAGGCGTGGGCGCTGAGCGCTACCAGGGCCAGGAGACTGAAGATACGCATCCAGTTATTGGCGTACAGAGCGTGCCACTGGTCGTACTGCAGACCAGGATGGGCAATGATCCACACGATCAGAAACAAGAAATAAGCCGCGAGAACGACCGCAGACACACGCTGTGCCATCCAGTCATAGAGGCCCGAACGCGACAGGTTCGTGACGTTGGTTACCATATCCAGACTCCCGCCAGAACGATTACCACCACGGAAACGGCGATAACGATTTTAGAGCCCAGCTTGCCGCCTTCCAGCGTCTCGCCGACTCCAGTGTCCATGATCAAATGACGGACACCCGCCACCAGGTGATACAGCAGGGCGGACAGCAAAGCCCAGATCACGAACTTGGCCAGCGGACTGGTCAGGTAGCCCTTGACGGCATCGAAGCCCTCCTGCGACGAGAGAGATTTGCCCAATCCGTACAGCATGATGGCAATTCCCACGAACAGGATCACACCGGATACCCGGTGCAGAATCGACGTGTAGGCAGTGATCGGAAGCTTGATGGTCCTTAGGTCTAGGTTTACAGGTCGTTGGCTATTCACGGCTTTTTTTCACACTGAAGAGCCCCTAGCAAGCAGGGCAAGTTGTAGGGAAAGTGTACTGGTCAGGTACGCACCACCCAGGAAGTGATCGCCCTCGGAATGGGCAAAAAAGCCCGAGGCGGTCGGCTGCCGAGTATAGACAGTTAGGCTACTAATGACAACGCACCACACCCCCCCGAATAGCGCATTGCATTGAGGCGACAAAAGGCGTAAATGGGGCTTAAGTTCGAAGAAAAAGTCATATTGCAAGGCTCCTAAAGGCGTATTTTTAGCAAATTGACTTTAGGATTTATCACACTATAGTGGTGCGGGCCCTGCGTGGGGGGTTCTGTCTGATGATACCAAGCATTAATAGGAGGCCACATGGCTGACAAAAAAGCGCAGTTGATCATCGAGGGCGCAGCCCCCGTCGAACTGCCGATTTTAACCGGCACCGTGGGTCCAGAAGTAATCGACGTCCGGTCACTGACGGCCTCGGGCCGTTTCACCTTCGACCCAGGCTTCATGTCGACCGCCTCGTGCGAGTCGCAGATCACCTACATCGACGGCGACAAAGGCATCCTGCTGCATCGCGGCTACCCCATCGAACAGTTGGCCGAACAATCCGACTACCTCGAAACCTGCTACCTGCTGCTCAACGGTGAACTGCCAACCGCCGAAGAGAAAGCCAAGTTCGTCAGCACCGTGAAGAATCACACCATGGTGCATGAGCAACTCAAGACCTTCTTCAACGGCTTCCGTCGCGACGCTCACCCGATGGCGGTGATGTGCGGCGTGGTCGGCGCGCTGTCGGCGTTCTATCACGACTCGCTGGACATCAACAACCCGCAGCACCGCGAGATCTCCGCCGTACGCCTGGTAGCGAAGATGCCGACCCTGGCGGCGATGGTGTACAAGTACTCCATGGGCCAGCCCATGATGTACCCGCGCAACGACCTGACATACGCGGAAAACTTCCTGCACATGATGTTCAACACCCCGTGCGAGATCAAACCGATCAGCCCTGTGCTGGCCAAGGCCATGGATCGGATCTTCATCCTCCATGCCGACCATGAACAGAACGCCTCCACCTCCACCGTGCGCCTGGCGGGCTCTTCGGGTGCCAACCCATTCGCCTGTATCGCTGCCGGTATCGCCGCACTGTGGGGCCCTGCCCACGGCGGCGCGAACGAGGCCGTACTGACCATGCTTGATGAAATCGGCGATGTGTCCAACATCGACACCTTCATCGCCAAGGCCAAGGACAAGAACGATCCGTTCAAGCTGATGGGCTTCGGCCATCGCGTGTACAAGAACCGCGACCCTCGCGCCACGGTCATGAAACAGACCTGCGACGAGGTACTGAAGGAACTGGGTATCCAGAACGATCCGCAACTCGAACTGGCCATGCGCCTGGAAGAGATCGCCCTGACCGACCCGTACTTCATCGAGCGCTCGCTGTACCCGAACGTGGACTTCTACTCGGGCATCATCCTCAAGGCGATCGGCATTCCAACCAGCATGTTCACGGTGATTTTCGCCCTGGCACGTACGGTCGGCTGGATCTCGCACTGGAAAGAAATGCTCTCCAGCCCGTACAAGATCGGTCGTCCGCGCCAGTTGTACACCGGCAAGCCTTCACGCGACGTGGTCAAGCTGGAAGATCGCAAGTAAGACTTCCCGCCTGAACAAAAAAGGCTGCCCTATCCTCGGGCAGCCTTTTTTATTGCTTACTTCAACTAACAGTAGATGCCGAATAGCGATAATCAGCAACTGTACTGTCAGGGTTTCTCCGCCAGGGTCTTCAACGACTTCAAGGTCTGGAACGGCGCATCCACGACAAACTTGTTCGCCACCCAGGACGGGACGCTGCCACCGGGTTCGGTATGTACCTGATAGCTGACTTCGGTGCTATCGGGGCCCTTGGGTGCAAGCTTCCAATAGCCTTCAACCTGAGTCACCCGCACAAAGCCCGACTCCTCTGGAACATAAGTCGGTACGCCTTGAAGCTTGCGCGTCACAGTGCCGTCGGCACCGACCGTGGTAGTGACCTTCAACACCGAATCCCGAGGCGTGACCATGATTGGCGTATTGAATTGGGTGTAGGTCCAGGCATCATCGCCTTCGTGCTTGAGCAGCTTTTGCAGCTTGCATTCGTGAATCCAGGCGCAAGCCCCTGCAGCGTCCTCCTGCAGCGCGCGAATCTTCGCGACCGGCGCCTTGATCAAGGCCACACCACGGTAAGCCTTGTACTTGGACCCGGCAACATCGCTGAGTGAAACCTGAATGCCGTCCTGATCCTTGGCCACTTGCCAATCCTCGGCCTGAGCGATGCCAGTCAACAGCATCGATACACCCAGTACCGCTGTCATTCGATACAACGATCTCATCTTTTTTTCCTTATTGTCGAAGACCTCGCGAACCGAACACCCTCCCCACTCAAGCGGCCGTCACCGCCTCCATCCAGGTCAACAGACGCATCGCATCGGCATTGCTGCTACCACACACCTCGATGTCGGCATCGAACTGCCCGCACACCGCCGGCCGCGTGGACTGCCCGAATATCGCGCAAAGGTTGGCTGCGGACAATTGCACACAGCGCACGCCCGCAGGTTTGCCATCGGGCATCCCGGGTATCGGCGAACTGATGGATGGCGCGATGCAGCAGGCACCGCAACCTTCACGACACTTCATGACGACAGCAACCTCAAGATAGAAAGGGGGTTCGAACAGCAGCGATAGTAACCGCTAAAACGCGCGTTTGAAATTACACCCAGGTAAATTTACTGCCCGAGCCGTTTCAACTCATTGCTTGAACTTGAAATCCAGGGCGGCGCCTTCGATCTCCCGGCGACCCTCATTGCGAATCATCGGCAGACCCATTTCGTTGTTCAGGATGCGGCCGTTGAGCTGAAAATCATCGGTATCGGGCTTTTTCTCGGCGAACATCTGCGGGAGGATCGGCTTGCCAGCCGAGGGCTTCTGCGCCTCCTTGGCAGGCGGTTCGAGCTTGTCGACCATGGCCTTGGGCAAGGTCAGGTCCAACTTGGCGGGAGGCACTGGTGCTGCCAGGACGTCAGACTCCTTGCGTGACTTGTCCTTGCGCGCCACCTTGTTAGTGGACGTTTTTTTCGCTGGCGAGGAAGCTCTGGCAGCGGATTTGGCATGTCCGGTTTTTGCGCTGGCGGCCTTGCCAGCAGCAGACGAAGATTTGACCGAAGCCGGCGATTTTTCCGCCACCGGCGCTGGGCTCGACGGCCCTGCGGCAAAGCCGAAAGGCGCGATGAGCACCAGGCTCAGAAACACAAAGCGGATGTTCTGCAATAGGTTCATGAGGCAGCCCAGCAAATGCCGAGAAAACTCTATGCTCCCCGTTCCGAGCGCAACTGGCAAGAGCCGCTCGGGGACGAGGCTATAGAAAACTGCCCGAGGCAACTTCCTGACACAATTGACTGGCCAGCATCCCCAAGGTCATCAGCGCCCGCTCCGCTTCGCGGTTCCATGGAATGCCGCAATTGAGACGAATGCAGTGGTTGAACTGCTCGGTATTACTGAAGATCAACCCCGGCGCGATACTGATGCCCTGCTCCAGCGCGCGAACATGCAATTCTTGGGTGTTCACTCGCCCAGGCAGGCTGACCCACAGAATAAAGCCGCCCACCGGCCGGGTCATCTGGGTGCCCTCGGGAAAGAACTGCTGCACCGCCAGCTGGTAGGCACTGAGGTTCTTGCGATATTCCTGGCGAATGAAGCGCAGATGCCGGTCGTAGCCACCGTTCTCCAGATAACTGGCAATCCCCATCTGCGTCACGCTGCACGCCGAATGGGTACTGAACGTCTGCAGCCGCTGCACCTCGGCCTGATACTTGCCGGCTATCATCCAGCCGATCCGCACGCCCGGCGAGAGGGTCTTGGAGAAGCTCGAGCAATAGATCACATGCCCCAGCCGATCATAGGCCTTGAGCGCCTTGTAACGCCCCTGCTCGAACATCAGCTCGCCGTAGATATCATCCTCGACGATCTGGATATCGAAGTCCGACGCCAACCGCAACAGTTGCTTCTGGCGCTCCTCGGGCATGGCCCCGCCCAAGGGGTTGCTTAGCCGCGGCGTGAGCACCAGGGCCTTGATCGACCATTGGTTGGCCGCCAGCTGCAAGGCTTCGATGCTGATGCCGTTGGCCGGATCGCTGGGGATCTCGATGACCTTCAGGCCAAGCAAGTCGGCCAGCTGCAACAATCCGTAATAGGTTGGCGATTCGGCGGCGATCAGATCGCCCGGGCGCGTCAGCACCCGCAAGGCCATCTGCAGGGCATCGACACAACCGTGAGTGATGACGATATCGCCGGGGTCGACCACTACACCGGCATCGCGCATGCGTATGGCGATCTGCCGACGCAGCGGTTCGAAACCTGGGCTGAACATGTAACTGAATGCCCGCGGACTCTGAAAGCGCGTGACCTTGGCGATCTGCTGATGCAACGCTCGCACAGGCAGGTAATCGACATGGGGCACGGCAGCGCCCAAGGGGAAAACGCCTTCGCGACGAGACTCGTCCAGCACTTGCTGGATGATGCTGCTGCGGGTCACCAGGCCCGGGCGCTCGACCCGGGCGATGTCCGGGGTGGTGGCAGTCAGCGCCGGCGTCTGGTGCACGTAATAGCCGGATTGCGGCCGAGCGCGGATCAGCCCCTGATCTTCGAGGTTGGCATAGGCCTGCAGCACCGTGGCATGGCTGACGCTGAGCTGCGCGCTCATCTTGCGTACTGAAGGCACCCGCTCACCGGGTTGATAGACACCGCGGCGAATATCCTCGGCCAACTGCTGGGCGATACGCTGATAAAGCAAAAGACTGGTCATGGGGCGGCGCTCCGTACACTCGCTGGCGCTATCCTACCACTACAGTTGCGAAGTGTACGGGCACAGTTGAGCTATTGCCGAAATCGTTTCGAAACCGAGCGAGACGCCCCAAACCGGTGCAACACCTGTGATCACAACAACATTTCGGATAACCGAAGAAATGGGAAAGATTTTGTTACACAATTAATAAACTAATATTTAGTTACACTCCAGATACAATTTTACAAGTCCTACATGACAAAAATTTCACAGTCGGCCCAGCATAGTTCTCTTATCCAATCGACGCATCTGACCAGGCTTCAAGTATGAATCGTCTCCATTCTCCCCTTGAATGAGCGATCAGCCAACTATCGCCCGCTATTTAACGCGCTCACTTTCAGGCACCAGCCGTCAACGATACGTCGAACATATTACTGAAACATTGCTGCAACAGGGCCGACATCATGAGCACCAATTCACATCCGTCCTCCCCAACTTTCAGCATTGCACTTGTAAACTACAAGACATGCGAAATGACCAGGACGTGCCTTGAGCTCCTGCAAAGGCACCTGGCCAACCGGGACGTACCGGTATGGGTAGTGGACAACAACTCTGCCGATGACAGTACGACCTATTTGCGCAGCCTGTCCTGGATCAATCTCATCGAGCGTGTACAGCCCGCAGGCGAGCTGGGGCACATTGCCCATGGCAAGGCCCTAGACATGATCCTGGAGCGCATCGATACCGACTACATTCTGCTGATGCACACCGACACTTTCATTTACGATGAGCGGGTCTTCAAGTTGATGCTCGATCTTTGCATCCAAGACCCCAAGGTCGCCGCCGTCGGCTGTGTCGAACAACTCGATCGCGGACTACTGCGCACGTCGTGGCGCTTTGGCTCGCGCTATTGCAAGCACCATTACCGCCGGATGCTACAGGCACTGGGCATACCCGGACGTCTTCCCAAACCATGGAAAGAAGAGCACCTCAAGAGCTTTTGTACCTTATGGAACAGCAAAGCCATCAAACAGCACGGCCTGCATTTTTGTATGGATGACCGAGTACCGGGCTATACCTTGCAGGATCGGATGCTCGCATCAGGCTACTCCATTGCGCAGATTCCAGCCCGACGTTTGTTTAAATATCTCGACCATATTCAATCAGGCACAGTTGCCGCCTGTGGCGGTTATGGCAAAGGCCACAGGCGCAATCGAATGTATGAAGACGCCATCGCCCGCTTGAACAGTGCACTTTGAGATTCATATAGCCGATATCTCAACGCGGGCGCGACCGAACGCTCAGTCGCGCCCCTTCTGGTATGTGATTTATCGAGCTTGGCCGAGCACGCCCTGATTATCGGAGAACACAATTTCGACTCGCCGATTCAATGCCCTGCCCCGCTCCGACGCATTGGCCTCGACCGGATACTGATCACCATACCCCTGAACCTCGATACGCTTCTCATCGATTCCAAGATCCACCAACATGTCTGCCACCGCCTGCGCACGATCATGGGACAACGTCAGGTTAAAGGCCCTTTCGCCGGTATTGTCGGTATAGCCTTCGATGCGAATGATGCGTTTCGGGTTCGCTTGCAGGTACTGCACCAGTTTCAACAGCGTGCGATTGGCGGAGGGTTGCAGTTCGGCCTCGCCGGTATCGAACAGGACGTCGCCAAGGGTCAGCACCAGGCCGCGGTCGGCATCATTGGTGGTCAGGCTCATGATCTGGTCTTCGACCCACTGATCCTGCTGACGCACACTGGCCAGCCGTGATTCGCGCAGCGCCAATTGCAAACGCTGACGGTCGAGCTCGAGCTTGGCCAAACGCTCCTGATTCAGTTCCAGCGCCGTGTGCAGGCGCGCTATCTCGCTGTAGCGCTCGCTCAGGTAGGCATAATGCACAACGTCATTCCCTGCTCCCCAATAGCCGGACAAGCGCTGGGCACGCTTGAGCGAATCCTCGGCGCGGGCAACGTCTTTGGCGGCCAAGCGCTGCGTGTTGGCGTCGGCCTGAACAGCCTGATAGCGATCGCTGGCACGTTGAAGCGCCCCCTCGGGCGAGGACGTTACCGCACAGCCCGAGAGCACCAGCGCCCCTGCAACCATCAGCGCCGCTATCCGCATCGATTTCGGATTCATTGACCCTCCTGCAACTGCTTGCGCAGGCGGTCGAGACGAACATTGCTGGCAGCCAGTTGATCCTGGCTCTTTTGCGTCAGCACCTTGGCCTCGGCCACGCGGGCATCGAGCTCAGCCTGCTCGGCCTGCAGACGCGCCGCCTTGAAGGCCTTGTCGGCCATATCGCCGCGCGCCTGGGTCATTTTTTCCACCGCCAGCTTGAACTCGGCGGTGTCTACGGTGGCGCCGACGGCGCGGGCCTGGTCGATGGCCTGATCGCTCAAGCGCATCTGTTCAACAGGAGCCGGTGCCGCTGCGCAGCCGGCCAGCGCCAGCAAGGCGAATAACGAAGGTAACAGGTGAAGTCTCACGAAAAATCCCTAAGCTGACGAACCACGCACGGCAGGGCACGCGCGCATACCGCAAAAACGCGGAGCGCGATTCTGCCATTTTTCAGCAGTCTTGTCCGCTGCGGGGCCCGTGCACCGTTCGCCGGGCGCCGCAGTCACCAGCTGTTCTCCTCCTCCAGCTTGGCCACTGCCCCCGGATCGAAGGCCTCCTGCTTGAAATGATTGATAAAGCCCTTGATGCCGAACACGGTGGCGAACGCCTGGTAGGTTTCCTTATAGAGATCAGACTTGTCCAGGCCTTCGCCCTTCATCTTCTCCAGCACAGCGAGCAATATTTTCATCTGCTCGCCATTGGTACGATAAGGACGTTCACCGGCGGCGTTTTCATAGCCGACGACAAAACGGAATACGTCATCCTTCCACTGCTCGCCGCGGCCCTCCAAAGCGCGGTAGAAGTCGTCGAAATCCAGATCCGGCCGACGCATCGTGGGGTCCGACTGTATGCGCTGCTGCAGGTCGATCACAGTATCGGCACCAGTCGATCGACCGATATCGAGCCCGCTGGTATCCAGGGTGATGGTCATTGTGCGTCTTGCTCCGTATTGAATGTGGCGGCGCCGATGATGCGCTCCATCCAGCTCTTGATCGCTTCGCGGCCGACGTCGTCAAGGGTCTTCACGCCTTCACGCAGGGCTGGCAACTGGCTGGCCAGACGCGGCGCGAGCTTTTCGCCGAGGACCGGCACATCGAGTTCGAGCAGATGGTCATCGACGCGAAACACGAAGCGCTCTTCGGCGTGATATTCGACATGTATCGCACCGGCCCAATCACTTTGCAGGCGCGCGCGCAACGCGGCATGGGACGCCTTGCACTGCACGGGCAGCAGCAGGTGCAAGGTTTGCCCAGGCATCTCTTCGAGGTCGGCCAGCCAGCGCTGTAACAACACTTGCGTCCAGTCCTCGCTCAGCAACAGCTCCTGGAGCATGGCCTTGACCTGCCCCACCGCGTCGCGGCGCACCCGTGCACCTACGCCCTGCTCGGCCAGCAACACCTGCGCCAGTTCGCCGCCGGCGTGCAGCATGCCGTCGAGGTAACCCTCGCGATAGGCCGCGCGCCGCACCTGCTGAGCATCCTGCTGCGCTTGCGCGACGCATTCCTGGGCACGACGGCGTGCCTGCGCCAACAGTTGCCGACGCGCCCGCGCCGCCGCCAGGTCCGCGGCGCCGAGCAACAGCGATTCGCCGCGCTGCACGTCGGAAAGATCTCTAAGGGAGTCGAGCATGTTGTACCGCCAGAATAAATAGCCGAGGGTCCGGCTGGTGGATAGGAAACTGGTGCTGCAGCGCCTCTGCCTCGGGGCTGAACATCAGCACCAGACGCTCACCCAAGGCCTTCGGCAGACGCGCGCGCCAGGCCAGCAAGGCGCTGAGCCCGGCGGCCTCGATTCGATCCTCAAGCGCCTGACCCGGGGCCAACGCAACGGCATGGCGCTGCCCCAGATCACACACCGCAAAGCGGCGCTGGCTGGCACTCAACTGGCGGGAATGGCCGCCGATCGCCAGATGGCCCCACTGCAGGTAAGCCCCCAGCAACCTCGCCACCTTGGGCAACAGCCGCCAGTGTTCGACCCAAAGCCGCGACCAGGAGTGGTCGAGCGCGACGTCCGGCGGCAGTTCGCTCAACGCCAGACCATCGACCACCAAGGGGTTCAGGGCCGCGCGCACGGCCACGGTATTCATGTCAGTGGGCAGTGCCAGGCGCCGGGGGTGCAGATAGTCCAGCGGCTGCTCGATGATTCGGCGCAGCGCATCATGGCGCGGGGGCATGCTTGCTCGCCTCTTTGCGGCCTTCCTGATATCGCCACCAGCCGAACGCGCCGCCCAGCAACAACGCCATGCCTAGAATCAGCCCGAACAACAGCGGCAGGGTCGAGGGGGTTGGCTGCAGCGATGGTGGTGCATGCTGGATCAACGAGCGCTTGGACAGCACCACGGAAATATTCTCGTACTCGACACCAGCAAAGCTGTTGCGCAGAAAACGCTTGATGTCGTTGATCAACAACTGAGGTTCGATATCCCGTTCATAGACCGCCAATGCGGAGATATGAATCGGCGCGGCCTTGCGCCCGCCCTCCCCGGCATCCAGATCGTAGCTGACGTGAACACGGGCACCGGCGATCCCGTCCAGGGTGCTCAGGGACTGCTCCAGGCGTTGTTCGAGCGCGGAATAAAGCCGTGCTTTTTCAGCCCGTGGCGACGCCACCAGCGCATCGGCGGGGAACATTTGCGCGACTTCGGTGCGAGGCTTGGAGGGCAGCGAATAGGTATTGAGCAGATCGACTGCAGCGGCGAAATCCGCCTTGCCGATGCGCACCGAATAGCCCAACTTGCCGTTCTCTTGCTTGTGCGCCGCGATGTTGTTGCGCTGCAACACCGACACCACTTCATTGGCCTGAAGCTGGTCGAGGCCCTCCAGCAAGCTGGGATCACGGCAGCCGGCCAACATGCCGCACGCCACCAATAGCAATAGGATTTTTTTCATGACGACCGCAGCAAGGTTTCGACGGTGCCCACGCCTTTGCGCACGAGCGTGTTGAGCAGGTTGACGTCGATGTTGTACTCGGCCATGCGGATCTGCAGTTGCGCCAGCACCTCGGGGTTGGTGATGTCCGGGCGGTCAAGCATGGCGTTGATGGCCGCCGCATCGCGTTCGGTCTGCACCGAGGACGTGGCGAACCCTTGGACCAGGCGGTCCTCAAGCGACATGACGGTGGATTCGGCCGCGCCGGGCAACATCGCGATGCGGGCACCCACGGGCACCGCGGCGCTTAGGGATAGGGTTGACATAGCTGTACTCATGAAAAAGGCCAGGCGCAGCCGCGCACTGGCCAGATGACGAAACGAAATCGATCAGCGAGCCGCCTGGATGATGGCCGAGTCGACTTCCTTGAAGCCTTTGACCGTGTTGGTCGCGGCGTTGCGGAACACGTTGTAGGACGAGAATGCAGCCTGGTACTCGGCCAGCAGCGTCGGGTCAGACGCATCGCCATGCAACGCGTCGAGCGCGTCGTCGAGTACTTTCTTGAGCTTCACCGCGCCAGTTTCGAACTTTTCAGCCTGGGAGCCGAGAAAGTCGTCATGAAACGAGTAAGGGGGGTTTACTGAACCAGCCATTTGACACCTGCCTTAGAGAGGTTTGGGAAAATACCAGGATGACGGCGTCATCTTGATGTAGCCCTGCGGGCCATACTGGAACGACTTGCCCTTGAGCCAGTCGTCCTTCAACTCGACTGCGAAGTGAACGTAGCGATCCCCCCACAACCGGTAGTATTCGTTGACATAATCACGCACCGCCACCAGCTCGCCGTCTTGCAGACTGCCCTGCAGGGTGAAGGTCACGGAGTCGGCCTTGTCGAGGCGCTGATAAGGGACGGCGAGGCGCGCGAGGCCCTGCTCGGCCGCGGTGATCAATGTGCGGTCATCGCTGTGGCGCACTCGCGCCTGGGTGGCATAGGGCACGTTGGCCACCAGCAGTGCTTCGATATCCGTCTGCAACTGCGCGGTCATGAGATTGCGCTGATTGCTGACCCACAACTGCGGCACGCCGGGATCGCTCAGGTCGATACGGTGATAGACCAGGTAGGGATAATGATGGGCGAGCACCCGCTGCAGGCGCATGCGCTCTTCGTAGCTCACCACCACCTGGCGGGCATCGTGGCCATTGCGCATGAGCACTTGCCGCGCCCAGCCGGCATCGCGCTCGCTGGCGGCCATGACATAGACCTTGCGCGAGGGGCCCGCCAGCACCTGCAGCTCGCTGGGCGAACCGGCGATCAGGTCGCGCACATCGCTGACCGGGCTGGTGCGCAGCGAGTACCACCCGCCCAGCAGCAGAGCGATCGTCAAGCACAGCGCCGATGCTGTCGCCCACCAGGGAATCATCCGCGCCGACATGGGCTTGGTCGGGCCAGCGGGTGCAGCGCCGGGGGGCAGATCGAGCAGCAGGCTTTCAGCCCAAGGCTCGTCCACACTGCGCAGGGCGATTTTCAATTCGCCGACCAAGGCGAGCGTCTGGAAAACGACGCTGCGTTCCTGGCACTCCTCCCCCAGCTCGCGCACCACACAGCCTTCACGGCTGTTGTCCGCCAGCAGCACCTCGAAGTTGCGTCCGCCCTGCTCCAGCGGGATGTAAATCGCCTCGGCGGGGAGGCTAGGCATGTTCGCATCGTCGCAGAAGGTTGCTGGCGGCCCCACCAGGAACAGCGTGCTGGGCCGCTCCAGGACAAACTCACAGCCCTGTAATGGCCCGTTGAAAATGCGCAGTACACACGCGTGTGTTTGCAAGTCGTGCATGGTTTATCCGATCGTTACGCGTTGAATGGCGCAAGAGCGCCCTATCGCCGCCATGCTAATGGTCGAGACGCGGGCAATCCTGATTGAATTCTCGCTGGCCGGTCACCGCTCAGGTCGGTGCAGGCCGGGCCTCGCCGGTCAGGCTTTGATAGCGCTGCCAGACTTTTTTTGCGTAGCGCATGCGCTGGGCATGGCGCTCGGGCCGGCTGCCGGCGTTGTAAGCGCCGACAGCGGTCCAGTTGTAGCCATGCCGACGAACGAAATCGGCAAGAATCTGCGCCCCGGTGGACACCGACAAGCAAGGATCCTCGAGCAGTCGACGCTCGGTGATGCCCTGACTGGCCAGGCGGGCGAAATGGAAGCTGTTGATCTGCATAAGGCCGATATCCCGTGAGCCATCGGCGTTGACGTGCACCGCGTCGGCGCGCTGAGCGGACTCGACGTCAGCGATGGCGTGCAACAGCAATGGGTCGAGGGAATAGCGCAGCGCGGCGGCATCCCAGCAGTAGGCCGATGCGCTGCCTAGCCACCCGCCCAGTAGAGTCGCCAGGGCAAAGCGCTTCATGACTTGAAGATGCCCAGTACGGAGAACCCCACACCGGATTTGCTGACCATGCGCATCCCCGGCAGCGGCGCGGCACAGTGCAGCGAATAGTGGATGCACCAACGGCCAGCGGCCCTGGATTTGCACGTCAGCGGCCGCAGACGATGGGCGCGGGCCTTGCGGAACAAGCCAGGCAACAGCCGGCGCGCCAAGAGCGAACGGCGGACAACGGGTTCTGACGCCGACACCGTCGATGGCAATCGCTCGACATTGCAGGCCAGGCGATAACCCTTGCCGTAGACGGTGACCACGTAGTGCCGGTATAGCCCAAGGCATTTACGCAGCGAGTAGATGCAGCGCGTGAGCGACTCTTCACAGATGTCGCCCCCCGGCCAGGCATGCTGCATCAGCCTGTCCTTGCTGACGATCTGACCGGAGCATTCCAACAACACACGCAATACGCAAAGCTCTTTGGGAGGGAGATGGACCGTTTGATTCTCGAACGAGAGAACGCCATCGATCCGTAACTCGATGGCTCCCAGGACGTAGGCAACCGGGGTCAGCGGATTTGCAACGTTGGACATGGGAAGTTGACCTCCTATTCAGTGTTCTAGTGGCTGACGCCTCCCTTGTGGCGGGAGCGAGGGCACTATAGGAGTTAATATCGCGCGAAACTATGAGACAAGTCTGATTTTTGCCGAACGATGGGAGATAAAATCCATACGAAAAAAAGGCAGATATCTGAGCGATTATCTGCCTGTCAAGGGGGACTGTTTCCCTATTGAGCGAAGTTACCCGATGCTGTACTGACGCAAGCGTCGTACACCAACTGGTAGAAATCGCCCACGGTACGGATGCGCGCCATCTGCTCGGTATTCAAGTCGCAACCGTAGTGGTCGCTGACCTGAATACAGAGGTCCAGGACATCCGAGGAATCCGCGCCGAGGTCGTAGACCAGGCTGGATTCCAACCGCACGGCTTCGACGGGCAGTTGGAAGTGCTGGGCGATGCGGGTCAGGATATCCGCTTGGGTCGGTAACACCACAAATGAATATTCCATTTTTAACGAGTATTGGAAGCGATGTTGGGTATTTTTGCTCCATGTACAGTGTCGACAAGTAAGCCTGCGGTGATTGTTTCGTCTCTGCCCTGAACGAACCTTAACTTAGGATCTCCCAGCTTCATCGCTATCAACTGTACCCCCTTGTTCACCATATAGTCCGAAAGCTCTTTCCATGTATCATCCAGTACTGAATTCGACCTGCATAGTTCTTCCAATACATCTTGCATGTCCGCGGGCAGGTGATCAATGGTGCGCGGATCACTAGGCCTTGTAATACGAAGAGGGTCAAGGCTAGGCTTGTCAGAGTGTCTTAAAGTTGGAATTTTACCCTCAGCAAGACTCATTTTTAGTTTCTTTATATTCTCCACGTCCACATCGCGGCGCAAGTTATAGTCGATCATGGCACCGATAGTTTCAGCAGCCTGACGAAGCGCAAAAAAGTTAGCGCGCTCAGGGAGGTTAAGTGGTCTTTTCGTTATCGTGAATCTAGGATCGGCATTTGAAATGACTACATCATTAATTGGTGCAGCGTCAGCGTTGCCCGTGTGCACGAGTTCGGGGTTATACTTGGCTTTGATCGCATCTGCTTTGGCCTTCATTTCATTCAAAACTTCATCCCAGGGGCTCAGCTTTGTCGCGTTATCAGGGTTTACAAGAGTGGTTGCAACACGGCGCTCGGTGACTGGTATGCTTCCGGTAGCCTCAGTTTTGACGCCTGACTGATCGTCATTAGCCTCACTACCGGCAACCTTATCGTCGACCGTGGAGCTACGTCTGCCTTTCATCTTTGCTGATTCGTCCCTAATATCCTTCATCAATTGCTGAAAGGGACTCAGCGCTGCCTCTCTGTCAGCCCTGACAGGCGGGGCTTGATATTTGAGCGTGGTGACTGGCTCTTTGCTGGTAGTCTCAGCATTCGTGTCCGACGCTGTTTCTTCAGTCGCAGCACTCGTCGATGACGCCGCTGCGTTAGTCCCAGCTTCCGTCGATGACGCCGCTGCGTTAGTCCCAGCTTCCGTCGAGGACGCCGCTGCGTTAGTCCCAGCTTCCGTCGAGGAC